>JAODMY010000055.1 GCA_025465535.1 Glaciihabitans sp.
GCGGCCCGCTCGGCCGCGAGCCGTTCATCCAGCGCGAGTGCCTGCGCGGGCGTCGGCGCCGTACCGCCGAGGCGCCGGGGCTGCCACCACTGGCCGAAGCCGTCATCCGGATAGGTCGATTGCAGCACCACGACCTGCTCCTGCAGCCTGGCCCGAAGCGCGACCGTCGCGATGTGCCGTTCCTCGAGCGAGACATCCATCGGCGCGCCGAACGCGAAGCTCACCGGGATGCCGAAGCGCTCCCAAAATCCGATGTGATGCGCCTTCGTGAACAACCGCTGACCGCCCCACACTGAGATCGGGATGACCGGCACCCCTGCCTCGCGCGCGAGACGTACCGCGCCCGTCTTCAGCTTGCGGACCGTAAAGGACGCGTCGACGCCGCCCTCGGGAAACACCCCGATCAGCGCCCCGGAACGCAGCGCGAGTACCGCCTCGTTGTACGCGTCGCCGCCGCCGCTCAGATCGACAGGAATCTGTTGTGCCTTCCGCAGTACGGCCCCGATGATCGGTTTCTCGAAGGCGGTGCTGGTCACGAGAAAGCGGATCGGTCGTCGAGTCCGCAGCCATACGACGATGCCGACGAGGGCGAACTCGAGGTAGCCGAAGTGGGTGATCGCGAGCACCGCGCCGCCCGCATCCGGAATATTCGTGACACCGGTGAGCAATCGTCGGACCCGCAGGGCGCCGAGGAGCATCCGAGCTATCCCGAGGCCAGCCCTGTAGAGCATGCGTTCAAGGCTACGAGTTGCCGTCCACTTTGCTAGGCAGTCTCGCCGGTTCTTGGTAAACCGGATGCATGACGAATTCTGTGCAGGAATGGATGGATGGCTACCGTCGCGCCTGGGAATCCAACGATCCGAACGACATCGGTGCGCTGTTTACGGAGGACGCGGTCTACTTCACCGAGCCCTTCACGCCGCCCTCGCGCGGGCTCGAGGCGATCATCGCGACCTGGTTGGACAAGAAAGACGAGCCCGGCGACACGATCTTCGAGTGGTCGCCGCTGATCGAGTTCACCGAGTGGTGCATGGATCACGCGCGTGTGTGACGGCCCATCGCTCTGCTAAACTCTCAAGGTTGCCGTCTAACGGCCGCGGATAAATAGAGCTCGCACGTCGTGTGACGAGCACCGCGCAACGAGGAGAAAGGGGATCACTTCTATGGCTCTTGAAGCCGAAGTCAAGAAGGCGATCATCGACGAGTACGCTACCCACCCAGGTGACACGGGATCCCCCGAGGTCCAGGTTGCGATGCTCACGCGTCGTATTAAAGACCTGACCGAACACCTCAAAGAGCACAAGCACGACCACCACTCACGTCGTGGCCTGCTTCTGCTGGTTGGTCAGCGTCGCCGCCTGCTGGGATACCTGCAGGACATCGATATCAATCGATACCGCACGCTGATCGAGCGTCTCGGACTGCGCCGCTAGTTCTGTAATACAGATCGAGCGCACACCGAAGATCGCGTCGAACTTGACGACGGGCCGTCATCCTCCGGGATGGCGGCCCGTTTTTCGTATCGCCGTTGGAAGGTCGTTAAACCCCGTTGGAAGGTCGTCAAACCTCGACGGCGAGTTCGTAGATCTCGGCGGTTGGATGGCCGCTCCGTTCGTGGACGCGCAAGACGGCCTCCTTGTCGGGCCCGGTCGAGAGGCAGAAGGCCTTGCCGGATTCCGGATCCACCCAGGCGTGCTCGAAGTGCACGCCCTCTTCGGACTCGATCGCGAGATCCGCGTCATGTGCCTTCGCTAGCTCATCTTTCGAGACGCCGACGAACCCCTCGTGAACGTCCATGAAATGCGCCATTTTCGTTACCTCCGTTCTCGTTGTCGTGTGACGGTTTTCTGGGATGCCTCCAGCATGCGCGCACTGGTCGACGTGGTCAATGGAGGTGAGTCCGAGCGGATACGTCCGGCCATTTTGCGCTCAGCCGCGTGCGCCAGGGGGCGTGTAGCGTTCGACCATGGCTACCTCCCGAACCGCACGCAACCGTCCGCTCGTCGCCTGGCTGTTCGTGATTGCCGGCGCGCTGCTGCTGATCGAGTTCGTTATCACTCTCGTTTTTCTCTCGGCCAATCCGTTGCTCACCTTCCTGGCCTTCGGGGTGCTGACGATCGCGTTCCTTTTCCTGTTCCTCGGGGGAGCCAAAGACACGCTGCTTCGCGTCGCCTTCCTCGTCGCCGCGGTCGGATTGGCGCTGATCACGCTCGCGCAGGTCATCCCGGGCCTCGGCACGGTCGGATCGGTCGCGAGCGTTCTCGCGCTCGTCGGAACGCTCGGATCTGGGATCCTCGTCTACCTCCGCCACCACTTCACGCGCAACGCCGACAGGGTGTTTCTGGTCACGACCATTGCGGCCGCGCTCCTATTGCTGAACGGGATCCGCGGGATCCTGCCTGGCGCGCTGACCACCATCCTCACCGTCCTGTTCGCTGCGGGGCTCGTGTTCACCGGGCTGCTGGTGCGGCGTCGGAGGTAGCTCGCTCTAGAACCAGATGCTCAGCCACGGCGTGACGGGGGAGCGGAAGGATGCGTCGGCCGCCGCGGCCGCGCCGTCCGAGAGCTCCCGAATTCGGCCGGCCCGCACCAGCGTCGTGATCGACGTACCACCGAGGTAGATTGCGGCCAGCTCATTCGCCGACATCGCGAGGTGGTGGGCGCCGACGGGCACGGCATCAACCTTCTGGACGGTGCCCGTCCCGGCATCCAGAAGCCAGCTGCCCTCAGCGAAGCCGAGGTCATCGGTGATGTCGAGCACGAAGGTGCCGGCGGCACCGAAGCTGCGGGCCTCGAGCGCGGCCTTCACGTCGAGGATGCGAGTCCATAGGTGGTCACGTTCGCCGGTCTTGCGGGCGCCCCTGGCATCCTGGATCTGCCATTGGAACGGCTCGACGATCGGGCGCAGGTTCGCAGTCACCTTTCTGACCAGGTCGAGCTCGAACAGGTAGCGCCAGAGGGCGGAATAGGCGTCGTCGGTCGCTGCGACGAGGTTTTGCACCTCGACGGTCCACGTGTCGCTGAGCCGCACGTTCTTGTAAATCACGAAACCCTGCGGCACGCCGGCCTCGTCGTCGTAGCGCGCGACGCGGTATGCATCGAATTCGGGTTTGCCGGGGAGGCCGAACTGTCGCTCGAAGAGGTGACCGTCGTACTCGACCTGGCCCGGGGTCAGAAGGCGGGCGGCCTCGACTATGTCGCGGCCCGAGCCATCCCGAACCGCCTCGGACGACACGAGATGCACGCGACCACCGGGCGTCGGCCCGGTCCATTTCGCGCGCGTGGTGTCGATGGTCCAGTCGGCTGACATTGCGGATGGTGCGAATCCGAAGCGACCGTAGATGGTCGCCTCGGAGACCGTCAGGATCGCGACCGGAACGCCGAGAGACGCGGCCGTGCGAAGCTCGGCTCCGAGCAGGTCGCGAGCGATCCCTCGTCGGCGGTGCGTCGGGGCGACCGACACCGAGGTGATCGACCAGGCGGGGATGCTGCGACCGCCTGGGACAGTGAGGTCGGAGATCCAGGAACTGATGGTCGCAATCGGAATCAGCGGGTCGGCGTTGGACTCGTCCCGTACGGCAGAGTTGCGGCGCTCGAGGGAGCGGTCGTATCGCAGTTGTTTTTCATCAGCGGATTCGCGCGAGTCGAGGAATCCGCGAGCCACTGCATACTGAAAGGCCTCTACCGCCTCGGGCTCGGCGGCCACGACGTCGAATCGGAGTCCGCGGTTCGCAAGGTTCGCGGCGGAGGTCGGGTCGATGGGCACGTGGGGGACTTCGATGGTCATGGTTTCTACGGTATCGGGCGGCGGTGACGTGGCTTTACCGCAGCTCTAGTGTTGATCCCATGACACCGGATGATCTCCGCGAGTATTGCCTTGCACTGCCACAGGCGACCGAGACGTTTCCGTTCAGCGAGGGGCTCTCCGTCTTCAAAACGAGCGGCAATGGCAAGGTCTTCGCGCTGAGTGCCCTCAGCGACCAGCCGTTCAGCGTGTCGCTGAAGTGCGATCCAGAGGACAGCATCGCGCTGCGGGAGGAATTCCCCGCGATCACACCGGGCTATCACCTCAACAAGAAGCACTGGATCACGATCGTGCTGGATGCCGGAGTCCCGGATGAGCTGGTCGAGCAACTCATCAGCGGCAGCCACGATCTCGTCCGGCCGAGGGCCGCGCGATCCCGCCAGGCATGACTGCGCCATCGAATTGAGACAACCCCACTTCTGGGGCTAACTGATCCGGTCCACCGCCACTACCTTGACGGTGGGAGAAAACATGACAACGCAACAGCTCGGGATGAAGCATCGCATCGCTGCTCAGACTTTGATCGAGAAAATCGTTGCAGAATACGAAGCCCGACCCCCTCGATCGCGTCTGGCAAGAGTGTTCGGTGTGCCGCCCATCCCGACCGACGACTGGTCGTGGCACATTGGCGCTCTCGGCGAGCGAATCGTCTCGAGTGAGCTCGATGACCTGCCGGACGGGTGGTGCAGGTTCCACTCGATCCCGATCGGCGACTCCGACGCAGACATCGACCACGTCATTGTTGGCCCTCCCGGAATCTTCGTGATCAACACCAAGCACCACGCGGGCAAACGGATCTGGGTGGCAGGCAAGACGCTCATGGTCGAAGGACGGCGCGAGCGGCACATCTCGCTCAGCATCGCCGAGGCCGAGCGCCTGACGAAGATCCTCCAGGCGCGTCTCTACGGCGTCCCCCACGCGCAGGGCGTGATCGCCCTGGTCAATCCGAAGCGGATCACCATCAAGGAGGGCCCGCACGGCGTGGTCGTGGTCGACGCGCGCAAACTGAAGTCATGGCTCACGAAGCTGCCACCGGCGATGGATGCCGGGATCGTCGACCGGGTCGCATCCGTCCTCAATGACCCCGCGACCTGGCGACCGACCGCGCTCGTCGACGTCGCCGACCTGTCAGCACGATTCGACGCGCTGATGGCGACGCTGAGGCGGGCACAGACGGTTCACGCGCTGTGGATTCTCATCCTGGGGCTCGCCATCTTCGGTGCCTGCTGCGAGTTCTTCAGTCACGCGCTGCAGGTGGGTTGAGCGCGGCGCCCGTCTCTCAAAAAGCCTGGCGCTCACCTGCTGACGCGAACTCCGGGCGCGTGAACGCCGATCATTCGCCACACGGTTGGCGTCAGTCCCGGATACTGCAGCGCGATCTGCCGCAGCACTCGATACTCCCGAACGGATGACGGCGTCTGCCGATCGTTGGCCTCGATCGCCTCCGCACGCAGCAGGTACACGACCAGTTCGTCGACCGTCGGCAGTTCCTCCATGAAGGCCCACGGATCCTCGCCGGCCAGCAGCCGCTCATGGATGACCGTGTCGAGTTCTTCGTGTGCTTCGGCTCGAAGGACCTCGAGGCTGGCCCGGCGGGGGATCAGGTGGTTCGGCGAAGACATCAATTCAGCCTACGACGCCCGCTCGCCGGGTCCCTGCAAGGATCCACAACAGACGATATCGATCTGCCTGACGTCTACGGCCGCAGGGCGCCACTGGCGGTAAGGATGCTGAGCACAATCGCGACCGGCCCGAGAATGACCCCGGCAAGTGAACGCCTGGACCCCTGGGCGGGATCCCTCAGCCCGACGATGCCCATCACTAGCGCGAGCAATCCGGGAACGAACGCCACGAAGTCCGCGCCGGGAATGACAGCCAGAACAACTGCCAACACCCCGAGGACGACCGCGGATAGCGCGACCTCCTTCGGCTTGGTGTCAGGTGCTGCGTCAATTCCGGAAGTCAGTTCGGTCATGGGTTCCACGCTAGCGACGGCGCTCGGGCGCGTTGATCCCCAGTTCGGGGCGGGTGACGGTTGTCGATTCGAAAGCTACGCCCTCGCCGCGCGCGGCAGCGTGAGCAGCGTCGAGACGGCAACCACGATCAGCAGGATCGACCCGATGAACAGGAACGTCGCGAGGCTGAAGTACGGCAGAACGAACATCGTTATACCCGCGAGCACCGCGAGAATCCCGCTCAGCCAACCGAACCAGCGCGGGTGAACGCTGCCCTGGATCGCGGCCATGACGTCGGAGAGACCCTCGGCGATCCATCCGATTCCGATGACGAACGCCAGGACGATGAGGGAGCCAAACGGGTCGGATAGACATATCACTCCGGCGACGACGATGAGCACGCCGAGGATGCCGGTTACCCAGCGCGCGCCGACGCTCAGGCGCGGCACGAGTAGCGCGGTGTTGATGCGGAAGATGCCGGACGCGATCAGGTAGATCCCGAAGACGATCGCGATAGCGATGAGCGCGACGTTGGGCAGAAACAGTCCGATCACACCGAGCACGAGGCCAATGATCGACACGACAATGAGCTGGCCGCGATGAAGGGTGATCGTGGCGATTGAGACAGGCGGCGTAGGGCTGGACGATGTGGTCATGGTCGGCTCCTCGGTACAGTGTTGATTACGAACTCTGTTCCTCTCAACCTAGTGAAGGCACCGCCGAAATGAGCAACATTGGCCCGACGCAGCCGCCGACCGAATTCGCCAAGACTGACGCGGGCAGCGGTCGCCTCAAGGACTACAAATACAGCCTTCTGCCCAACAATGGGAAGGTCATCATCCAGCTCGCGGGCAGCGATGCGTACCAGGACGAACTCGCCGCGCTCATCGGTGAGGAAAACCTGCAGTCCTTCGTCGCGCCGCGCACGATAGAGGAGGAGCGGACGGACGCGCCCATGCCCGTGCGTTTCTTCACCGGCAGGCGGATGTCCGGGATCGTCGGCTGGGTTCCGCGCGGCCTCGAACCGGCCGTGATCGAGGCTCTAGCCAGGCTCGAGAACGCCAGCGACAAGCGCATCCCGATCGAGATCATCAAGCGCAAGGGCAAGCTGCGCGTCAACCTCCTGATGGGTGCGACGCGATAGGTGCACTTCGGGCACTGCGCCGCCTGAAAGACTGTTCGCTATGAAGCGCTCGACACTGACCACGGTTTTCGTCATTATCGGGATCGTCCTGGTGTTGATCGTCCTGACGATCGTCGCCCTCGCGTTCGCCGCGAAGGTCGTGATCATCGTGCTGGCTGTGTTCCTCGGGATCCTGATTCTCCGCAGCTCGTTCCCGAAGCGCAACCGCCGCCGCTAGTCCCGGTCTCCAACGGCGCTGTTGGAGCTGGTCGGTGGCGGGGCAAGCTCTCCACCGACCAGCTGGGCACAGGCGACCGTGTGAACCGATCCAGAACTCGGTGAGCAATACGGTGAAGGCTGGTGCCAGAGGTGAACACTCACGCGAAGGATAACGAGGGCAACGGTCTGCTCCGCAATCATCAGCACAGCGCTCTTTGCTGTTCCAATTCGGGTAGGAAACCGGACCTGTCGGGTGCAGATTCGTGAAGGATAACTTGTCCTCTGAAATGAGGACAACCTGCCAGCGATCCAAAATTATCGCGCGCCGAATGCCAGGTCAAGGGTTTGCGTGCCCCATTGTTGGGGCATGAGATGTGGATAACACTCACATAGCGGGTTCTCTGATTTCGCCCATTAGAGGAGAATTCGTCGAAAAACCTGTCGACCATTTCCGGGTCGTCGGGAAAAGGAGGGTTCTCATTCCCGAAGTGCCCAATACCTTTCCGGAAACGGACCAGCCCGGCGTCGTACTTGCCCGCGTCGCCGAGCAATTGCATCGCGTCCTTGTCGGGTGGAAGTCGACCGCGGTCGAACCGACGGACGAAGGGTACCTCTACGGCTACGACCTCGAACTCGGCGCAATCAACGGCGCGCTCGAGCATCGGCTGGTATTCGTAGAAGACACCCCGATCTCCGGGCATCGGCCCGGCGTTCTCGAACTCCCGATCGACGGCACGGATGCCAACATCACCGTCTGGCTGTACCCGAGCGACCCCGAGTTGCCAGCGCTCCGAGACCTCACCGACCCTTCGCTGATCGAGGGCATCCTCGCGAAACTGGCAATATCCGCGATCGTCACCAGGGTTGAGGTCGTCACCTATCGCCCAGGACGCCGCGCGGTCGTTCGCGTCGGCACCAGCGACCGCAGTATCTACCTCAAGGTCGTCGAACCTGCAAAGGCGGCGTCCATCGCGGAGCGGCACCAGCAGTTTCGCGCGAGCAGCCTTCCCGTGCCGAGGCTCCTCGGGTGGTCGGCGGACGGCGTCGTCGCGATGTCGGCGCTGCCCGGTGTCGACGCTCAAACGGCCATCTCGAAAATTCAGGACGCCGAGGAGTTTCTCCGCCAGGTCGAATTTCTCGGCACGCTGCTCGCCGGTGTCCCTGCGGTCAACACGGCTCGGGAGTCGCTCTTCGAGCGTCTCGACTGGTACGTCGATCGCCTATCGAAGCGGATGCCGGCAGAGAAGCAGCGCATCGTTGACATCGGCGGACGGATCGCCCGCTGCGGAGCGGATGGCCGAAGCTACGGCTTCACGGCCGTGACCATTCATGGGGACCTGCACCTCGGCCAGCTCTTCGTCGACGCTGAAAATCCAGCCCTCATCACGGGGATGCTCGACATAGATACGGCGGGCGTCGGGGATCCAGCCGATGACGCCGCGGCGTTCTACGCGCACCTGATCGCGCTGGCCGAGGCGGCGGCCGCTCGAGACCCGGCGTACTCGGCGGCATGCTTCCACTTGGCGGCGATGTGGCGTGCGCGGTGGCCGCGCAACCGGAACGCGGGCTTTGAAAACAGGGCGCGCGCGATCGCCGCGACCCACCTGCTCGGGCACGCACTGCGTCCGCTCACCAACGATGCCAATGGCGTCAGTCGACGGTTGCTCGATCACGCGGAGAGCCTGGTCGCCGACTGGTAGCGGTGACCGGTGGTTCAGCTGGCGGCGCGCGCGTCGAGGTGGATCTGGATCGCATCCGCCGCTCGCACGAGCGCGAGGTGTGAGAACGCCTGCGGCGTGTTCCCGGCCTGGCGCTTGCCGCCGACGTCATACTCCTCGCTGAGGAGGCCGAGGTCGTTGGTGAATCCGACCAGGCGATCCATGAGGGTGATGGCGTCATCCAGTCGCCCGCTGCGCGCGTACTGCTCCGCGAGCCAAAAGGAGCATGCGAGAAATGGATGCTCGCCGCCGGGCAGCCCGTCGACGCCGGACTCGGTCAGGTAGCGCATGACGAGGCCATCGCGCAGGAGTACTGATTCGATTGCCTCGACCGTCCCGAGCATCCGTGGATCGTTCGCGTCAAGGTAGCCGTTCTGGGTGAGTTGCAGCAGCGAGGCGTCCACGGTACCGCTCCCGTAGAACTGCGTGTAGCTTCCGAGTGTCGCGTCCCAGCCCTGCGTCTCGATTTCCTGGCGCAGCTCTTCCCGCAGCTTCTCCCAGCGCTCGACTGGTCCATTCAGCCCGAAGTCGCGCACTCCTTTTACTGCACAATCGAATGCCGCCCAGAGCATGGTGCGCGAGTGGGTGAAGTGTCGCTTGGGCCCGCGGATCTCCCAGATGCCGTTATCGGGACGCTTCCAGTTCTCTTCGACGTGCTGCATGAGCGCGCGCTGAAGGGACCAGGAGAGGTCGGTTTCGGGGACGCCGCTTTCGCGCGCCTTCTGGAGCGCCAGCATGACCTCGCCGAACATGTCGCCCTGGTACTGCACGAATGCGCCATTACCGACTCGGACCGGGGTGGCATCCTGGTACCCAGGCAGGCTCGTCAGCTCCCACTCCGTGAGTCGGCGCTCACCAGCGAGTCCGTACATGATCTGCACGTCGCCAGGATCCCCGGCGAGTGCGCGCAGCAGCCAGGAGCGCCAGCCCTCCGCCTCGTTCTTGAAACCGTGCCCCATGAGCACGAGCAGGGTGAGCGACGCATCCCGAAGCCAGACGTAGCGATAGTCCCAGTTGCGGCTGCCCCCGAATTCCTCGGGAAGGCTGGTCGTTGCGGCGGCGACGATGCCGCCGGTGTCCTCGTGCGTCAGGGCGCGCAGGACGAGAAGCGAGCGATGCACGTAGGCGTTGTACCTGGCCGGCGCCTCGCAGGATGAGGCCCAGTCGCGCCACCACGCCGAGGTGTGCTCGAGGCGCTCCTCAATGTTTAGATCAGCCGGCGCCTCACGGTGTGAGGGGAACCAGGTGAGGACGATGTCGACCGTCTCGCCGTCTCGGACTGTGAACTTCGAGGCGTGCGCGTGGGCATTTCGATCGGCGATCAACGCCGGGCCGCGCACGACGACGGCGTCGGGTCCCGCGACGGCGATTACGGCGTTGCCCCCGGCCTCCGGGGCCTGCCGCATCCACGGGAGAGCCGCGGCGTAGTCGAAGCGGATGCGCAGTTCCTGCCGCATGTCCACGTGACCGGCGACGCCGGTGATCCTGCGGACGACATCCGCTCGCCTGTCGCCGTGCGGCATGAAATCCATGACGTCGACCCTGCCGGTCGCAGTCTCCCAGTGGGTGACCAGAACGAAGGTGTCTTCGAGGTATTCGCGCGAGACGGAGATGACCTCATCGACCGGAGCGACCAGCCAGCGCCCGTGATCCTCGTCGCCGAGAAGAGCGCCGAACATCGAGGGCGAATCGAAGCGAGGAAAGCATAACCAGTCGATCGATCCATTGATCCCGACCAGTGCGGCGGTGTGGGTGTCGCCAATGAGGCCGTAATCCTCGATGTTCAAGGGCATTTGCCAATCCTGACAGCTAGTTTTGGAGAATGAGCAGCAATCGACGCACTCTCGTCATTCTCGGAGCTAGCGGAGATCTGACTGCGAGACTCCTTCTTCCCGGCCTCGGCCAGCTCCTCTCGACCCAGGGCGACCTCGAAGTCGAACTCATCGGAGTCGGGAACATACCCATGACGGATGCCCAGTGGCGCAAGCGCATCACCGCATCCTTCAAGGCTGGCGGCGCGAGTTCCGCGGCGACCAGGGCCCTGATCGCGGGAACTCGATACCTAGAAGCCGACGCGACCAAAGCGGACGACCTCGCGAAGATATTCGCCGCATGCTCCGGGACACCCGCGCTCTACTTTGCGCTTCCTCCCGCGGTCACGGAGCTCGTCTGCGCGACGCTGTCGAAAATGCAGCGGCCGAGCGGTCTCGTGCTCGCGCTGGAGAAGCCGTTCGGCACCAACCTGCCGAGCGCTCGTGCCCTCAACCGGCTGCTGGCCACGTTCATCCCGGAGGAGCGGGTGCACCGTGTCGATCACTTCCTCGGCAAGTCGACCGTCCTCAACATCCTGGGGCTGCGATTCGCGAATCGGCTGTTCGAGCACAGCTGGAACTCATCCAACATCGAGCGCGTCGAAATCAGCTACGACGAGACACTCGGGCTCGAGGGACGCGCCGGCTACTACGACCACGCGGGCGCGCTCGTGGACATGATCCAGAGTCACCTCCTGCAGGTCCTCGCCGTCATCGCAATGGAGCCGCCGTCGACACTCGACTCCGCTGACCTTCGCGGTGCGATGGCCCAGGTGCTACGGGCGACTCGCGTGTGGCAGGGCAAGGCGGCGACAGGCAGCAGGCGCGGTCGCTACACCGCGGGATCGGTCGCGGGCCGCAAGCTGGGCGCGTATGCGAAGGAACCCGGCGTTGACACCTCGCGTGCAACCGAGACCCTCGCCGAGATCGTCCTGTCCATCGACAACTGGCGCTGGGCCGGTGTGCCGTTCGTGCTCCGCTCCGGCAAAGCCCTCGACGACGACCGCAAAGACATCGTGATCACGTTCAAGCCCGTGCCGCATCTTCCGACCGGGATGACCGGAACCAGCGTTCCGACGCAGCTGCGTATCGCGCTCGATCCGCACATGATGCACCTCGACCTGAACATCAACGGCGAGGGCGATCCGTTTGCGCTCGACAATGTCACGCTGTCCGCGACGTTCGCCGACTCGGTCATGGGGGCGTACGGCGAAGTGCTCGAGGGCATCCTGCGCGGGGATCCGACGCTGTCGGTGCGAGGGGACGTCGCCGAGGAGTGCTGGCGGATCGTGACACCGATCCTCGCGGCCTGGCGCAAGGATGCGGTCCCGCTCGACGGGTACCCGGCCGGATCGGCAGGCCCGAGGTCGTGGAAGCAGCTACCGACTAAGGACTAGCCGGGGAGACGACTTGCAGCTTCAATCCCGTCTGCCCCCGCCAGATGCGTCCGCCCCCGTACGTACGGGGGCAGACGCATCTGGCGGGGGCAGACGCGACGGGAAAGTACTTCTGCCGTCGCCATGACTCGCGTTGACCCTCGGTCGCAGGCTCCCTCGGCGCTGGGGTCGCACAACCGCTTCGCGCTTGCCCCAAGCTCCACCGCGTGCGCTTGCCCCAAGCTCCACTGCGCGCGCACTAGCCGGGATACGTCGGCAGCAGTCCGAGTTCGGTGAGCTGGTCTGAGAGTCCCGCGCCATCCTGCGCGTACAGCCAGTGGACGTTCGTGCCGTCGCCGCGCTCCTCTACGGTGCTGCGACCGCCGGCGAAGACCGCTTCCCCTGTGGACAGTTGCCGGATGCAGACCGCCTCGACGTTCGACTCGTGTTTGCGGGCGAAGTCCCCGTAGAGTTCCTCGTCGTGCTGGCCGTCATCGCCGATGAGCAGCCATTTGATGTCGGGAAACTCGCGAGCGAGCCGATCGAGACTCTCCTGCTTGTGTTGGCGGCCACTGCGGAACAGACGATCGCTCGTCGGCCCCCAGTCGGTCAGGAGCATCGCTCCCGCAGGGTAGAGATTGCGCGAGAGGAACCTGGTGAGGGTCGGTGCGACATTCCAGGCACCCGTCGAGAGGTAGATCACGGGGGTCCCCGGGTGGGCGCGGACGAATCGTTCGTAGAGGACTGCCATTCCAGCGACCGGACGCCTCGCGTGCTCGTCGAGCACAAAGGTGTTCCAGGCGGCGAGGAAGGGGCGGGGGAGGGCCGTGACCATGACGGTGTCGTCGATATCGGAGACCATCCCCAGCCGCACCTTCGGATCGACCACGTAGATCGGCGCATCGACGGTGGGGGAGTCGTCCGTCTTCAGCTGGATGGTGTTCCAGCCGAACGGCAGGTCGACCTCGACTCGCGTGTCGACGACGCCGCCGCGATCGGAGGTGACGTGGAATTCCTGCCCGCCCGCGATGATCGTTACGGCGACCTCGTTGACCGGGACGCTCGTGAAGCTCCTCCAGCCGCGGACGTTTCGCACTCGCGTGCCGTCCCGTTTGGCGGGCTTGACCAGCAGTACTCGGCAGAGGACGCGGGTCCAGCCCTTGCCGCCGTATCCGGCGTAGGGGATGACGGTCGGGCGAAGCCCGCGTCTGCGCGCCCGTCCCTCGCGGAATGCGTGAAACGCGTCTTCGATGCGCGCGGCGCGGTGCAGGATCTGGATCGGTTCCACGGCGGGACTTTCTTCGCGAAGAACTCCGCCACGGGGTTTGCGAGCCATTGGCTAAGTCTCACACGCGCGGGCGTCGCTCAGCCGAGGACGAGCCCGTCGAACGTGATGTCGCCGAGCATCGACTTCGTTACGCATGGCGCGCTACGAGGGCATGGTTCCGCCTCGAATTCTTCGTGAGTTCTCACATTCGATTGTGAAGCCGTGAAAATCCTGTCAATTAGGTATGACATTTAGTCAACCCCGGGGGTAAAAGGCCGCCCCCGCTTCGGGGGCGCGATAGGATTCTGGCGACCCCTAAGGAGAAGAGAGTGCCTCTCATGGAATTGATCGAGGGCAAGCTCAGCGCACCCGCAACCGCCGCGCTTCGCAACGAGCCGGTGCAGGCACGAAGCACCGCTCGGCTCACGGCGCTGCTGGATGCTGCGGCTGCGGCCGTCCAGGAACTGGGCTACGAGCGGCTTACGACTGCCATGGTGGCGGAGCGCGCTGGAGCTTCGATCGGCACGGTGTACCGCTATTTTCCCGACCGCATCGCTGTGCTTCAGGCTCTCGCATCCCGCAATCTGGAGCGTGTGCTCGGCGGCATTGGTGAGGCGTATGCCGACCCGAGCAACTCGACCTGGCGTGAGGCGGTCACCGCCGGATTCGATGTCTATGTCGAGGCGTTCCGCTCGGAGCCCGGATTTGGATCGCTTCGCGGTGGCGACGTCATCGACCTGCGCCCCGCCGTGTCGCCCGCGACCGTCAACTCGCAGATCGCCGCCGTCATGGTGCAAGCCCTCGCCGAGCGCTTCGACACCGACGCGTCCGAGGCGACCCTCTTCGCATTCGAGATTGCCGTCGAGGTGATGGACGCCGTCGTGGCTCGCGCCTTTGCGCGCGACGCACACGGAGAAAGCGCCTTCCTCGACAGCGCACGCGAGCTGTTTCTCTCAAACCTCGCCGCGCGCCTGGGCTGACCTTTCCGCTCACTGGCTGGCGTCTGCCCCCGTGTGATGCGTATGCCCCCGTACGTACGGGGGCATACGCATCACACGGGGGCAGACCCTGTTAGGGGCGTGCCGCGGTGACACACGGCGACATACGGCGTCATGGTGTGACGCGCAAGCCGTGGGGAATGACACCGGCCCCCAATAGTGTTTAGGTGTTAGTCAAGGCAAGTGTCGATTCGTGTTGCCCTCACGAGGAATGAGCCCGTTAAGCGATGTGTCCGTTGATTGCCGTGTGTGAGTTCTCCGCGTGATCGAATTCAATTCGGTATCCAAGGTCTACCCTGACGGAACCCGTGCCGTCGACGACTTCAGCGTCGTCATTCCCTCGCGTAAGACGACGGTGTTCGTCGGGTCATCCGGGTGCGGAAAGACGACGCTCCTGCGCATGATCAATCGCATGGTCGATCCGACCGTCGGCACGATCGAGATCGACGGCCACGACATCGCGAACACGCAGCCGGTGCCGCTCCGGCGCAGCATCGGCTACGTCATGCAGAATTCCGGACTACTGCCGCACCGCAGGGTCATCGACAACGTGGCAACGGTGTTGCTGCTCACCAAGGTGCCGAAGGTCCGCGCCTACGAGCGCGCGCGCGAGCTGCTCGACACCGTCGGTCTCGACCGGTCGCTGGCGAATCGGTACCCCGGCGAGCTTTCGGGTGGCCAGCAACAGCGCGTGGGTGTGGCCCGCGGGCTTGCGGCCGACCCCAATATCCTTCTGATGGATGAGCCATTCGGCGCAGTCGATCCCATCGTGCGAGCGGATCTGCAGAACGAGACGCTGCGACTCCAGCGCGAGCTCGACAAGACGATCGTGTTCGTCACGCACGACATCGACGAGGCCTTCCTCCTCGGTGACCAGGTGCTGATCCTCGAGAAGGGCGCGAAGATCGCCCAGCAGGGAACACCGGAGGAGATCCTGGCAAACCCCGCGAGCGAGTTCGTGGCGAACTTCATCGGCGCCGATCGCGGAAAGCGTCGGCTGACCGTCAATTCGAACGTCGCCTCCGATGGTGACGACGTCGTATTGATCGACGCGGGTGGCTATGCGGCCGGAGTCATTTCGGCACCGGGCGGCAAGCTCGCGACCGGCTCTGCGAGCCCCAAGTCCCGCAGCGTTTCGAACAAGACCTCTCAGGCGGGCGACGCCTAAATGTATTCGATATGGGACAACTTCTTCGGAGGGTCGTACCCCATTTGGTATCTCACGCTTGACCACATCGGTCTGTGTGTGATTCCGATCCTCGTCGGGTTCTTTGTTTCCATACCGCTCGGATACCTGGCCAGTCGCTCGCGCGGAGCGCGGTCCGTTCTCATCAGCGTTTTCAGCATCCTGTACACGCTCCCGTCGATCGTTCTGTTTGTGGTCGTGCCGGTCACGTTGGGTTTGGCGATTCTCGATCCGACCAACGTGATCGTCGCGCTGAGCATCTACGCCGTCGCGATCATGGTGAGGTCGTCGGCGGACGCGTTCTCCTCGGTCTCGGCGGATGTCCGTGAGTCGGCGCGCGCGGTCGGCTACTCGCCGGCGCAGCGGTTCTTCCAGGTCGAGTTGCCGCTTGCCGGTCCTGTTCTGCTCGCGGGCATGCGGATTGTGTCGGTGAGCACTGTCAGCCTTGCGACTGTCGGCGTCTTCATCGGCATCCCGAGCCTCGGCCTGCTGTTCACTGATGCTTTCAATCGCCAGATTCCGCTCGAGGCGGTCACCGGCATCGTCGCGGTTCTGATCCTTGCGCTGATCTTCGACGTGATCCTCTCGACGATCGCACGAATTCTCTTGCCGTGGAATCGCCGAGAGTCTCGCAGGCGGGCCGCCCGCACCGCATCCAAGGCGGTGGTGATGTGAGTCTCATAGTCCAGGGATTCCTATGGATCTTCGTTCCGGCACATTGGACGACGTCGGCGACATCCGCGGGCATTGGCAATGCGCTGGCGCAGCACCTCGCGCTCAGCGGGCTGAGCCTGCTGGTTGCCGGGGTCATAGCCCTGCCGCTCGGCCTCTACATCGGCCACACCGGGAAGGGGCGCGGCGTCGCGATTGTGAGCAGCAATATCGCGCGAGCCATCCCCACGCTCGGCCTCCTCTCGATCCTGCTGCTCTACCTGCCCGACGTTCCGTTCCTGCCCTCCGGCTATACGCCCGACATCGTCGTGTTCGCGCTGTTGGCCATCCCACCGTTGCTGGCTGGGTCGTACGCCGGACTCGAGGCGATCGATCGGCAGACCATTGATGCCGCGCGCGCGATCGGGATGACCGAGTGGCAGATCCTGACGAAGGTGGAGATTCCGCTGGGCATCGCGCTCATCATCGGCGGCATCCGCTCGAGTTCCCTGCAGATCGTCGCAACGGTCACCATCGCACCGCTCTTCACCCAGATCACCCTTGGCACATTCATCGCCGACGGACTCGCCCAGGCCGACTACGTGAAAGTGGTCGCCGGCGCCATCCTCGTTGCAGCCCTTGCCCTCATCATCGATGGTCTTTTTGCCATCGTCCAAAGGTTTGTCGTCCCGCGCGGAGTCTCCCGCCGGCCGACGAAGGAAAAAAGCACCACAGCACGCGGCACAGCTTTGGCCGCAAAAACGGGGACACCCATTCAGGAAGGTAACTAGAAATGTTTGGATCCAAAAGAGGTGTGATCGCAATTGGCGTTCTCGTCGCGGGGGCATCGCTCCTGCTCTCGGGTTGCGCGTCAAGCTCGTCCCTCGGTGGAGGTTCCACGCCCACTGCCAAGACGTCCGTCGTCGTCGGGTCGGCAAACTTCTCGGAGAACGTCATCCTCGCTGACATCTACGGCCAGGCGCTTGCCGCCAACGGTTTCAAGGTGACCTACAGGCTCAACATCGGTGCTCGCGCCGCGTACATCCCGGCGCTCGAGAAGGGAGAGGTGAACCTCATTCCCGAGTATTCGGGATCCATCCTCGACTTCCTGAACAAGTCCGCGACCGCGAACTCGCCGGCGGATGTCAAGGCGGCGCTCGACAAGGCGCTGCCCAAGGGGCTGACCGCTTTGACGCCTTCCACGGCGGCGGACTCGGACTCGCTCAACGTGACGCCGGCCTTTGCGGCGGCAAACCACCTGACGTCGATCGCCGACCTGAAGAACCTGAAGTCCTTCACGCTGGCGGCAAACCCCGAGTTCCAGACTCGCCCGGACGGAATCAAGGGCCTGGAAAGCGTGTACGGACTGAACAACATCAAGTTCAAGTCGATCAGTGATGGCGGTGGGCCCGCGACGCTCAAGGCGCTGCTCGATAACACCGTCCAGGTTGCGGACATCTACAGCACGACGCCATCGATTGCCGCGAACAAGCTCGTCACCCTAACCGACCCGAAGAGCCTGTTCGCGTCGCAGGAGGTAGTGCCGATCGTGAGCACGAGCAAGGTGAACGCCAAGCTGACCGATGTGCTGAACAAGGTGTCGGCGAAGCTGACGACGGCAGACCTCCAGGAGCTCAATAACGAGGTATCCGGGACCACCAAGACCGACCCGGCGACCGCTGCGAAGAACTGGCTGAGCAAAGCGGCGCTGTTCTAAACAGCGCGTTCCAGCTCGAATGACACGAAGGGGGGATGCGCATCGCATCCCTCCTTTGTCACGCCTACTCGCCAGTGTTGATGCTCGAGTCCGTGTCGTCGGCGTCCGATGCGGGATGCTGCATGTGCTTGGCCTCGCTGCGCTCGATCGCCTTGCGGATGATAAAGATGACGACAAGGGCGACCACGACGATTCCGACCACGAAGTAGCCCGCGCCGGTCAGCTGGCCCTCGAGTCGGCGGTAGCCTCCCGCGGCAAACGCGCCGACGGAGGTGTAGGTGAGAGCCCAGAGCGCGCAGGCCGGGGCGGTCCAGGCGATGAAGGTCTTGTATCGCATGGGGCTCGATCCGACAACGATCGGGACGAGAGAGTGGAGAACGGGCAGGAATCGCGAGATTGCGACGGCGAGACCCCCTCGGCGTCGGATGTACGTTTCCGCCCGCACCCAGTTTTTCTCGCCTATTCGCCGACCGAGTCGGGAATGGCGAATGCGCGGCCCGAAGTACTTGCCGATCGAGAAACCTACCGATTCGCCCGCGAGCGAGCCGACGATGACCGCGAGCGCCAGCGCGATGAACTCGACCGGGCCATTGACAGCGGTCGCGGATACGAGAACGACGGTGTCGCCGGGCACAACCAGGCCGAGAAGCACCGAGGTCTCGAAAAACATCGCGACGAAGGCGATGAGAATGCGCAGCGTCGGGTCGACAGCGTGAACCGTAGCAAGCAACCAGTCGATTAACGCGTTCACCCGTCCCAGACTATCCAGCGTGAACCGGATTGCGGATAGCGACTAGATGGGCTTGCGGAGCGCGTCGAGGCGCGCGCGCCAGGTTGCCAGGCGACCGGGCTTTTGAGCGAGGGCGACGCCGTCGACCCAGTTCGTGACGATGCGGATGCCGTGCAGCGCGTTCAGCGACCACAGCTCCGTCCCCTCGAGCTCCGCCGGGGTAACCGGCTCGTCGTAGGTCTCGACGCCGAGGGCGGTTGCCAGCGTAAGGACGCTTCGCACGGTGACGCTGTCGACTCGGTCGAATTCCGCGGGCGGTCCGCACAGGATGTCGCCCCGCCACCAGAGGAGTCCGCTGTAGGCGCCCTCGACGACGAATCCGTTCTCGAGAAGAACGGCCTCGCCCGCGCCGAGTGGCTGGATCGCGGTGCGGACCCGCGTCATGGCCGCGAGGTCCGGACCCTTGATTCGCGGCGTCGTCCGTGGATCCGCCTCCCGCCAGGTCGTCACGGTGACATTGTTCGTGCGATCGGGCGCGCTGCGCAGCCGAAACACGAGCAGCCGCGCGCCGGAACGATTCTGAAGTTCGACCCGGGGGAACCAGTCGCCGTCGCGGGGGATCAGCGCGACAACAGCATCCCAGAACGCGTCGGCGTCGGTCGTGTCCCGGACATCCGTGCCTCCGCCCGACTCAAGGGAGCCGAGAAAGCGCGCACGATGCAGGCCGAGAGCGAGCGCCGTGCCGTCGGTCACGAGCCAGGAGTCTGCGACTTCGATGACGGTGTCGGCCATGTCGCAGTACTCAAGCGGAACGAGTTCGCCGTCGTGCCAGCGGTAGATGCTCTCGACGCTCATAGGGTTAAGGCTATGCGCCCGACCCTGTTGCGGTATCCGCTCGGCCGGTGGGTCGAACCGGCCGCCGCGTTCGTTGCGCTCTACGCCGATCGCACGGACGTCGCCTGGCTCGACAGCGCGACATCGGGTGGCCGCAGCTACCTTGCGGCGTCCTCCCGGGCGATTTCGTCGAACGATGTTGATGTGCTCGAGTATTTGCGCGACGACCTGGCGGCCAATCTGTTGGACGCATCCGACGGTTCTGCGGCCGGTTCCGGATTCTCGCTCGGTTGGATCGGTTGGATCGGCTACGAGACCCGGTTCGCGACCATGGGCGTTCCGCGGACGAGGGAGGCGGCAACGCCGGACGCCGCGTTCCTGTGGGTCGATCGCGCGCTCGAGTTCGATCACGAGGCGCGAGAGGTTCGCCTGGTTGCGCTTGGCTCGCAGTGGGATTCGGACCTTCTCGCGTGGCGGGAGGAGGTGGTTCACCTGCTCGGTGATCTTCAAACCTCTGATTCGCTTGCGTTGCCCATACCCGAGCGGCGACCGGCGGCAACCTGGCGTGACACCGATGCCGAATACCTCGCCATGATCCGCGCGTGCAAGGCGGCAATCGCCGCTGGGGAGGCGTACCAGCTCTGTCTCACCACGCTCGCGAGCATAGCCACGGGGCCGGGTGCGACACCCGATCCGGTGGCGACCTACCTCGCACTGCGGGCATCCAGTCCGAGTCATCATGGCGCTCTGCTTCGGATCGGGGAGATCTCGCTGCTCAGTTCGTCACCCGAGCAATTTCTTTCGGTGTCGCCCGGCGGCACGGTCGAGTCCCGTCCGATAAAGGGCACGCGCCCGCGCGGAGCGACGCCGGAGCAGGACGCGGTGCTCGCCGTGGAGCTCCTGGCCAGCGAAAAGGAGCGCGCCGAGAACCTCATGATCGTCGACCTCATGCGCAACGACATCTCGCGGGTGAGCAGGATCGGCAGCGTCGAGGTTCCGAGCCTTCTCGCCGTCGAGAGTTACGCGCAGGTGCACCAGCTCGTCAGCACCGTTCGGGGGCAACTCGAGGACGGGCTCGTCGGGATGGATGCCGTGGTCGCCTGCTTCCCGGCCGGCTCGATGACGGGTGCGCCGAAGTCGAGTGCGACCCGCATCCTCGACGAGTTGGAGGGTCATCCCCGGGGCATCTATGCCGGCGCATTCGGCTACTTCGGCCTGGACGGCCGGATCGACCTCGCGATGGTCATCCGCAGCATCGTCCTCACGCCCGAGGGGGCGACGGTCGGTGCGGGTGGTGGGATCACGGCACTGAGCGATCCGGACGAGGAGCTGGCCGAGGTCAAGTTGAAAGCCGCGGTGCTGTTACGCGTGCTGGGGTGCGACTAGCACGGCAGCGTGACTAAACCGAGTCCTGCCTCACAAGGAACGCTTCGAGCTGGGAGAGTTCGTCGGCCCAGAACCGTCCGTGGCCGGCGACCTCGTCGGTGCCATCCGGGCCGAACCGTTCCCATCCGGTCTCGGTGACGGTCACGCGAGTGCCGCCGTCGTGGTCCTCGAGTGTGAAGCGCACCCGGGTGGAAGCGTCGCCGAACGCGCGTTCGCCGATCGACTCGTGAGCCCAGTCGAATGCGAAAGTTGATGGCTCCTCGATCGCGATGACGCGCAGGTTGGATCGGCCGCGGGATCCCCAACCGATGGTTCCGAGGCCGCCGACGCGCGGGTCGAGCTCGGCTGTTTCGCCCAACCACTCGCCAATGAGTTCCGGTACGGTCAGCGCTTCCCACACGGCTCTGCGGAGAGCCGCGATGTGGACTGTCTTGGTGACGACGAAGTCGGCCATGCCTCAACCTTACGACTCGCGTCAGGGAGCGCCCATCCGTGTTTAGTACGCTTGTCTGCGGGCAACGGAAGGTCTGTCGAGAACGGGCCGAGGCAGGGCCGATACCGATACCGCCGACGCCGCCCAATCACCCACGCAACGAATTGGATGTACCCGTGGCACATGAGTACGAGCACGGCGATGTAAAAGACGACCTGGACACCAGGTACGACTTCCTTCGTATTCAGGACAAGTGGCTGCCCATTTGGGATGAGATGAAGCCATTCCGCAGCGGAGACCCCGCGGACACGCGCCCGCGGAAGTACGTGCTCGACATGTTCCCGTACCCATCCGGTGACCTGCACATGGGTCACGCCGAGGCCTACGCGCTCGGCGACGTCATCGCTCGCTACTGGCGCCAACAGGGATTCAACGTGCTGCATCCGATCGGGTGGGATTCGTTCGGGCTCCCGGCGGAGAACGCCGCCATCAAGCGCGGCGTCGACCCGCGGGAGTGGACGTACGACAACATCGCACAGCAGCGTGCGTCGATGCGACGGTACGCGCCATCCTTCGACTGGGATCGTGTGCTGCACACGAGCGACCCCGAGTACTACAAGTGGAACCAGTGGCTGTTCCTGCAGATGTACAAGAAGGGCCTCGCCTACCGCAAGGACAGCTGGGTCAACTGGGACCCGGTGGACCAGACCGTGCTCGCCAACGAGCAGGTTCTTCCGGATGGCACGTCGGAGCGCAGCGGCGCGATTGTGGTCAAGCGCAAGAAGACCCAGTGGTACCTCAAAATCACGGACTACGCCGACCGCCTGCTCGACGATCTGAACCAGCTCGAAGGATCGTGGCCATCCAAGGTCATCGCGATGCAACGCAACTGGATCGGGCGTTCGCAGGGTGCGGACGTCGACTTCGAGGTCGAGGGTCGCACCGAGAAGGTGACGGTCTTCACCACTCGTCCGGACACCCTGTATGGCGCAACGTTCATGGTCATCGCTCCGGACTCCGATCTCGCCGCCGAACTGGTCGCGGGTTCGACGCCCGAGGTCCGGATGGCCTTCCAGGATTACCTGGAGCAGGTGCAGAAATCGACCGAGATCGAACGGCAGGATGCGTCGCGAGTGAAGACGGGCATCCCGATCGACCGATACGCGATCAACCCGATCAACGGCGAGCGCATCGCGATCTGGGTGGCGGACTACGTACTGGCCGACTATGGGCACGGCGCGGTCATGGCGGTGCCAGCCCACGACCAGCGCGACCTCGACTTCGCCATCAAGTACGACCTGCCAGTGCGTGTCGTCGTCGACACGCTGGCGCCGCTGACCGGGTCGATCCCCGTGCTCGAGCTGGATGCCGACGGCAAGGCGATCCTGCCGGACGACCTCCCGCCGCTCGACCCCACGAAGACGGGACAGGCGCTGTCCGGTTCGGGCAGAATGATCAACTCGGGGCCGCTCGACGGCCTCAACAAGCAGAACGCGATCGTTAAGATCATCGAGCAGCTCGAGGCGCTCGGTGCGGGTCGCGCATCCAAGACCTATCGGCTGCGCGACTGGCTGATCTCCCGCCAGCGCTACTGGGGAACGCCCATTCCGATCATTCACGGTTCGGATGGTGCGCTCATCCCCGTGCCGGAGGACCAGCTGCCGATCGAGTTGCCGCCCACGGAGGGGCTCGACCTGCAGCCCAAGGGGCAATCCCCGCTCGGTGCGGCCGAGGACTGGGTAAATGTTCCAGACCCGCGTGACGGCAGCCCGGCCCTCCGCGACCCCGACACCATGGACACTTTCGTCGACAGCTCGTGGTATTTCCTGCGGTTTCTCGATCCGCACGACGACACCAAAGCGTTTGACCCCACGGAGGCAGACAAGTGGGCGCCAGTCGACCAGTACGTGGGCGGCGTCACGCACGCCATCCTGCACCTGCTTTACGCACGCTTCATCACGAAGGTGCTGTTCGATCTCGGCTACGTGACCTTTACGGAGCCCTTCAGCGCCCTGCTCAACCAGGGCATGGTGCTCATGGACGGCTCGGCGATGTCGAAGAGCAAGGGCAATCTCGTTCGACTCTCCGACCAACTGGACGAGCACGGCGTCGATGCTGTGCGACTCACCATGGCGTTCGCCGGGCCGCCTGAAGACGACATCGACTGGGCAGATGTCTCTCCCGCGGCCTCGGCGAAGTTCCTCGCGCGCGCCTGGCGGCTGGCAGGGGACGTGACCAGCACCCGAGATATCGACTGGCGCACGGGGGACGTCGCGTTGCGCCGCCAGACGCATCGCCTACTTGCCGAGGGCCCCGGCCTCGTCGAGGCGTTCAAGTTCAACGTGCTCGTTGCCAAGATCATGGAGCTCGTCAACGCGACACGCAAGACCATCGACTCCGGTCCGGGCGGCGGCGACGCCGCGGTGCGCGAGGCCACGGAGGTCATCGCCGTCGCGCTGTCGCTGTTCGCCCCCTACACGGCGGAAGACATGTGGGAGAAGCTGGGTTACCAGCCGACCGTGGCGAACGCCGGATGGCGCAAGGCGGACCCGACTCTTCTCATCGAGGAGTCGGTGACGGCTGTCGTGCAGGTCGATGGCAAGGTGCGCGACAAGCTCACGGTGTCGCCGAAGATCGGGGCAGAGGAGCTCGAGGAGCTCGCGCGAGCCTCCGCCGGCGTGATTCGCACGGTCGGCGATCGAGAGATCGCGAACGTGATCGTGCGAGCCCCGCGACTCGTCAACATCGCGACGAAGTAGCCAGCGCTCCACAACTCGACCGGTTTGGTCGGACCTCGTTGCAGGTCCGACCTAGCCTCTCGATCGTGGATGTCCAACCGGTCGCTCGGAACGCTCGCCTGCGCCTCGGCGTTGGTGCCGCTGTCGTCCTCGTGCTCGTCGCGGGGGTGATTGCGGTCCTGGTTGCCGCGTTTGCGCCGCACGGCAGCTCGCAGACCGCGGCACCGTCGGCGGTCGTGCACACCGCGGCGCCGACCGCGAATGACGCGCCAACCGCGTTCGTACACGTCGTCGGTGAGGTGCTGCGCCCCGGGTTGTACCAGCTCCCGGCAGGCGACCGAGTCATCGATGCGGTCTCCGCCGCGGGCGGGTTCACCGCGAAAGCGGATCAGGCGCTGCTGAACCTCGCCCAGGTGATCACCGACGGTGAGCAGATCGTGGTCTCGAAAAAGGGAGCGGTCTCGGTGGCGCCGGGAGCGACATCCACCGGCAAGGTCAATCTGAACACCGCCGATTTGACCGCCCTTGAGACGCTCGACGGGATCGGTCCCGCGCTCGGCCAGCGCATCCTCGACTATCGAAAGGCGCACGGGAGCTTCACGTCCGTGAACGACCTGCGGAACGTTTCGGGGATCGGCGACAAGAAGTTCGCCGCCATCAAGGCGAGCGTCACGACGTGATCGACCTTCGGATCGTCGTCCCGGCGGGAGTCGCGTGGATCGCGGCCGTGTTCATCCTTCCGCTGCCGAGCGGGATGCTGCCGCTCGCGATTGCGGCCTGGGTCGCGGCAGTTGTGCTCATCGTCGTCTCCCACCTGACGCGGCGTCCGCTGCTGGCGACGTTCGCGGTAGCGGCGGCGGCGATCGCGCTCGTGTCGACGTCGGCGTTCGCCCATTCGGACGCGCGGCGGCCGCCCGAACTGATCCGGGGCTCGCCGGAGCTGAGCAGCGCAACGATCGTGACGACGCAGACCGTGACGCGCGCGAGCAAGTATTTCGACGCGACCCTCACCAGGGTCGGCCGGGAGACGATGGCGGTGCCGGTCATCGTGTTCGACGGGTCGCCCGCCCGCCGCACCGAAATCGGCACGACGCTCACGGTGAGCGGTTCGCTGACGGCGACCGCGCCAGAGGAGGATGTCTCGTTCCTCGTGTTCGCCCGGTCGCCCGCGCGCTACGTCGCTGCGCCGCCCTGGTACCTGTCCTGGGCAAACGGACTGCGAAGCGGGCTCGCCTTCGCGTCTATCTCACTGCCGGGGGATGGCGGTGACCTGCTCCCCGGGCTCGCCATCGGCGACACTGTCGCCGTCAGCGACTCGCTGAGCGCGGACATGAAGACGAGTTCGCTCAGCCATCTCACTGCCGTGTCTGGCGCCAACTGCGCCGTCGTGATCGGCCTGATCCTGCTCGCGGGCGCGGCGCTCGGACTCCGCCGAGGGGCACGAGTGGCGGCGGCGCTCGTGGTCCTCGGCGGATTCGTCGTTCTCGTCACGCCAGAACCGAGCGTGCTGCGCGCGGCAATCATGTCGGCGCTGGTGCTCGGAGCTCTTGCGAGCGGCAGGCCGGTGCGCGGGTTGCCCGTCATCGGCGTGGCGACAATCGTCCTGCTGACCTTCGATCCGTGGCTCGCGCGCAACTACGGGTTCGCACTCTCAGTGCTCGCGACCGCGGGCCTGATGGCGCTGTCCGGCCCGATTTCGCGACGTCTGCAGCGCTGGCTGCCGCCGTGGCTGGCAATGCTGGTCGCCGTTCCGCTTGCCGCGCAGCTCGCCTGCCAGCCCGTCCTGATCCTGCTCAATCCGTCGCTGCCGCTGTACGGCGTGCTCGCGAACACGCTGGCCGAACCCGCATCTCCTGCCGCGACCGTGCTCGGGCTTGCCGCCTGCCTCGTACTGCCGGTGTTCCCGGCGTTCGGACACATCCTGACCGTGATCGCCTGGCTTCCGTCGGCGTGGATCGCGGCCGTCGCGCGACTGTTCGCGTCGTTACCGGGAGCGCGGCTGCCGTGGCCGGCCGGGGTCATCGGCGCGGTGATCCTCGCCGTGGTGACCGTGATGGTCCTCCTGCTGGCGCTCGGCGGGATGCCCCGGCGCGGGAGGCGTATCCTTGCCGGCGGCCTTGCCCTCGTGCTGGTGGGCTCGGCCACGGTCACGGGCGTCTCGAGCGTCGTGGCGAAGCTCGGCCGCCCGGGTGATTGGCAGATCGCGAATTGCGACATCGGGCAGGGCGACGCGATGATCGTCCGGAGTGCGGGAAAGGTCGCACTCATGGACACAGGTCCGTCCCAGCCGCTGTTGAAGAAGTGCCTCGACGAGCTCGGCATCACCCACATCGACCTGCTCGTGCTGAGCCACTTCGACCTCGATCACGTCGCCGGGACGCCCGCTGTCGACGGAATGACCGATCGCGCGATCGTTGGCCCGTCGACCGGCCAGCCGCGGGATCTGGAGATAGTGCAGGGACTCCTGGACGGTGGAACCCGGGTCGATCGAGTCAGTCGCGGGATCTCGGGCACGCTCGGCGACCTGCACTGGTCTGTGCTCTGGCCGACACTCCCGTTGCCCGACGGGATCGAACCGGGCAATGAAGCCTGCGTCACGGTTCTGTTCGAACCGGTCGGCCCGTGTCCGAACGGATGCCTGAGTTCGCTGTTCGTCGGCGATCTCGACGAGAGCGCGCAGGACCTCATGCTGGAGGCAAACCCGTCGCTGCCGCGCCTGGATGTCATCGAGGTCGCCCACCACGGTTCGGCCGACCAGAGCCCCGCCCTCTATCAGCGGGTGCGGGCCACGGTAGGACTGATCGGGGTCGGCGTCGACAACGGCTACGGGCATCCCACCCAGCACGCGTTCGACATTCTCGCGAGCGTTGGCACGCTGCCCGAGCGCACGGACACGCAGGGCCTGATACTCCTGAAGCCGGGTGCGACCCCCGGCACGGTGGCGGCGTGGAGCGAGCACTCGGACACCGGTGGTCCCGGATAGGCTGAATCCAGGAAAGGGGAGTCGTGGCAACGAAACCCGCAGCGCGTGCCGCAGCGAAGATCTCGCAGCTCGAGTGGCGACGGATTCGGCCGGCTCCCGTCATCCTGGTGTCCGGTCCGGAGGAGTTCCTGGCTGATCGAGCCATCCGACTTCTTCGTGACACGCTCAAGGGCGAAGACCCGAGCCTCGAGGTCAACGATCTCGAAGCCGACGGCTATGCGCCCGGCGAACTTCTCACGCTGGCGAGCCCGTCGCTGTTCGCCGAACCGCGATTGATTCGGGTGAGTAATGTCGAGAAATGCACTGACGCGTTTCTCACCGAGACGCTCCGATACCTCGAGAATCCGGCTGATGACACCTACATCGTGCTGAGACACGGCGGGGGAGTGCGCGGCAAGAAACTGCTCGACGCAATCCGTGGCGGTCTCGGCGGCGGCATCGAGGTCGTCTGCGCCGAACTCAAGAAAGATACCGAGAAGATGGACTTCGCGGCGGCCGAATTCGCCGATCGCAATCGGCGTGTCACCGCGAGTGCGCTGCGGGCGCTTGTGTCGGCGTTCGCCGACGACCTTGCCGAGCTCGCATCCGCCTGCCAGCAACTGCTCGCGGATGCGAGTGAGGAGATCACCGAGGTCACGGTCGAGAAGTACTACTCAGGCCGGGTCGAGACCAATGCGTTCAAGGTCGCGGATGCGGCCATCGCCGGCCGCCGCGGCGAAGCGTTGATCCTGCTGCGGCATGCACTTTCGTCCGGCGCCGATCCGGTTCCCATGGTCGCGGCCTTCGCGGCGAAGTTGCGCACGATGGCGAAGGTCTCGGGGGTGCGTGGCAGCTCGATGCAGCTCGCCCAGCAGTACGGCATGGCGCCCTGGCAGGTGGATCGCGCCAAGCGTGACCTGCAGGGCTGGAGTGAGGAGGGCCTCGGCCGCTCCATCGAACTCCTCGCCGAGACCGACGCGCAGGTCAAGGGTGCCGGCCGCGATGCTGTCTTCGCGCTCGAGCGAATGGTCGCCGTCATCAGCAACCGCGGGGCGTAGCCGGTCCCGGCCGTGACGTTGGTGTCACCTCGTTGTTGGCCGGGTTAGCCGGGTTAGCCGGGTCAGCGCGGCTAGCCGGGTTAGCGCGGCTGCCCTGCGGTGAAGTGGTGGTGCAATCGAATGCCCTCTAACTGCGGATGCCGGTGACGAGTCATCCGCACTTAGAGGGCATTCGATGAAGTCACGGGGATGTTTCCCCGTACACCTGGTTGGTCTGCCGAATAACCGCTCTACCAACGCAAAACGCCCGCCGCACTGGGTGCGACGGGCGTTCTGACGAGAATGTTTAGAGAGCCGAAACCTGCTTGGCGATGGCCGACTTGCGGTTCGCGGCCTGGTTGCGGTGGATGACGCCTTTGCTCACGGCCTTGTCGAGCTTCTTGCCCGCGAGTGCGAGCGCGGTTGCCGCAGCATCCTTGTCGCCTGCGGCGACGGCCTTGGTGGCGGCGCGCACGGCGGTCTTGAGCTCGCTCTTGACGGCCTTGTTGCGCTCCTGGGCCTTCTTGTTGGTGCCGATTCGCTTGATCTGCGACTTGATGTTTGCCACGTGGATAACCTTTTCGTTTGTTGCAAATGGTGGGATGGGCGGCCAGGGATGAGCACCAGTGGAACTGATCCTCGACCGCGAATCGCGCCGAAATTCTCGTCACGAGAACCGTCGCGGAAGCCAACAGAGAACATTACCAGCTTGGCGCGGGATCCGGCAATCGACAGCGGCGTGGTGCGCTGGCGAATCGCTCCTGCCGAGCGAGATCGGGATTGGCCCAAACCAGTAGCGTAGAGGCATGCCGAACCTCGCGTCGCACATCTCTTCCGTGCCAGCCTCGGGCATCCGGCGCGTCTTTCTGTTGGCATCGGAACTTGCGGCCGGGGGTGAGGACGTGATCTCGCTGGTCGTCGGTGAACCCGACGTCGCGGTCGCTCCGCACATCGCCGAGGCCGCGAAGCGGGCGTGGGATCGTGACGATACGAACTACACCGCCAACGCGGGCATCCCGGAGCTGCGAACCGCGATCGTCGAAAAGCTCGCCCGCGAAAATCGCCTTGTGGTCGACACCGAACAGGTCTGGGTCACGGTCGGGGCGACCCAGGCGCTCGACCAGGCCATGCACCTGACGCTGAGCCAGGGCGACGAAATTCTCGTGCCAGACCCCGGTTACACGACGTTCAGCATGGTGCCGAGGATGCTGGATGCCGTGCCGGTTCCGTACGCGCTCCGCGCAGAGCATGGTTTCCAGCCAAGCATCGACGAACTCGACGCGCTGGTGACGCCTCGGACTCGCGCCATCGTCGTCAACTCGCCGTCGAATCCGCTTGGCACCGTGTTTCCCGAGTCACTCCTGCGGGAGCTCCTCAGTTTCGCAAGGCGACACGATCTCTGGGTGATCAGCGACGAGGTCTATGAATACTTCACCTGGAATGAACCCCACGTGAGCATTGCGACTCTCGACACTGACGACCGCGTCTTCACCGCGTTCTCGCTCTCCAAGACCTATGCCATGACGGGCGTACGAGTGGGCTACCTCGTGACCCCTCCCGGCATGGCCGCGACGATGCGCACCGTGCAGGAGGCGACAATCAGCTGCGTGAACACGCCGGCGCAGTTTGCGGGCGTGGCGGCGATCACCGGCAGCCAGCAGGCCGTGGCAGATGCTCGCGAGCACTACCGCGCAAACCTCGCTCTTGCGACGGCGCTGCTCGATTCCCGCGGCATCCGGTACCTGCGTCCGCGCGGGACCTTCTACCTGTGGATCGACGTCAGCCACGCGAGCGACGGCGACGTCGCGGACTGGGCCGAGCGATTCCTGCTTGAGCAGCGCGTTGCCGTTGCGCCCGGCAGTGCGTTCGGGCGATCCGGCGAGGGGTGGATTCGCGTGTGCCTCGCGGCCCCGGAGAAAGTTCTGCTCGAGGGGCTTGGGCGGCTCCCCGCCGGACCACTGTCCACCGGTGCGCTGCCGACTAATCTGCCGCAGGCATGACAGGCAGGCGCATCGTCATTGCCGGCGCGGGCGGATTCATTGGCGAGCACCTCATCCAGAAGTTCAGGGCCGAAGGCGACGCGGTAGCCACGATCGGACGATCGAACGCGGATGCAACCTGGGCCGACACCCGGGCGATCGAGGCGCTGCTCGACGGCGCCGACATCCTCATCAATCTCGCAGGCAAGAGCGTGAATTGCCGCTACACCGAGAAGAACAGGGCGGCGATCTTCAGCTCGCGCCTGCTGACGACTGCCGAACTCGGTCGCGCCGTTGCGTCGGTGGCGCATCCGCCCGCGGTGTGGATGAACGCGAGCACCGCCACGATCTACCGGCACGCGGATGATCGTCCGCAGACCGATGAGGACGGCGAGATCGGCCACGGCTTCTCGGTCGACGTCGCGACGTCGTGGGAGAGGGAGTTCTTCTCGCACGAGCGATCCGGCGTGCGGCAGGTCGCGCTGCGGATGGCGATCGTGCTCGGGCGTGGATCCGCGCTGACCCCGCTTGCCACGCTGGCGCGCGTCGGCCTCGGCGGTCCGCAGTTCGGAGGCAAGACGCGTGGCGCGCGGCAGCGTTTCAGCTGGATTCACCTCGACGATGTCGCCCGCGCGATCGAATTCGTGGCGGCAGATCCCGAATTCCGCGGAACCGTCAACGTGAGTTCGCCGAATCCGGTCGACAATCGCGAACTCATGGCGACCCTGCGCAGGGTGGTCGGTGCAAAGATCGGCATCCCGCTGTTCGAGTGGATGCTGGGGCTCGGCGCTTTCGCGATCGGCACCGAGACCGAACTGCTGCTGAAGAGCCGCTGGGTGGTCCCAACGCGACTGTTGTCGACCGGTTACGAGTTCGAGTTTCCCCGCCTCGAGGATGCCCTGCGCGACATCCTGCGAAAGTGATGGGACAATTGCACAAATGTCACCACGAGCACTCAGAGGCCTCGAGCCCGCGGCGACCGATCCCGCATTCATTCGTAACTTTTGCATCATCGCGCACATCGATCACGGCAAGTCGACCCTCGCCGACCGCATGCTGTCCATCACGGGCGTTGTCGACGACCGCGCCATGCGCGCGCAGTATCTCGACCGAATGGACATCGAGCGCGAGCGTGGCATCACCATCAAGAGCCAGGCCGTGCGGATGCCGTGGCAGATGGGGAGCGAGACCTTCGCCCTCAACATGATCGACACGCCCGGCCACGACGACTTCACCTACGAGGTCTCACGCAGCCTTGCCGCCTGTGAGGGAGCGGTCCTCCTCGTGGATGCGGCACAGGGCATCGAGGCGCAGACCCTCGCGAACCTCTACCTGGCCCTCGAGAACGACCTGACGATCATCCCGGTGCTCAACAAGATCGACCTGCCCGCTGCGGATCCGGAGAAGTACGCGAAGGAACTCGCGAGCCTGATCGGCGGATCCCCGGATGACGTCCTGCGCGTCAGCGGCAAGACCGGCGACGGCGTTTCCGAACTGCTCGACCGGGTGACCGAACTCATCCCAGCCCCCGTCGGAGACCCGAATGCCGCCGCCCGCGCGATGATCTTCGACTCGGTCTACGACAGCTACCGTGGCGTCGTCACCTACGTGCGCATGATCGACGGCAAGCTGAACGCGCGCGAGAAGATCCAGATGATGTCGACGCGTGCCGTGCACGACATCCTCGAGATCGGTGTCTCCTCGCCGGAGCCCACCATCACCAAGGGTCTCGGCGTCGGCGAGGTCGGCTACCTGATCACGGGGGTGAAGGATGTTCGCCAGAGCAAGGTCGGTGACACCGTCACGACCGCCTCAAAGCCCGCCACGCTCGCCCTTCCCGGGTATACAGAGCCGAAGCCCATGGTCTTCTCGGGGCTGTATCCGATCGACGGAAGCGACTATCCACTGTTGCGCGAGGCGCTCGACAAGCTCAAGCTGTCGGATGCCGCCCTCGTCTACGAGCCGGAGACCTCCGTTGCGCTCGGCTTCGGTTTCCGCTGCGGATTCCTCGGCCTGCTTCACCTCGAGATCGTCACGGAGCGGCTCGACCGTGAGTTCGGGCTCGACCTGATCACAACCGCGCCATCCGTTCCGTACGAGGTCACCACCGAGGACAAGAAGACCGTCACCGTCACCAACCCGTCGGAGTTCCCCGGCGGCAAGATCGCGTCCGTCGCCGAGCCCATGGTGAAGTCGGCCATCCTCGCGCCCAAGGACTACGTCGGCGTCATCATGGAGCTCTGCCAGTCGCGGCGCGGAACGCTTCTCGGGATGGAGTTCCTCGGTGAGGACCGCGTCGAGATCCGCTACCGCATGCCGCTCGGCGAGATCGTCTTCGACTTCTTCGACAACCTGAAGAGCCGCACCGCGGGATACGCCTCGCTCGACTACGAGCCGGACGGCGAAGCGGATGCGGATCTGGTCAAGGTAGACATCCTCTTGCAGGGCGAGCAGGTCGACGCGTTCTCGGCGATCCTGCACCGCGAAAAGGCGCAGGCCTACGGAGCGCTCATGACCGAGCGCCTTCGCAAGCTCATCCCGCGCCAGCAGTTCGAGGTGCCGATCCAGGCCGCGATCGGCGCGCGGATCATCGCGCGCGAGAGCATCCGTGCCGTCCGTAAGGACGTCCTCGCCAAGTGCTACGGCGGTGACATCACCCGAAAGCGCAAGCTCCTCGAGAAGCAGAAAGAGGGCAAGAAACGCATGAAGATGGTCGGTCGCGTCGAGGTTCCACAGGAGGCGTTCATCGCTGCGCTCAGTGGCGATACGGAGTCCAAGAAAGTCAAATAGCCGCGAACCAGGACTCGAGCACGGGTCAGTCGGAGCTACCTACTCGGAGAGAACCCTGGCCCGCGCGACCGCGAGTTCCTCGTCGGAGATGAGATTGCGCGCGTGCAGGTCGCCCAACTGGGCGAGCTTGCTTTCGATGCTGTTCGTGGGTGGGTCGGTGATCGGATGTGCCGGCGGCTGCGGGGCACTCCAGGGGAGCGTGTCCCAGGCGATCGAGGAGCCCGTGGCGCTCGCCGGAACCTGCGGCGTCGGTCCCTCGCTCGGCGGCGCCAGCGAGGCGATGTCGCTGGTGAGGCGACTGGCGCGAGCACCGGTGATGCGGGATGCGCGACGCAAGAAGATCACGATCCAAACGGTGAGTCCGACCGCGACAATCGTTGTGACGACGAAAAATACGGTGTTCGCAGTAGCCGTGTCCATTCGTTCCCCCTCGGCACGCAAGTCAGGCCATTCAACTCGTCCATCCTGGCCATGTCGATACCCCGCATCGGGGGTCCCAAGCTGAGTGCCGATCGAATCCCGGTATCCTTGAATGTGCAAACTTCGAGTCTCCCGGGCCCAAACAGCGGGCTGTGCTGCCTCGAAACCGTCGACGCACGAGATCCGAAATAGCAGATGCCGAAGACCGCCCTCTGGGAGCGAGCCGTCAGCTACGGGGCAATCGGGGCGACGCAGGCGCCCGATCTCCTGCAGTATCCGCCGAGCGGTTTTCGACCCGTCGAGCGACGCGTTCGCGTCGGCCACGGCGACGCCCGATGGGAGTACGCGTGGACCCAGCTGTTCACCTGGGGGATGCAGCGGCTCTCCGGGATGCGCGTCGAGGTGAGCGATACCCCCGGAGAGGTCACCGCGCTCACCTACACCCCGGTCGGGTTCGATGGCTCCGGCAATCCGGTGGCGCCCGCGACCATCGACTCGGCCGGCGACGCGCTCTACGGCCCGGACGGCACCAGCTTCCTTCGGCCGGGCGACACAGCGAACCTGCTCATCCCGCTCGGCCCGTTGCGGGTCGGCGCGCCCGTGCGGGTCGTCTACGTGATCGATGAACCGGACCGAAAGGGATTCGCCTACGGAACGTTGCCGGGGCATCCGGAAAGCGGCGAAGAAGCCTGGGTTCTCACCCGATCGGATGACGGATCCATTTGGCTCAGTATCCGCGCCTTTTCAAGGCCGTCGGCCGCGTACTGGTGGTTCGTCTACCCGGTGCTGCGGATCGCGCAGGCCGTCTACACCCGCCGGTACGAGCGTGCGCTCGCCGGCCCACTGCCGGAGTGACCCGTGCCTAGTGCGCTGCCCATCGCTGACCCCGCGCCACTCGACGGGCTGCTTCCCGCGTCGGTCGTCGACGGGGCGGATGCCCGCAACCTCGGCGTCTACATCCACGTGCCGTTCTGCCGGGTCCGGTGCGGATATTGCGACTTCAACACATACACCTCAGATGAACTGCGCGGGGCGAAACGCGACGACTACGCGAGCCAGGCGGTCGCCGAAATTCATCAGGCCGAGCACGTGCTCGCGCGCGCGGGATTGCCGGCGAGAGCGGTCTCGACCGTCTTCTTCGGTGGTGGCACGCCGACCCTGCTTCCGGCTTCCGATCTCGCGCGCCTGCTTGGCACCGTCGTCGATGCGTGGGGGCTCGAGCCCGGCGCCGAGGTCACGACCGAAGCCAACCCGGACTCCGTCGACCTCGACTACCTTCTCGCGCTGAAGGCGGCCGGGTTTACGCGCGTCTCCTTCGGGATGCAGTCGGCCGTGCCCCGCGTGCTCGCAACGCTCGAGCGCACCCACGATCCGGAACGGGTACCGCTGGTCGTTGCGTGGGCGCGCGAGGCGGGGCTCGACGTGAGCCTCGACCTCATCTACGGAACGCCGGGGGAGAGTCTCGCCGACTGGCGGGCATCGCTCGATCACGCGATCGCGCAGCAGCCCGACCACATCTCGGCCTATGCACTGATTGTGGAGGACGGGACGAAGCTCGCCCGGCAGATCCGCCGCGGCGAAGTCGCGCAGCCCGATGACGACCTTGCCGCAGACATGTACGAGCTCGCGGATGCCGTTCTCGCCGACGCCGGATACGGCTGGTACGAGGTGAGCAACTGGGCTCGGGCGTCCGCGGCTGCTGGGTCCGTTGAGGGCGCTGTCTCCGTTGAAAGCCCCGAGTCTCATCAGGGGGATGGCGCAGAGCACCGCTCGCGCCACAACCTCGCGTACTGGCAGGGCCACGACTGGTGGGGTGTCGGCCCTGGCGCGCACAGCCATGTCGGCGGCGTCCGCTGGTGGAACGTCAAGCATCCCGCCGCCTACGCCGATCGCATCGCGGCGGGACAGTCACCCGCGGCCGGACGCGAGACCCTCGATGACGAGACGCGAAGGGTCGAGCGGGTACTGCTGGCGGTGCGAATCCGCGAGGGCCTTGCAGTGAACGAGCTCACCGCCGAGGGACGCACGGCAGTCGCCGGCCTCATCGCCGACGAACTCGTGGACGCCAGGGCCGCGTTTGCCGGCCGCATCCAATTGACGCTGAAGGGCCGGCTCCTCGCCGACGCAGTCGTGCGGCGCCTGCTCGCTGACTAGCGCTAACGCCGACCTCGCCGACTGTGACTAGAACTGCCGACTGACGGTCGGCTGGGCTACCGGATCCAGCGGATGTTGATCGGATAGCGGTAGCTGCCGCCCTTGCTGACCCGAATGCCCGCCATGATCGCGAAGGTCACATTGAGGGCGTAGACCGCAAAAATTACCAGCCCAACGAGGGTCGCCAGAATTGACACCGGCGGCAGCGCTATCGCGATCACCTCGAAGATCACGTACACGATCCACAACGCGACCGCGGCTGCCGTGACGTTGACGATCCAGTTGAGGGCCTCCCGGCCCTCAACCCGCGTTTTGACACCGCGATCTTTGAACACAAGCCAGATGACGAGAGCGGGCAGGAGCCCGACGATGTTGCCGAAGTGTGCGACGGAGGCCCATTGCTGGTCATCAGTCTCCGACAGGGGCGCGCCTGCCCCGGCTGGCGCCGGCGCGGGATCAGCCATGGCTACCTTTCGAAAGCTTTCGGGATAACGAGAATACGCGACGGTCACAGCTCGCTGCGGCAAGCAGAAAGATCGGTCGATCTCGTGAGACCGACCGACCTTGTTTGTGTTGCGCTACTTAATCCAGCGGATGTTGATCGGGTAGCGGTAGTGCTCGCCGGCATTGACTTTCACGCCACCGAGGATCGAGAAGATGAGGTTGAGGATGAGAACAGCGATGTAGAGCAGGATGAACAGGATCCCAAGGAACGGAATGATCGTCAGGATGAGGCAGATGATCAGTGCTCCGGTCGCGTTGATCGTCCAGTTCAGGTTTTCTTTGCTCTGCTCTTTGATGAACGGGCCGCGGTTGCCGAAGGCGAAATAAAAGATCAGGGCGGGGATCAGGAAGATGATGTTGAGGAACGTGGCAAGCGTCGAATACTGCTTGTCTTCTGCGGCAGTGAACGGCGCCGAGGGTTGCGGCGCGGCGGCTGGCGTTGGATCAGTCATGATGTGCTGCCTTTCAGTGAACGGGAACAGTGCCCCGGTTGTTGAATGAAGAAAACACGACCTCGCGCTGCGCCAACCCGAATGGGCCGCACGTGCGTAGACCACAAGCTATGCCTACGCGAGCGAGCATGCAACGGGAATCGCCCGATATTTCAAGATAGAATTGGCAGTCACGAGAGGTGAGTGCTAAGCAGGGAGGCTGCAGGATGGTTTCACAACGCGGTCTCGATGTGCTGCGAGTGATCGTGCAGGACTACGTCGCTTCCCGCGAGCCGGTCGGCTCGAAGTCGATCGTCGATCGTCACTCCTTCGGCGTCTCCGCGGCGACGATCCGCAACGACATGGCCCTGCTCGAGGAGGAGGAGCTCATCGTGGCTCCGCACACCTCATCCGGCCGAGTTCCGACCGACAAGGGCTACCGCGTTTTCGTGAACCAGCTCGCCGACCTGCGGCCGCTCACCCCCGCCCAGCGCCAGGCGATCGAGGAATTTCTTGGCGCATCCGTCGACCTCGACGATGTGCTCGCCCGCACGGTCCGTCTTCTCTCGCAGTTGACGCACCAGGTCGCGCTCGTTCAGTATCCGTCGCTGTCCACGTCGCACGTGCGCCACATCGAGCTGGTGCCGCTCGGGTCGACCAGGGTCATGAGCGTGTTCATCGCCGACTCCGGAAGGGTCGAGCAGCGGATGCTGGATCTCCCGTCCCCCGTCGACGAGGCGTTCCTCGCGGATGTGCGCGCGCGGCTCAACTCCACGCTCGGGGGCCTGGGACTCGCCGAAGCGACGACCCGTCTCATCTCGTTCTCTGAGCAGTTTGCGACGCCGCGGCATCCACTCGTCGACCAGATTTCGTCGAGCCTGATCGAGCAGATCGGCGCCAATCGAGCCGACAAGCTGGTCATGGCGGGAACCGCGAATCTCGTGCGCACCGAGGAAGATTTCTCCGGCAGCATCTTCCCGGTGCTCGAGGCCATCGAGGAGCAGGTCACCCTGCTGAGGCTTTTCGGAGAGATGGCGGCCGACCAGAACGGCATTTCGGCCAGCATCGGTCGAGAGAACGCAGAATTCGGCCTGGGGGAGACCTCGGTGCTGACCAGCGGATACGCAGCATCCGGAGGATCCCTCGCGCGCATCGGCGTGCTCGGCCCCCTTCGGATGGACTATTCGAACAATATGGCCGCGGTGCGAGCCGTGGCCCGCTATCTGACGCGCCTGCTTGGCGAAGAATAACGACTGAGGAATAAGTGGCAGACCATTACGAAGTGCTCGGAGTCGAAAGAAACGCGACACCGGACGAGATCAAGAGGGCCTATCGGCGCCTCGCCCGCGAGCTCCACCCCGACGTGAACCCGAGTCCGGATGCGAGCGACCAGTTCAAGCTGGTGACGCACGCCTACGACGTGCTCAGCGACCCGGACCAGCGACAGCAGTACGACCTCGGCCCGAGCGCCGGATTCGGCGGTGGTGGATTCGCGGGCTTCGGCGACATCTTCGAAACCTTCTTCGGACAGGGCGCCGGTGGCGGCCCGTCGGCTCGGGGTCCGCGCTCACGTGCGGAGCGCGGCCAGGATGCGCTGCTGCGGGTCGAGCTCGACCTCGACGAAGTGATCTTCGGGACAAGGCGCGACCTCGACATCAACACGGCGATCCTCTGCGAGACCTGCTCGGGCAGTTGCTGCGCGCCGGGAACCTCACCGCAGACCTGTGACATCTGCCGCGGCTCTGGCTCGATCCAGCGCTCCGTGCGCAGCCTGCTCGGCAACGTCATGACCTCAAGCCCCTGCGGAACCTGCCGCGGCTACGGAACGGTCATCCCGAACCCGTGCCCGACCTGCCAGGGCCAGGGCCGAGTTCGCGCGACGAGGACCGCTACAGTCGATATTCCCGCGGGGGTAGAGACGGGCATCCGGATCCAGATGCCGTCGCAGGGCGAAGTCGGCCCGGCCGGCGGACCGGCCGGCGACCTCTACCTCGAGATCAAGGTCAGGCACCACGAGACGTTCAGCCGCAACGGGGACGACCTGCTCGCCACCGTCGAGGTGCAGATGACGGATGCCATCCTCGGGACCACGACCAAGCTCCCGACCCTCGATGGCGATGTCACCGTTGAGATCAAGCCGGGGACGCAGAGCGCCGAGGTCATTACGATCAAGGATCGCGGCGTCACACACCTGCGTGGCAGCGGGCGAGGCGACCTCAAGATCGGTGTGCAGGTGGTCACCCCGTCGCGACTCAGCGCAAAGGAGCAGGAGCTGATGAAGCAGTTCGCCAGCTCCCGCAAGCCTGTCGCCCCGCACCTCGCGCACTTCCAGCAGGGCCTGTTCGCCAAGCTCCGGGATCGCTTCCTCAACGTCTAGCTGTACTGAGCCATCAGGTTGGTGACACTCGGCCGATGGGTGTTCCGCCGATGCCGACGCCTATCTCTTGCCTGCCGGTGTTAACGGAAATTCAGGAGATCCGTCGCACTAGAAATCACGCATCCGGCTAAACGCTGGGGGCCGTGCGCGCGGGGATGACGAATTGCCTGAATTTCCGAAAGCACGCCGAAAGCGCGGTGTGCAGCGGACGACGGGCGAGGCGACGCCGGGGGCCGGGAGCGCGGCGGTCTGACATGCTTGGAGTGTGGCCAATCTTTACCTGAGTGACGAACTCGGCGAGCCATCGGTCGGGGATGTCGCCGTCGTTACCGGGCCGGACGCGCGGCACGCCGTTACCGTCAGCCGCCTTGCGGTCGGCGAACGGGTGACAGTCGGCAGCGGGCTCGGCACGATCGCCAGTG
>JAODMY010000063.1 GCA_025465535.1 Glaciihabitans sp.
GCCCCGCGGCCGTGCTCTGGAGCATCGTCGGCTTCGGCGGTCTCCTCGTGATCGCGGCGGTCCTCGCGGTCATCGTCCGGGCCGCCCGACGAGCTCCGAAAGTCGCGGCAGCGGCCGCGCCAACAGCCGGAATCGAGACATTCACCGAACAAGCCGAACCCGCCAAACCGGCCGACAAGGATCGACCGACCGGTTGACCCAGAAGTCGGTCGGTGCATCCCTGTCCAAATCGTCCGACTAGCGCCAGCATTGCAGCATGACGATTTCCGACGCGGTGGTATCGGTACGTGACCTTCGCAAGACCTACGAGAGCTTCGCCGCCCTCGACGGCGTGAGCTTCGACATCCAGAGGGGCGAGACGTTCGCGCTGCTCGGGCCGAACGGTGCGGGAAAGTCGACGACCATCGAGATCCTCGAGGGGTACCGCGACCGCACCAGTGGCGAGGCGAGCGTCCTCGGCATTGATCCGCACCGAGGCGGCATCGCCTGGAAGGCTCGTCTCGGGATCGTCCTGCAGAACACCGGCGAGAGCGGCAACGTCACGGTGCACGAGCAGCTGAGTCACTTCGCCCGCTATTACGCGAACCCGCGCGGTGTGGATGAGGTCATCGCCGCGGTCGGGCTTGAGGAGAAGAGCAAGACGCTGATCCGAAAGCTCTCCGGTGGCCAGCGCAGGCGAGTGGATGTCGCCCTCGGCATCATCGGACGACCGGAACTCCTGTTCCTCGACGAGCCGACGACCGGGTTCGATCCGGAGGCGCGGCGCGGCTTCTGGGACCTCATCGGGCGCCTCAAGCGGGAGGGGACCACGATCCTCCTCACCACCCACTACCTCGACGAGGCCGAGCACCTGAGCGATCGGGCCGGCATCATCGCGGGAGGCAAGCTGATCGACATCGGGGCGATCAACGAGATCGGTGGCGCTGAGGCGCGGATCCCGATCGTGCGCTGGCAGGATGCGAACGGCCGGCAGGAGCGCCGAACGCACGAACCGGGAGCGGTCGTCGCGGCCCTCATGCGGGACGGCAGCGAGCCCGTCGGCCTCGAGATCGTCCGGCCGAGCCTCGAAGACGTCTACCTCGGCCTGGTGGAAGCGAACGAAGCAGCGATCGAAGATCTGGAGCTCACGAAATGACCACCGCAGCACCCAATAACGCCGCCGTCATGGTCACCCCGCCGCTGCCGGCCGGCCGCACCATCCGACTCGGTATCAGCCGCATCGGCTACGAGGTGCGCACGTACTTCCGGCAGGGCGACTCGGTCTTCTTCACCTTCCTCTTCCCGCTCGTCTTCCTCACGATCTTCTCGGTCGCCTTCAGCAATGCGAACTTCGGACGGGATGCCGCCGGTCACGTCGTCACCGCAGCGGACTACTACCTCCCGGCGATGCTCGCCGCCGGGCTCCTGCTCAGCGGACTCCAGAACATGGCCGTCGACATCGCGGGAGAGAAGAGCGACGGCACGCTGAAGCGCCTCGGCGGATCGCCGCTGCCCGTCTTCAGCTACTTCATCGGCAAGATCGGGCAGGTGCTGGTGACGGGCATCCTGCAGGCAGCACTCCTCATCGTCATCGCGGCGACCGCGTTCGGCGTAAGCCTGCCGAGCGATCCGGCCAAGTGGCTGACCTTCGCCTGGGTGTTCCTGCTGGGAGTGACGACCTGCTCGGTTCTCGGGATCGCGCTGTCGGCACTCCCGCGCACGGGCAAGAGCGCGACGGCCGTAATCATCCCGATCACGCTCATCCTTCAGTTCATCTCGGGCGTCTACCTGCAGTTCAACATCCTGCCGACCTGGCTACAGAATTTCGCCGGCATCTTCCCGCTGAAGTGGCTGGCCCAGGGGATGCGTTCGGTGTTCCTGCCGGACAGTTTCAAGACGCTCGAGGCCGGCCACGAGTGGAACCTCACGGGCGTCCTGATCGCGACCGTCATCTGGCTCGTCGTCGGTCTGGTGCTCTGCCGCGTGACCTTCCGGTGGATTCGCAAGGATAGTTAGACCATGCACTCCTTGCGCTGGTGGCACGTGGCCGTCTGGGGAATGGTCGCCGTGCTGTCGGCCCTCTTGTTTGTCCAGGGGCTCTCAACCACGCGCACTGTTGGCGCGCTCGTCTCAGTTCTGCTTGTCGGAGTGACCTGGTCGACCCTCGGATATCGGGCGGTTCGCGGGCGCCGCTTCGTCATCCCGGTCGTCGTCACCGTGATCGTTCTTTCGGCGCTGGCGACTGGATTCTCAACCTCAATGGCCACAATCCAGGGAGTAGCGTTCCCGCTGATCTGGACGGTGCTCGATCGCCGGCGCGACGCGATCCTCGCAAATGTCGCCTTCGCCACCTCCGTCGGCGTCGGGATGTTCATTGGCACCGGCGCGAACCTCACCTCCCTCGCTCTCGCCGCATTCACCGAGGGCATCTCGCTTGCTTTCAGCCTGGCGCTCGGCCTGTGGATCACCTCCATCGCCGAGCAGAGCTTCGAGCGCCAGCAACTCATCGAACAGCTGGAGTCCACACAGTCGAAGCTCGCAAACCTGAGTCGGGATGCCGGGGCCGCCAGCGAGCGCGAACGACTCGCGCTCGAGATCCACGACACCATCGCGCAGGATCTGGCCGGGCTCGTTCTCACCGCCCAGCGTGGCATGCGCGAGTTGCACGACGGCAACCTCCCGGCGACGGAAGCACAGCTCGGAATTCTCGAGGAGAACGCTCGCAATGCCCTCGCCGAAACGCGCTCCCTCGTGGCGTCCGGCGCTGCTGTCGGTGCGGACGGCGGTCTCGCGACCGCGTTGCGCAGGCTCGGCGAGCGCTTCGAGCGCGAGACCGGGATCATCGTGACACTCGCGACCGATGACACCGCGTCCCTCGACCGCGACGCCGAGGTCGTATTGCTGCGGTGCGCGCAGGAGGCGCTCGCGAACGTGCGAAAGCATTCGGCGGCGGCCGCAGCATCCCTGGTCCTCAAGGTGAGCAACGGCGAGATCGAACTCAGCGTCAGCGACGACGGCACGGGCTTCGACACGAGCGCCAAATCGACCGGATTCGGCCTCGACGGAATGCGCGAGCGGCTCGGGCTCGTCCACGGAACTCTCGCGGTCGCAGCGAGCCCCGGCGGCGGAACGACCGTGATTGCGAGCCTGCCGACGGGTCACGAGGCGAGCGCGTGATCCGGGTACTGGTGGCCGATGACCATCCGATCGTCCGCAGCGGCATTGTCGCGCTCCTGCAGACGGCCCCGGATGTCGAGGTCGTCGGCGAGGCGACCTCCGGACTCGAGGCGGTCGACCTCGCTCTCGCACTGTCCCCCGACCTCGTCCTGATGGACCTGCGGATGCCCGGGATCGACGGCGACGAGGCAACGGCGCGCATCCTGGCCGCCCGGCCTAGCGTGCGTGTCCTGATCCTCACCACCTACGAGAGTGACGACAGCATCCTGACCGCGATCGAGGCCGGTGCGAGCGGGTACCTGCTGAAGGCGGCGCCGCAGGAGGAGATTCTCGCGGGCGTGCGATCGGTCGCCAGCGGCGAGGTCGCCCTCGCGCCGAGCATCGCCGCGCTGCTCGTTCAGCGGCTGAAGTCACCGGCGCCGACGCTGAGCCCGCGGGAGATCGAGGTGCTCACACTCGTGGCCGCCGGTCAGAGCAATCCGTCGATCGCCGCAACTCTGTTCATCAGCGAGGCAACCGTCAAGACCCACCTGCTGCACGTGTTCGAAAAACTCGGCGTGAGCGATCGCACCCGCGCCGTGACGAAGGCGATGGAACTCGGGCTGCTCTGATCGGCTAGAGGAACGCGCCGACGAGCACGGGTTCTGGCTGAAGCCGAACTCCGAACTCCGAGAAGACGCGCGCCTGCACGTAGCGGGCGAGCTGCAGGATTTCCTCGGCGGATGCACCGCCCGTGTTCACGAGCGCGAGCGTGTGCTTCGAGGAGATGGCGGCGCGGGAGCCCGGCAGGGCGAACCCGCGATGGATGCCGGCACTCTCGATCAGCCACGCGGCGCTGAGCTTCACGTGGTACTCGCCGGCCACCTGGGGAACCGCCGGCTCTTCTCCGAGCGGCACGGCTACATCCCGTTCCTCTGGCGCTGTGGGCCAGCGCGGGGCAGCGGCGGGCAGCCCGCGGGCGAAGTTCTCGCTGACGATCGGATTGGTGAAAAACGAGCCGGCGCTGAAGGAGTCTGGGTCGCTTTCGCTCCACAGCATCCCCTTCGATGCACGAAGCGCGAGCACCGTTGAACGAAGCTCGTCGAGGGGGACGCGATCGCCGAGGCGAACCCCGAGCGCCGTCGCGAGCTGGGCGTAGGCGATCGGCGCGCTCAACGGCCTGCCATCCGCCGGCGTCTCGGCCAGTTCGAGCTCGATCGAAATCACCAGTCCCTCGCGCCCGTTCTTGAGCACAGACGTTCGGTAGCCGAGGCCGAGTTCGCCGGCCGGAATGCGGCTGACCTCGCCGGTGAGGTAGTCGAGGAACTCGATTGCGACGAGGCTCGAGCCCACCTCCTGCCCGTACGCGCCGATGTTCTGGATGGGCGCAGCCCCGCTGGATCCGGGGATGCCGGACAGCGCCTCGATCCCGGCCCATCCGTTCTCGACCGCGTGAGCCACCACGGCATCCCACGGTTCCCCGGCCGCAATGCGCAGCCGTACGGCGCGATCGCCGAGGTAGGCGGACGGCCGCAGCGCGGGCGTCTCCACCAGCAACCGCTCGATGCCGCGAGTCAGGATGCGGATGACCGTCCCGTCGAACCCCTCGTCGCCGACCACGAGATTGGAGCCGCCACCGAGCAGCAACCACTCCTCGCCGGTAGCCCAGGCCTCGCGCACGGCAAGCACCAGCTCCTCGGGCGTGGACGGTGCGAGCACCTCGACGGCGTCGCCGCCCACCCGCAGCGTCGTGAGATCGGCGAGTCTCATCGGGAGATCAGTCGCATCGGGACGTCGACATCATTCGGACGCCGGCTTCATCGGGATGCCAGCGCAATCCGCACCTGCGCCTTGCCGAGCACGGTCGCGCCGTTGAACGTCACGGTGAGGTCGATGCGCGCGCCGTCATCATCCACGACTCCGACTTTGGCGAGGACCGAGACGGTCGCGCCCTCGGTCGCGTCGACGAAGACCGGCTTGGTGAATCGCACCTGGTAATCGACGACCGAGCCGCGGTCGCCGAGCCATTCGACGACGGGCTGAACGGCGATTCCCATGGTGAGCATCCCGTGCGCGAGGACGCCGTCGAGGCCGACGCTGGTCGCGACATCATCCCGATAGTGGATGGCGTTGAAGTCGCCGGATGCGCCCGCGTAGCGCACGAGCGAGTCCCTGGTCAGGTGGTAGCTCTTCTCCGCGACCAGGTCGCCGACGGTGAGCTCTGCACCTGTCGAAGCTGCGCCTGTCGGTGTTGTCATTCTTCGCCCCTCACGACGAGCGTCGAGATCGCGGTCACGACGTGCGCGCCCGCGGCGTCGGTGATGGAGGACTCCGCCGTCACCATGCTGTGCGCCCCGAGCGATTTGACGCTCGAGACGGTCAGTACGGCCGTGAGCTCATCCCCCGCGACGATCGGTCGGCTGTAGCTGAATCTCTGCTCTCCGTGCACGACCCGGGAGAAGTCGATGTCAGCATCCGGCGCCGCCAGCAGCTGGGCGAGCGTCTGCTCCTGGACGACGACGGCGAACGTCGGCGGGGCAACGACATCCGAATATCCGGCCGCGGATGCCGCCGCCGGATCGAAGTAGAGGGGGCTCGTCGCGAAGACGGCGCGGGCGAACTCACGCACTTTCTCACGCCCGACGAGGTATGGCGTTGTTGGCGGGAACTCGCGTCCCTGCAGGTCGGGGTTCACTGGCACCGGCCCAGTTTACTTGGGGCGGCAATCGGGATCGTTATCGACCGCACACGCAGTCGCCCGCGACATGAAAAACCCCCGGCGGCCGTCGTGGCCACCGGGGGTTTTTGGTGAATTCTGATGCTGTGTTAAGCGCCTACTGGCAGCTGTCGCACTGCAGAAGATCCATCGGGTCGACGGGAACGGCGTAACCGCCGACCGTGTCCTGTTCGTTCTCCATGTGGAACCTCCCCTGGGGTCATTGCAAATCTGGTTTTTCTCAAAATCTGCGCTCGCTGTTTGCGAGGTGAGTCCCCACTATATAACCCGAATGACAGTGTTGTCATTCCACTACATCTAGTGTTTTGGGCGTGTCGCGATCTATTTAAAGATTACCCGCATCCACTGACATCGAAGTCGACTTTCGCGGCAGCACTACCGCCGCATTATCGAGCCGCCGGCCCGTACTCGGGAGACCGCATCCACCGTCGCGGCCAGGATCAGCACGCCGCCCGTGACCAGGAAGTTCACGCCGCCTGGCAGGTTGAGGAGCCCGAGGCCGTTCGTGATCACCGCGATGACGAGTGCGCCGATGGCGGCGTGGATCAGGCGTCCGCGACCACCGAACAGGCTCACGCCGCCGACGACCGCCGCAGCCACACCGCTCAGCACGATGTCGCGACCGAACGCGGCATCCACTGATCCGACCTTGCTCGCACTGAACACCCCGGAAACGACGGCGAGAGTCGAGCAGACCGCGAAGGCCGCCCACTTGATGCCGACGACCTTGATGCCGGCGCGTCGCGCCGCCTCCGCGTTGCCGCCCACCGCGTAGATCGCGCGACCGAACTTGGTGCGATCCAGCACGAAGGTTCCGACCCAGAGGATGAACAGCGTGATCGGAACCACGATCGGCACGCCGGACACGGCCAGGAAGCCCGTGCCGCGGTTCTGGTTGAGCAGGGCAATCACGACTCCGCCAATAACGGCGATGAGCGCAAGTCGAATCACGAGCAGCGTGATCGTGCGATTGCTCACCCCGGCGCGGGTGCGCCTGCGCCGATCGAGCATAGACGTCGAGAACGAGACGAGGATCACCACCGCGAGCATCACCCACCCACCCCAGTCAGGGAGGTTGTTGTTCTGGATCGCCAGGATCTGGTCCTGCTGGATTCGGTAGAGCCCACCGGCTCCGATGATGATGAGTTGCAGCCCCTGGAACCCCAGGAACAGGCCGAGCGTCACGACAAACGACGGGATACCCACTCTCGCGACAAAGAAGCCTATGAACATTCCTATTGCGACTCCGGCAAGCAGGGAGATGATGAGCGCCAGGATCCAGTTCATGGCGATTCCGCCGGGATCGGAGAGCACGACGAACATCGACATGGCGACGCCCGAGGTCACGCCGGCCGACAGGTCGATCTCTCCCAGCAGGATGACGAACACCAGCGCCATCGCCAGCATGACGAGCGTCGCGGCCTGCGTGAGCAGGTTGGCGAAGTTGCGCTCGGTGAGGAAGAACGGGCTCAGCGCCGTGAAGAGCACACACAACACGATGAACCCGGAGAGGGCCGGCAACGCTCCCATCTCCCCGTTGCGAACACGTTGGATGTAGGCAACCGCCTGGTCACGAAGGTTGCCGTCCTGTCCGCTGCCGATCAGGTCGGTCACTCCCGTTTCGGGCGCCGGCGTCTCGGAGGTGGTAGTGACGCTCATGCTTGTGCCTCCGTGTAGGTCTTGCTTCCGGTGATGTACCCGACGACGTCATCGCTCGTCGTTTTCGTTGCTTCAACCGACGCGACCATCTGTCCCAGGTACAGCACGCTGATGTAGTCGGCGACCTCGAAGACATCCACGAGGTTGTGGCTGATCATGAGAACGCCGACGCCTCGTTCGGCGAGTCGGTTGATCAGCGCAAGTACCTGCTCGGTCTGGGCGACGCCAAGAGCCGCCGTCGGTTCATCGAGGATGACGACCTTCGCCTCCTTGAGCACCGATCGAGCTATCGCCACGGTCTGTCGCTGCCCGCCGGACAACGACGCGACCTTTTGGCGAACGGACTTGACGGTTCGCACGGAGAGCGAGCGAAGGGTCTCGGAAGCCTCGCGTTCCATCTTTCCTTCGTCGAATGTCCCGAACTCGGTCTCTTCGCGACCGAGGAACATGTTCTGCACGATGTCGAGGTTGTCGCACAGCGCGAGGTCCTGGTAAACGACCTCGATGCCGAGACGCGATGCCTCACGCGGGTTGTGCAGGGCGACGAGTTGACCCTCGAATCGCACCTCCCCCTCGTCATACGGCTGCACGCCCGCGAGTCCCTTGATCAGAGTCGACTTACCAGCACCGTTATCGCCAACGAGTGCGGTGATCTTGCCTGGATAGACCTTCAGCGAGACGCCCTTGAGCACGCTCACCGGGCCAAAGCTTTTCTTGACGTCCGTCAATTCGATGATCGGAGCATCCATGTCACGTTCCTTTCAATTCCCGGGACAACCCTGTCCCGGCAGCAGTAGAGGCAAGCACACATAATCCTGCGGGCAAAGGCTCCGCACCGGGTCGATGACAAACCCGGCACGGAGCCCTCAACGGCAAATGCCCTGCAGGACGCTGGAGCCTAGCTCACGCCGTATTTCTTGCACATGGCCGCGACATTGGTCGTGCAAATGTCGGTTGCCTTGGCGTCTCCTGCGGTCACTACCTGTTCCACCTTGTCGGCGGTGATCAGGATCGGCGTTACCGCAATGAACGGCTTGCCATAGAGCGTGGTCGCCGCCCCGGGCTTCTTGCCCTTGAGGAGCTGGATCGCCAGCTTCGAGGCAGCACTCGCCTCGAGCTTGAACGGCTTGTAGACCGTTGCGGTCTGCTTACCGAGGAGCACGTTCTGGAGACCGGCAGTCGAGGCGTCCTGCCCGGAGACTGGAACCTTCAGGCCGTTCTTGTCGAGCACCGTGATGACGCCCGCCGCGTTGGTGTCGTTTGCGACCCAGACCGCGTCGACCTTCCCGCCGAGCGAGGTCAGTGCCTGCTCGAAGTTGGTCGCCGTCTTGTCGCCGTCCCAGACACCGGTCGGCTCGGCAGCCGGCTTGATGCCCGCTGCACTCATGACCGCTGCTGCGCCGTCGTGGAACAGCTTGGCGTTGCCATCCGTCGGGTCTCCACCCATGTAGACGACAACCGCTTTGGCAGGATCTTTGTTCTCGGCCTTGAGCCCGTCAACGATCGACTGGCCTTCCAGCCCACCCACCTTCGTGTTGTCGAACGACACGTAGTAGTCGGCGAGCATCTTCGGGGCGGTCGTCGGACCCGTTGTGATCGGACGATCGTACGCGATGACCGGGATGCCCTGTTTCTGAGCCTTCTGGGTCACGGCGACGGCCGCACCGTTGTAGTCAACGAGGATCATGACGCCACAGCCCTTGGTGAGCTCCTGGTCGGCGATCGCCGCGTACTTGTTGGTGTCGCCCTGGGCGTTCTGAACATCGGCCGTGAAGCCTGCATCCGTGAACGCTTTCGTGAGGGCGGGCCGGTCACCGTTCTCCCAACGCGGCGAGGAAGCCGAGTCCGGGAGGATGACGCAGGCACGGGTTGAGGCTTTGGTACCACCGCTGCTCGAGCCGGAACAACCGGTAAGCAGCAGGGCCGACGCCGAAATGACGACAGCGACAGAGATCCATGAAGATGTCTTCATATCACTCCCTTTCTGGTATGAGGAAAACACTCCTTGGTGTCCACGCTCAACGATGAGTAGTGGCGTTCTGAGCATCTACCCAATCCAGGCCGTTCGACAGATACTCAGATCACAGTTTCATAACCTCTTCCAAGGCCAAGAACCCTGATTTCACGAAGGAGACATACCAATCCCTCAGGCGACCAGCCGCCATGCTGACCTCGGATCAGGCCTGCACAAGTGAGCCCGATTCACCAGCAACGATGTTCGCATCGGCACTCACGAAGGCCTTCGGGTTTCGCTTCGCCCACAGCAGGAGACCGATGTAGGTCAGGTCGAAGACGCTGCACAGCAGGCCGATCCAGAGGAGAAATGGGGAGTGCCCGATCGCGCCGAGCAGGAGGGTCGGGGCGAGGGTGCCGATCCACTTGGCGATGGCAATCAGCAAGGTCTGGCCGTGTCCGCCGCGCCGCGAGATGAACATGGCGATGAACAGTCCGGACATGAGCAGGTTCTGCAGGAACGCGGAATAGCGAGCGGCATCGTTCCAGCCGAACTGGACGATGAACAGCGACTGGACGGCATATGCGGTACCGAAGACGAGGATGCCCCAGCCGATGAAGAGCGGCCGAGTCACGAAGGACGGCAGGCTGGCGCGACCGAATCGGAAGAACGTGTAGACGATGACCACATCCGCCGCGGCCCAGGCGATGTTGATGACTGCCTGCGCGGACACGGAGGTGGTGAGTCCGTGGATCGCATTGATCGATTCCCACGCGATATTCAACCCAAGCGCCGCGACCGGCATGGCATAGGTCTTGAACTTGAACCCGACTCGGATCGCGTCGATGTAGACGATCGTCCACGCGATTCCACTCAGAAGCGTAAGGAATAGGGACATTGTGATCTCCAGATTATGAGACAGGAAGGTGACCAGGAGAGTCCTGGCCAACGTTGTGCGGGAGTGCCGATCGATATCGACGGATGAGGTCTGCCACGGAATCGCCTATTTCGTGCGGTTCGTCCGCGACCGAGGTCGCCAGGTTGGTGAGCAGCAGCCCCTGCAGCGCGGCGCTGACGGCCAACGCCCGAACGCGCGCGCCAAGGTATGGCGTCAGCACCTCGGCCAGCTGGCCATTGAAGAAGGCCACGATCGGTCGCAGGTCGGGATCGTGACCGGCCGCCACGATCAACTCGAAGACCGCCGCCGTCTCGATCCTTCGTTCGGACACCAGGCGAGTGGCGAAGGCCGCACACACCTCTGGAGTGTCGTCGATGCTCGATGCGACGGACCGGACGAGGTCGGCGAGCTCGAGGCCGATGTTTGATCCGGCGTACTGCAGTGTCTCGCGACGCAGCTCGCCGATCGAGGGAAAGTGGTAGCTCACGGAGGCGATCGAGACCTTGGCTTCCGAAGCCGCGGCGCGATGCGTCAGGGCGCTTGAGCCCCGGCCGGCGACGACTCGCACCGCGGCGTCAAGTACGAGGATGCGCCGCGCAGCGCCTCGAGCATGTCGCCCGTCTTCCTCGTCGCTCATCGCCACCCCTAACAATCAGTATAAATGTACCGTTAGTTTGTCCGGCCCGCAACGCCGCGCTCGATGAGTTGCCACGCACCCCGTCCAGTCTGGTCAAATGGTCCTTCCCGGGCACCGGGAAGGACCATTTGACCAGACTGGACGAGGGCGCTGGGAGGGTGGAGGGGAAAGGGTGGGCGACGGCGCGGTGGGCGGCTGCGCGAGTGCGTGCTGCGCGGATGCGCGAGTGCGTGCTGCGCGAGTGCGTGCTGCGCGAGTGCGCGGGTGTGTGCTGCGCGGGTGCGCGGGTGCGCGCTACAGCGCGGCGTTCTGCTGCGGGATCGGGCCCGTGACCGCGCGGGCAATCGCGTCCCGCTCTGCGGCAAGTGATTGCAGCGTATCGGCGTCGAGCGCCAGATCGACCATGTCGTCGAATGGATTGCCGAGTCCGCTGCGGGCATGAACCGCAGCCGCGTAGGCCGTCGCCGCAGCGCGAACCTTGGCGGTCGCTCGCTGCGACCGTTTGAGCGAAACCTGCCGCGCCCCCGCGACTTCCGCGTGCTTACGCAGAGCCTTGATGAGATCTTTGAGGGCGGAATCGATCTTCTTGGACATGCTCACATTGTGACGCATCAAGGTGAACGCGCAATCCTCTGGTCCGAAGTTCGCGGGCAGCGGATGAGGCGCGGCAGGCACCGAGTCGCTGCAACACCGCTACAAGAACCGGTGCATGATGTGCAGCCCGACCAGGCCGAGCGACCGATGCTCGAACGCCTCGGGGACGGTGCCGATGATCGCGAAGCCGAGTTCCTGCCAGAGGTGGACCGCCGCCGTATTCGACTCGACGACCGCGTTGAACTGCATCGCCGCGTATCCGTCGGCACGGGCGAGATCGAGAACGTGCTGGCCGAGCGCCCGTCCGACGCCGCGACCACGGGCATTCGAGGCGACCATGAAGCTCGCGGTCCCGACGTGCGAGCCGCGCCCTGGACGGTTGGGGCCGACCTTCGCCGTTCCGAGGATCCGGTCGCCGTCGACAGCGACCACCGTGTGCGCCGGGGCAGGCTCGACCCAAACGGCCCTTGCCTGCTCCTCGGACCAGTTCGGATCGTAGGCGTAGGTCTCCCCCGCGTCGACGACCTCGCGGAAGATCTGGTAGACCTGCGGCCAGTCCGCATCGCGCCAATCTCGTATCGTGACGGGGCGAATCACAGGCTCAGGCATCCACGCTCTCCCTGGTTTCGATGACATGTTCGTCCGGGTCGAAGTGGCGGAGCGTACGGCGAAAGCTGCTCGCGCGGTGCGGCCGGGCGTGGCTCGATTGACGCCGCGACCCGCACACGCCGTGTCACGGATTGACCGGCGGGGCCCAGCCGGGCCTCGGGATGAGGCAGAAGGGATGACCGATTGGATCCGCGAAGACGTTCTTGCCGCCCACTAGCCTGCGGGCGCCAAGCGACACCACGGCCACCTCGGCATCCTCGAGGTCGTCCACCATGACGTCGAAATGGATCTGCTGGGGCTTCGCCGGATCCGGCCAGTCCGGCGCCCGATAGCCGTCGACCCGCTGGAACGCGAGCCCGGACGTGGTGTCGTTCCGCGAGACGACGACCCAGCCGGGCGAGGTAAAGGTGATCGGCATGCCGAGGAGAGCGGAATAGAAACGGGCAAGCTCCTCTGGATCCGGGCAATCGAGGATCACGTGATGCAGCCGACCGATCATGCCAAGAGTGTGCCACCGATCGACCTCCCGGTGCCATCTCTTCCGTGCTCGCCACCGCCGACCTACGATATGCGGATGACGACAGCCTGGGATGTCCGGCTCGACGACGGCCGCGTGCTGAGAGTTCACGACAGCGCCCCGCGCATCAGCGCGGTTCAGGACGGTGGCGGCCCTCGCGACGCGTTCACGATCCTCTGGCACACGGGCTCACCGCAGACCGGCGCGCTTCTCGATCCGCTTCTCGCGGCGACGGCCGAGCGCGGAATCCGACTCCTCTCCTATGGGCGACCCGGCTACGGCGGATCGACGGTGCTCCCGGAGCGGGATGTCGCATCCGCAGCATCCGACGTCGCCCAGATCGCGGACACGCTGGGCCTCGATCGCTTCGCGGTCATGGGGCACTCCGGCGGCGGTCCACACGCGCTCGCCTGCGCGGCGCTGCTGCCGGACCGGATCTCGGGCGTGGTGGCCCTCGCGAGCCTCGCTCCTTTCGAGGTGGACGGCATCGACGACTGGTTCGGCGGCATGGCCTCCGACGGCGAATCACTGCGCGCGGCGGCCCGGGGGCGAGAGGCCCGCGAGCGCTACGAAGCGACGGCAGAGTTCGACGCGACCAGCTTCATCGATCGCGACTATGCCCTTCTCGATGGCGCCTGGGCGTCACTGGGAGCCGATGCCGGCCGCGCCTCCAGCGAGGGGCCAGAGGGCCTCATCGCCGACGACCTGTCTTTCGTGAAGCCGTGGGGCTTCGAGGTTTCGACGATCACGGCGCCGGTACTGATCGTCCAGGGCGGACTGGATCGGATCATCCCGCCCTCGCACGGTGACTGGCTGATGCGACACATCCCCGGCGCGGAGTTGTGGTTCCGCCCAGGCGACGGCCACATCTCGATCCTCGATTCGTGTCCGCTCGCGATGGATTGGCTGCGCCAGAACGCGTGACCCCGAATTTGTCCGCCGCTGGGTTGGGAAACATGGCACCTGTGCCGATGCAACTGCGCAGGTTGCCGACGGAGCGCGCCATGCTGCATGAAGTCCGCACGAGTTCTGACGCCATCGGGCTGACCGGCCTGCTGGCGATGCACGGGCGGCGCGCCCGGCGCGTGTCGGTACCGGGTTCGGCGGCCGTCGAGGGTTTTCGCTGGGCGTTCCGGGATCGATGGACGCAGACCTGGTGGCCGCAGGGTGTTTCCGTCGGGGAGCACGAGGGCATCCCGTTGGCGATGGTGAGCTGGTACGCCCAGCCGCGACACGGACGCTCCATGGGGTCGCGCCTCAGCATTCTCGACCTGCGCGACGCGGTGCGTCCGAGGTATCACCACGTGCTGCTCGTGGCGCCTCGACGCGACGGCCCGGCTATCGCCTTCGACGCGGTTCGCGTGCACGCGGGCGGCATCGCCTGGGCCGGTGACAGGATCTTCGTGGCGGCGACGTTCGGCGGCATCCGCGAATTTCGGCTCAGCGATATCGTTCGGGTCCCGTCGAGGGGACCGCTCCCTCGCCCGACCGACCCCTTCGGCCACCGCTTCCTGCTGCCCCAATTCGCAAGCTACGAACCTTCGGCGACCAAGCACGACGACCGGATGCGCTACTCCTTTGTGTCCGTCGAGAGCGCAAGTGCCGACGCCACCTCGCAAGCCGAGCCGGCAGACGGCGGCGATGAGCTTCGACTCATCGTCGGCGAGTACGGAACGAGCGACAAGCCACGACTCGGGCGGATGCGGCTGGGCGACGATGGAGCCGTGATCGACGAGATCCACGTCCCAGGGATCGCAGGCATGCAGGGCGCGGTCGTTCACGACGGCAGGTGGTTAGTGAGCGCTGGCAGGGGCGACGAGAGCGGTGGTGACCTCTGGGTCGGAACACCGGGAGCAATGGCCAGGCGGCAGGGAGTGCTGCCGCCCGGGCCGGAGGATCTCGCCGTCTGGCCGGAACGCGATCAGCTCTGGTGCGTCACCGAGTTCCCCGGAAAGCGCTGGGTGTTCGCGATGGACCTCGAACGATGGGCCTCGAGCGATGGATGAACGGAGGTGGGCGCGTCTTGTCGATGGGTTTATCGTGAAGCGTGGTCTACGAATCCGATGCAGACCGAGCCGACCGCCCCGGAGGCGGCGCGCTCAGCGACATCCGCCGCGCTGAGGCGGCACGGATGCTCGGCTTCCTCGGCGCCCACGGTCTCACCGAGCGTGCGAGCCGTTGGCTCGCTAGCGGCGTTGACACGCCAAACGTCCGAGCACTGGCAGAGGGATCCGATGCCACCGACGGTGTGCGGCTCGCGCTCGTCGGCGAAATTGCAGCGGACCTCGGGATCGAATTCCCGACCGTCCAGGACGCGCGACGAGTGCACGCCGAGCAGATCATCCGCTCGATGAGCTCTGGCGAGAATGTCGATCTTCAGATCTACGCGCTATCCAACGGCTTCACCGACGAGTTCGCGGCACGCGCTCGTCGCTTCCTTGCCCGACTTCTGCCGACCGGACGGCGACGATAGATCATCTCGATCCGTTGGAATGCGTTACGCAACGGCCCGGAGTCGCTCGTCGGACATTTCCTTGTACGACGATCCGAACGAAACCGCAGCGGCCCCAGCCCGCAGGAAGTCCTGTGCGTTCGCACCGGTGACGCCTCCCGTCGCCACGAATCGTGCCGCGGGGAAGGGTCCCCGCATCGCGGAGAACCAGGCCATGCCCAGTTGGGCCGCCGGCGACGCCTTCAGCCAGCGAATGCCACTGTCGAGCGCGTGTTGCACCTCGGCGAACGTTGCGACGCCTGGCAGATGCGGCATCCCGAGTTCAATGCTCAGTTCGAGCACGGCCGGATCGTATCCCGGCGCCACCGTGAAGGCCGCCCCGGCTCGAAATGCCTGGTGTACGAGCTTGCGAGACACAATCGTTCCGGCTCCGATCAGCTTCTCGCCGCCATCCCTGCGGATCACGGCGCCCAGCGCGGCGACGCTCGCATCCCCCTGAAGCGGCACCTCGGCGATCTCCATCCCGGCAACCCACGCGCGATCGCAGAGGGACTGCGTCGTCGCGGCGTCGGCCGCCCGCAGAATGACCATCGAACGATGTCGGGCGAAGGCCTCCTCGAAAAAAGCCTGTGACTCCTCGTACTGCATGTTCATGACGCCGCTCCTCGGCTGTGTGACGTTCGCCCATCCGAGCTCTCGTCGGTCGCCGGCCAGAGTGCGGGATCGTTGGCAAGCACGGTAAGCATGCTGCGGTCGATCTTCCGGCCGAAATCAGAACGTGACCCGAGCGCATTGCGCGCCATCAAGTGCCCGGCGCGCAGCGCGGAAACCGAGGTGGCGCCCTGAAGAAATGCGCTCAGGTAACCCGCCGCGAAAGCGTCGCCGGCACCGACGACTTCGACGACATTGACAACGAGCGCCGAGACCTCGGTGAACTGCTCGCCGACAAATTCGATTGCCCCGCGGGAGCCGTCCTTCACCACGAGACGCGGAACGGACGGCAGAAGTTCGCGTACGGCGTGCTCGCTTTCCGTTTCCCACAGGGTGTTCGCCTCGTCGAGACCGACAAAGACCACGTCACTCGCCCTCGCAAGCTCGAGAAGGCGATCGGCAGCGATCGCCGCGCTCGGCCAGAGCGCGGCGCGATAGTTGACGTCGAAAGATGTCACAATCCCGCGCTTCTTAGCCGTCGCCAGAGCGTATGCGATCGCGTCGTCGCAGCTTGGCGAGAGCGCAGCGGTGATCCCGCTCAGGTGCAGCACGCGGGGCGTGGCCTCCAGCGCACGGGACACGTCCTGTCGATCCATTCTCGACGCGGCCGAATCCGCGCGGTAGTAGCTCACGCCGTTCGCTGGGTCCTTGACGAACAGCCCGGTGCGACCCGAGGTCTCCTCGGCCTCGAGCAGGACGCGCACGCCCTCGCGTTCGAGCGCATCCGCTATCCGAAGCCCAATCGCATCGTTTCCGAGCCTGCTGACCCACGCCACGGTGTGGCCGAGTCGCGAGAGGCCGACGGCGACATTGGACTCCGCGCCGGCGTGATGCATCTTGAAAGTCTTCGCCGTCCGGACCGAGGCGCCACCAGCCGGGACGATTTGGCCCATGGTTTCGCCCAGACACACGACCTCGATCGGTCGCGAGGTTGCAACATCCATCAGCTCGCGCCTCCGGATTCGACCTGTTGACCGTCCGACTCCCGCTCGACGGCTGCGCTCATCAGCGACGCCATGACCTCGGCGCCTGCGACGTCAACGATCTGCCGGGATGCGAGTTCCGCCTGCGCACCATCGTGACGAAGTATCGCGTCCAGGATCGCCTCGTGGGAGACAACGACCTCCGGGGAGAGCACGGTCGGAACCAACTGCAGTTTGTGACGAACTCGAAGCGCGGCCTCAATCGGGTCGGCGAGCTGGGCGACAACCAGGCTTCCACTCGCGCGGAGGAGTGCGCGATGGAACACGACGTCGGCCTCGGTAAACGCCAACCAATCCTGAGTGGTCACAGCATCCGACATGGCGAGAAGCGATTCGGCCAGGGCCTGAATGTCGACGGGAGTCGCGGCGGCGGTCGCGTTGCGTGCGGCGAGCGGCTCGATAGCTCCTCGGACGCCGAGCAACTCCTCGAATTGCCGCGCGGAATCCGGACCGGTCGAGCGCCAGCGGATGACGTCAGGATCGAGCAGGTTCCACCAGGTCTGCGGCCTGACCCGCGTTCCCGTCCGGGGGCGTGCACCAATCATTCCCTTTGCCTCGAGAACCTTGAGCACCTCGCGCACGACGGACCGGGACACCTCGAAGGTCTCGGCAAGCGATTCCGGCGAGATTTGCTCCCCTGCAGCGAATTCACCCGCGGCGATGGACATGCCAATCGACTCGACCAGTTGGCCGTGCAGCCCTCGCAACGACGGCGACACGATTCCCGCGTCGTTCATCTCTCCCCGCGGGCGGGGAGGCCTGGCGTGGTTGGCATTCGACAGAATCATGACTGGGCCCGCCCTACCTGATAGTGATCCGAGACGATTATGCCCCGCCGTCGCGGTGCGCGTTTTTCCGCGAAAACGATCTCCATCAGAAGGCCACCTTCGCTGGCGCATCCCCGCTGTGGCCGACCAGGAAGTCCAGGTCGACTCCCCGATCCGCCTGCTGCACGTGCTCAACGTACAGTCGGGTCCACCCCCGCCCATCCGGCAACGCCGGTGCCTCCCAGGCGCTCCGTCTCTCGGCCATTTCTTCCGCACTGACCACGACCTCGAGCAGGCGCTTGTGCGCGTCGAGACGGATCCGATCGCCGGTTCGCACCAGCGCCAGCGGTCCCCCGACGGCCGCCTCCGGGGCGACGTGAAGAACGCACGCGCCGTAGGCGGTCCCGCTCATGCGCGCGTCCGAGATCCGCACCATGTCCCGGATGCCCTGGTCGATGAGCTTCTTCGGCAACGGGAGGTTTCCCACCTCTGGCATTCCCGGATAGCCCCTCGGCCCGCAGTTCCTCACGACGAGTACCGAATCGCCGGTTACGTCGAGGTCGTCATTCTCGCTGACCCGCAGATAGTCCTCGAGGGAGTCGAAGACGATTGCCGGGCCCTCGTGCACAAGCAGGCGACTCTCGGCCGCGCTGATCTTGAGTACCGCGCCATCCGGAGCAAGGTTCCCCCGAAGAACTGCGGTGCCCGAACCCGCCGACTGGACCGGATCGGCGAGTGAGTGGATCACGCGTGCGTCGTCCACGTGCCCACTTGCCATGCTCTCCTCGAGCGACTTCCCGGTCACGGTGATCGCGCTGCCGTCCAGCAGCGAAGCCATCTGCGACACGAGGGCGGGGACACCGCCGGCGTACGCGAATTCCTCCATCAGGTACTGGCCACTCGGCATCAGATCCACGAGCAGCGGCACTTCACGGCCGATCCGGTCGATGTCGTCCAGGGTCAGATCCACACCAACCCGTCCCGCTATCGCGAGCAGGTGCAGGATCGCGTTCGTCGAGCCGCCGACCGCCGCGTTCACCTTGATCGCGTTCTCGAACGCCGCGCGAGTCATGATGGTTGAGGGTCGCAGGCCCTCCGTTGCCAGCTCCACGGCTCGCGCGCCGGTGTCCTCCGCGAGGACCTGCCGACGGGAATCGACAGCGGGAAGAGCCGCGGCACCGGGAAGCTGCATCCCGATCGCCTCCGCGACGCACGCCATCGATGAGGCGGTTCCCATAGTCATGCAGTGCCCGGCCGATCGATTGAGACTGCTCTCGAACTCGGCGAAATCGGCCGGCGTTATCTCGCCCGCTCGAAGCTCTTCCGACATCCGCCAGATGTCCGTGCCGGAGCCCACCGTACGACCCCTGAATCGGCCGTTGAGCATCGGCCCGCCGGTCAGCATGATCGCGGGCAGGTCGACGCTTGCCAGCCCCATCAACCCCGCCGGGGTGGTCTTGTCGCAGCCGGTGAGAACGACCACGGCGTCGAGGGGGTTGGCACGCAGGAGCTCCTCGAGTTCCATCGCGGCAAGGTTGCGAAACAGCATCGACGATGGACGCATGAATGGTTCACCGAGCGACAGGAATGGAAACTCGAGCGCCATGCCCCCGGCCTGCTGGATGCCGCGGCGCACCGAGTCGGCAAGGGTCCGAAGGTGCACGTTGCATGGCGTGAGCTCCGACCAGGTGTTCGCTATCCCGATGACGGGACGCCCGTCGAACTGCCTGCTCGACATGCCCATTTGGCGCAGGTGATGTCGAGCGATGAACCCGTTCTTCCCACCATCGCCAAGCCATTCCTGACTGCGATTGGCGGCGTCGCCGCTCGACCCAAGATTGCGTGCAGGGCTCATGACGCCGACCACTCCAGCTGGACATCCAGCGTGAGGGATTCGCCGGGCTCGAGCACATCCGACATCGCCCCGGGAGACGACGTCATCGGCTCGACCGCGGTACCCGAGTCCTCCTTATTGAAGACGCCGATGTACGCGCCGCTCGAACGGATGGCCAGCGCCCCCGCCTCGGCCCAGGAGAGTTTGAACGGGAGTCCCGTCCGGAAGCAGTCGTCCCACGGACCCGCTGCCGGGTCTATCCATTCGCCGGTCGGCTCACCAGCGTCGCCGAGTTCCCTCTGGGATGCATCCGGGGGGAGGCTAAACGAAAGTCGTGAACCGCCCAAGATCACGTTGGAGAACCAGGGATGGAATCCGATGGCCGCCGGCATCCGGCGCTCCCCCGCTGTGAGAGTGAATTCGAGAAGCAGGGAGTCGGGCGTGAGGGTCGGTTCGAGGCTGAGCGAACCGCCGAAGGGCCACTCTGCGGGCAGAGAGGTATCGAGTCGACCATCCTCGATTTGCCAGAAGCCAGAGCGAACAAGACCGTGCAGGGAGTGCTCGCCCCAGCTGGGCGGCATCCGCGAACTGTCGCCCTCGAAGTCGACGGTGGAATTCGGCAGTATTCCGGACCACGGAGCCATGGCAAACCCACCGAACCACACGTCGTTCCTGCGATCCCTCGTGCGAAGCAGCTCGTACCCGTCGAAACTGAGGGAGAGCAGTCTGCCGCCATTCGCGCCGAACGTGGCGCGGGCATCTCCTGAAGCCAGCCCCAAAGCGCAACTCCTGGTCATCATTGCATCCATGGGTCGATCACGACCTTTCCCACTTCGACGCCGTCGAGCTGCCATCGATTGGCCGGCATGAGCGCGCCCACGGCGTCCGACGCGCGTTCCAGCGGGAGCCTGTGCGTGATGAGATCCTTCGCCTTGCTCCCCAGGTGTTCGACGAGAGAGAGGGCTCGGCCGAACGAGTCCGGCGTGTATCCGGACGACGAGACCATGCGCGCATCCCGCGAAAGGAAGTGCTGGTACGGGTTGATCTCGACCGCTCCGACATCGGAGAAGTGGCCGAGCTCGACAAAACAGCCACCGCGGCGGAGATAGCCGAAGCCCTCCGGAACCGTTGAGGGAACTCCAGCGCACTCGACAACGACGTCGAATCCAGCGCCATTCGGCGACGCGGCAAGGACCACCTCGCGGCGTTCGTCCGCGTCGCGCATCACTCCGATGTCGACGGTGATGGATGCGCCAAGTTCCCTCGCGATCTCGAGCCGACGCTCCGGTCCACCGATGGCGACGACCCGAGAAGCGCCGCCGAATGAGGCGGCGGCGATGGCCAACAGGCCGACGGTTCCGGTTCCCTGTACGAGAACCGAGTCGCCGAAGCGGAAGCCGGCTCGCAACAGTCCCTCGACCGGGGTCGCAGCGGGTTCGGCAAGCACAACGTTCTCCGGAGGGGCGATGCTCACGAAGACGCGAGCCCTGCCGTTCACGAGCACGAACTGACCCCACCCTCCCCCGGCTGGACGCTTATCGGGGTTTGAGAAGCCGATCACATCCCAGTTTTCACAATTGGGATAGTTGCCGCCCCTCTTGCAGGATGCGCAGCGACCGCAGGGCGTGGCAGGCATGACCGCTACCCGGTCCCCGACCTTGATGGGAACGCCGCGCACGTCCCCGCCGAAGTCGCTCCCAATGGTTTCCACGATCCCGCACACCTCGTGGCCGAGGGTCGACGGATAGTCGTATCCGGGTATGTGACCGAGCGCAATGTGCAGATCGGTCGCGCACACTCCGGAGTATTCGACTCGAACCAGCATCCCGTCATCCGGAACGCTCGGCAGATCCTGATCGCGCACTTCGAACTCGCCGTTCGCGGCCGTCAGGGTTGATACGCGGAACGTGGTCATTTCTCCATCTCCGACTCTGGGTCACGGGTCGCGGCAACGCGGGGCGACGGATCCTGCATGAGCGCCGATCGTCCACCGTCGAGTGTGAGTACCGTCCCCGTTGTGAACCCAGACCGCTCGCTGTCCGCGAGAAACTCGATAGCGTACGCGACCTCCTCTGCCGAGCCGATTCGCTGTGAAAGGTGGAGCAGTTCCGCGCTCCGTCGCGCTGCCGCCGGGTCATCGAACTCGCCGAAATACGCGTCGTTGATTGGGGTGTCGATGTATCCGGGTGCGACGGCATTGACCCGAATGCCCCTGTCGGCCAGTTCGATCGCGAGGGACTGGGTCAGGGCGTTCGCCCCCGCCTTCGCGACGTTGTAGGGGAAGACGCCGGCAAGCGTGGAGGTCGCGTGGTTGGACGAGATGTTGACGATCGCCGACCCGGCCGGCATGAACGGAGCCGCAGCCTTCGAGCAGAGCCAGGCCGCCCGCAGATCCAGGTTGATGCAGTCGTCCCAATCCTCGAGCGTTGCGCCCATCGTTCCCCGGAACACGTTGGCGCCGGCATTGTTGACCAGCACATCGAGTTCGCACGACTCAGAGAGAGCGGCGATCGCCACCTGCCGACAGGCGTCGACATCGCGCAGGTCGCCAAGGACCACCGACGCCTTGCCTCCCAGTGAGTCGATCCGCTGTCTCAGTTCTTCGGCAGCGACCATGTCCCGCCCGTGCACCACCACGTCAGCACCGAGATAGGCGAAGTAGAGCGCTGTCGCCCGACCGATGCCGCCCGTCGCGCCCGTAATCAGGATCCTTCTGCCCAGCCAGGGGCTGGATCGATCAGATTTCACCTCGCCTGCCCTCCATCCCGGGGACAACCATTGTCTTGATGCCGTTTCCGCTCATGGCCGCCTGCATCGCGAGATCAAAATCCTCGAGCGGGTACAGCGCCGTGACCAGCGACGCGACATCGATACGCCCATCGGCGACGGCTTTGATGGCCTTCGGATAACAGCATGGACCGAGGTGGCTTCCGCGAATCGTCAGTTCCTTCTGGTCGCCGACAAGATTCCAGTCGATTCGGGTGCGCTCCTTGATTGAACTGAACGCGACAACGGTTCCCATCTTGCGGACCATTTCGAGCACCTGCTGTGGGCCGTCAGCCGACCCGGATGCTTCGATGACGATGTCCGCTCCGTATCCACTCGAATACCCGCGAACCGCCGCCACCGGGTCCTGTTCGCGCGCATTGATGACGATGTCGGCACCCAGCGCGCTGGCCAGATCCAGACGGTTGGGGCGAGTGCCGACGGCCACGAGTATGCCCGGCCGGAACTGCTTTGCCCACTGCAGCATGCACAACCCGATGCTGCCGACGCCGGCGATCACGACGATGTCGCCCGGCATGATCTCCGCGCGATCGACCGCGTGAATCGCGCAGGAGAGCGGTTCAAGGTATGCCGATTCGATCTCCGACAGGCGGGGGTCGATCTTGTGGACCAGCGCGTTGGAGGGAAGCAGCGCGAACTCCGCCATCCCGCCTTCGGCGCGACCCCGTTTGAACCCGAAGATCTCATTTGGTTCGCACATCCAATAGGACCCCTCGAGGCAGTACCTGCACATTCCGCACGGCAGGATCTGTTCGGCGATCACGTTGTCACCAAGCTCGATTCCGAATTTCTCGGCCGACCCTTCGCCCAGGCTCTCAACCACGCCGGCGAACTCGTGCCCGGTAATGACCGGGCCCTCGACATAGCCGCCGGAATTCCCATCACCCCAAAACAGCGATGCTCCGGTGAAGCACTTGACATCGCTCCCGCAGATGCCGACGGCGCCCGTTTGGATGACCACTTCGCCCGGGCCCGCGATCGGCTTCGGCACGCGCTCGAAACGATAGTCGTGCGGTCCGTGGGTCACTATGGCTCTCATCGTGGCTGTGTCGTTCACAAGAGACACCTACTTCCAGCTCGGGTCTTGATGCGTGTCATGGTCGCTGCGCCTCACCCTGTGGCCTGCGAATCGCCCATCTCCCGCGAATTCTGTTCACCCAGTCGATTCGCCCCTGTCGAACCTGGTCGAAGATTCCTGCCACCACGACGACCGCACCGAATGTCGCCAGCTGCAGCCAACTTGAGAGTTGAAGAATGATGTAGGCGTTCTGCACCATCCCCAGCAATACGGCGCCCAGGAAAACACCGATCATTGACCCGCGGCCGCCGGTCAGGCTCGCGCCGCCGATGACCACCGCGGCAATAATCGGAAGAAGATCGTCGGTTCCCGCACTCGACTGCGCGGTTCCCAGCGACGCGGCGAGAACGATCCCCGCCACCCCGGAGAGGCCACCGGCGATTGCGAACACCGCGAACTTGGTAGCGCTGAGGGGGATTCCCGCGAGCCTTGCCGCCTCGGCGTTGTCGCCGACCGCCAACACGCGTCGGCCGAAGACGGTGAACACGAGTATGAGCTGGGCGACGATGGCGAGTATGACAAAGAGGAGGACCGGGAGTGGCACACCCACTATGAGTGTGTTCGAGCCGATCACCGTCAACGAATCGGGGACCGCGACGGGGAGGCCGCCCGTCACCATGAGCGTGAGTCCCTGCACCACCGATAGCGTTCCGAGCGTCACGATGAAGGAATTCACGCCCGTGTAGATCACGATTGCCGCGTTGACCAGACCGATCATCGAGCCGATCACCAATCCCACGACGACGCTGAACCAGATGGGAACGCCCTCTTTCATCAGCGCGGCGGCGGATGCACCGGTCAGGGCGATCGTTGCTGCCACCGAGAGATCGAGTTCACCGGACATGATTACGAAGCCCTGGCCGAGTGCGACGATTCCGACGGTGACAACTCCGAGCAGCAGGTTGATCAGGTTTGCGGTGCTCAGGAAGTCCGGCGCGCCGATGGTCACCAGCGCGCCGATGACGACGATGACCAGCACCAGCGCCACCTCCACACGACGGAACACGCCCGTCACCGCGGACCTTCTCTTCATCGGACTACTCCTTCGTGCCGGATGTCGGTCGGTGGGATGATTTCGCCGAGCGCGGCCGCGATCAGGCCGATCCCATCTGCGCCGGAGGCCACCTGGGCGACTCGGCCGCCTCGAATGACGACCACACGGCTGGCGATCCCCACCAGTTCCTCGACTTCGCTCGAGATGAAAATCACCCCGAGCCCCTCGGCGGCGAGCTGTTTCACGAGTGCGGCGATTTCGCTCTTGGTCCTCACATCGATGCCGTGTGTCGGTTCATCGAGGATGATGACGCTCGGATTCGTGGCAAGACTGCGGGCGATCAGCGCCTTCTGCTGGTTGCCGCCGGACAGGGCGACGATCGGCGTCGCGGTGGTCCCGCGCAGGGCAAGCCGGTTGACCCAGGTTGCGGCAAGAGAGCGCTCACGCTTGCCGGAGAGGAATCCCCTCGAGGCGAGCCTGCTCAGCGAACTCGCCACCATGTTGAAGGTCACGTCGTGACTTTCGAATACGGAACGACGCCGCTCCTCGCTGGTCATGACGACCCCGTGTGCCAGCGCCTGCTTCGGGGAACCGAATCTGACCGGACGCCCATGGAGATAAATCTGGCCAGCGAGAAGCGGATCCGCGCCACAAATCGCGCGGCCAATCTCGGTCCGGCCGGAACCGACCAATCCGACGAGTCCGACTATTTCGCCGGCGCGCACGGTGAGATCCACCCCGTGCACCTTTTCGGTCCAGATGTTTTCCGCCCTCAGGACCTCCTCCCCGATCGGAGCAGATTCGCCGGCAAGCCGTGGCGCGGCCTCCACTTTGGCGCGACCGGCCATGAGGAAAACCGCCCGGTCGATGGGCATTTCGTCGGCCCGCCCGGTTGCGACGAGCACGCCGTCGCGGAGAACCGCCACCTGGTCGACGATCTCGTAGAGTTCGGAGAGGCGGTGACTGACGACGACGACGGCGACGCCGCTGGCGCACAGGATTCGCACGAGATCCCAGAGCTTCCGGGTCTCCCTCGGCGTGAGGCTCGAGTTCGGTTCGTCGAGGAACAGCACCCGCGCCTCGGTCGCCATCGCCTTGGCAATTGCGACAAGCTGCCGCTGGGCGGCGGTCAGCTGGAAGGCGGGGGTCACGACCGAGGGCAGCTCGGAGGCAAGCCCCAGCCGGGCCAGATGTGCCGTGGCATCCGCAATCATCGCGCGGCGATCCACCAGCGCGAAGCCCGATCGTCCCGCGTAGCGGCTGAGGTAGATATTTTCCGCGATGGACGCCTCGTTCGCGAGCTTCGGCTCCTGATGCACCACCTGGATTCCGAGTCGGGTGGCCTCGAGAGGGCTGTGGACGCTCACCCGTTCGCCATCGATCTCGATTTGCCCGGCGGTTGGATTCGTCGCCCCGGAAACCAGGGAGATGAAGGTCGACTTCCCGGCTCCGTTCTCACCGAGAAGGGCAAGAACGGAGCCGGGAGCGATGTCCAGTGACACGTCGCTCAGCGCAGCGATCGGACCGTAGCTCTTACTGAGACCGATGGTCCTGAGCACGGGTGTGTCACTGGAGCTGGACATGGCTACTTCGCGACGCTGTCGATGTTGTCCTTCGTTCCGACCACGAGCTGCGTCGGAATGAAGTACTTGGGAGAGGGCAGCTGATGAGCCACGACCGCGTTGTACAGCCAGGCGACGGTGTCGTAGGACTGTCCGAACGGATCCTGGCCAATCGCGGCATACATCGAGCCACCCTTGATCTGGGCGACATTCTCGGCGGTGAAGTCGAATCCAATCACTTTCACCGTGCTCGCCTTGCCTGCCGTGCCCACCGTCGCCGCGGCGATATTCGGGTTTCCGCCGGTCACGTAGATTCCGACCAGGCTCGGGGTGGACGTCATGTAGTTTCGCGTGGACGACGCGAGCACGTCGGTGGCGCTGCCATATTGGACACCCTGGCTTACCGGGGTCACCCATGGGCAGTTCTTCTTAAGCCCGGCCACGAATCCGAGGCGTCGCTCTTCCAGCGCCTGGAATGTGAATGACTCGGTCAGGACGCCGACCTTGCCTGGCTTGCTCTGCGAAGCGAGCGAGGCTGTCGCCTTACACATCAGCGTTCCGGCCTCGACACCGGCGGCGTAGAGGTCTTGTCCATGGAAGAACACCGCGCCGGATTTCTGCGCACAGGTCGCATCCCCGTTGTACGCGGCGACAATCACACCTGCAGCTGTCGCTTTCTTGATGTAATTGCAAATGCCGTTGTCAGGCATCAGGGAGGCGATTGCGGAATACCCCTGCGCCGTCGCGGCATTGATCGCGTTCCCGACCGTGTCGTCGGTGACGTTTGTCCCGGCGTTGATCCAGTCGACCTGACCGCCCGCAGCCTTCACCTTCGCTGCGACTGCCGTGTAGCCGGTCTTCACCTGGGCGAAGAATGGATTGTTCTCGATCGCGATGATCGCGATCTTGATCTTCTTCGCCGGCTTGTCGGAGGTGAGCGTCGGCCTTACCCCGGGGGCGGGCGCCGTCGCAGCATGAGTCATTTTTGTGCTCGGGGCCACCGAAGAGCCCACCGTAGAACAGCCCGCAAGCAGGCCGGCCACCGCGATGAGCGGGACCACTAAGCGCAGTGCGTTTTTCATCGAATACTCCTTTGTGATCGACGATTGGAAGGGTTCCCGGTGTCGACAATCGATGGATTGGTTCGCTCAGGAAGCGGCTGTCGGCCGAGCGCTTGCGCACACGCTGGTCGAGTTCTCGTCACATCTGCGTAGCTGAAAATGGCGCCATCACCTACAAATTCGCCGTTGAATCGCGGGCTGCTGGGGTGTTCAAGAACGCCCGTATCGTCCGAATCATCAGATTATAAGATTATTGATATAGGGCTTGTCAAGAGCCAATTTCTGCGCTACATCCAGCCTCGTCAGAGAGCACCGACCTCAACAAAGCTGTCCGTTATGCTGACGTTCACGAGACGGCGATGGTCTACACCCGACGAAGGGGAACGTGCATGCGGGGGTTCGCGGCCTGGCTGTTTGGACTCGCCGCCGAGCAGCCCCGCGAGTACCAGCGGCTCCTGCGCATCCGGCGGCGAATATTCACCCCTGTCGCACAACTGGGCGCCGAGATCGTCCGGTCCGCCGAACCGATCCCCTTCGCCAAGCTTGACCACTCGGGTTTCGTCCCCCTTCGGCCGGGAACCGCGTGGGGCAAGAAGCTCGACTGCGCGTGGCTGCGCATCTCGGGCGAGATCCCGGCCGGGATCGACCCTGCCATGCTGGACGGCGCCGTCCTGCTGCTCGGTATCCGAGGCGAGGGACTGATCTACTCCGCGGATGGCGAGATCCTCGACTCCATCAGTACCGTCTGGCAGCAGGCAGACCTGCCGCACAGCGGGGGGAAATACCGGCCGGTGCGACACGTCGATGTCTCGACGGGCAGGATCGAGTTCTACGCCGACGTCGCCTACAACGGCATCCTGCTGTACGAATACGGCAGCGGCGTCTATCACGGTGCGCAGATCGCCGTGCGCGACGACGACGCCTTCGGCCTCTACTACGACTACATGACGCTGCTCGTCCTCGCCGGCGCGACCGACGACACGGCACTGGAATCGGAGCTCCGGCGGCAGTTGCGCCACGCGTACGCCCTCTTCTGCGCGGGCGACATCCTGGGGGCGCGGGAGGTGCTCGCCCGGCCCCTGTCGATCCCATCCGACAGCGACTTCGTTTACAGCGCGATCGGTCATGGCCACCTCGACATGGCGTGGCTGTGGCCCCTGCGCGAGACGCACCGCAAGGCCGCGCGGACCTACACCAAGGCCTTGAACACCATCGAACAGCACGACGGATACACCTACGGGACCAGCCAGCCACAGCAGATGCTGTGGCTGAAGCAGCAGCAGCCGGACCTGTTCGAGCGGCTGAAGAAGGCGGTGGCCGACGGACGGGTGGAGCTCCAGGGCTCGTTCTGGGTGGAGCCAGACACGAACCTTCCCGGCGGAGAGTCTCTTGTGCGGCAGGCGCTCGTCGGCCGCCGGTTCCTCGCGGAAGAGTTCGGCCTCGGCCCCGACGATATGCGACTGTGTTGGCTCCCCGACGCCTTCGGCTACAGCGGCAACCTTCCGCAGATCCTGAAGAAGAGTGGGATGGACTGGTTCCAGACCATCAAGCTCGCGTGGAACAAGGTCAACGACTTCCCGTACCGCACCTTCACCTGGCGGGGCATCGACGGCTCCACGGTGCTGGTGCACATGCCGCCGGAGGGCGACTACAACAGCCGCGGAGCAGCAGACGGTCTCCTGAGGGGTCTGAAACAATACCCCGAGAAGGATCTTGATACCGCGCTGCTCGTCTACGGTTCCGGTGATGGCGGCGGCGGCCCTGGCGAGATCCACCTCGAGATGATCGAGAGGGAACACAACCTGCGCGGCCTGCCCCGCATCGAGCACTCAAGGGCCGACACCTTCTTCCGGAGCCTCGAAAAGCTCGACGCGCCCCACATCCACGTCGGCGAGCTCTACCTTGAGACCCACCAGGGCACGTACACGACACAGGCAAAGACCAAGCAGTACAACCGGCTGGTCGAGCGCCGGCTCCACAACGCTGAGGCACTCGCCGCGATCACGGGCGACGACAGCCGACCGGTGCTGGAGCAGCACTGGCGCGACGTCCTGTTGAACCAGTTCCACGACATCCTCCCCGGGTCGGCGATCGCGCGCGTCAACCGCGAGGCGATCGAGACCTATCAACGAATCGAAAAGTCGCTCGATGCCTATGCCGGCGAACTGACCGCCCGGCTGCCTCACGTCGGCAGTGGACCTTCGGCGATCAACCTCACCGGGCTGGCTCGACACGAACACCTCAAGGTTGAGGAGAGCTGGTTCGCCGCGAATGTCGAGCCGTATGCCGCCGCGCAGCTCGAGCTCGTGGGCGCTTTCCCCGAGTTGGGCTATTCCGATAACACCCTCACCAACGGACTGCTGACGCTGCGCTTCGGCCCCTCCGGTGAGATCGTCTCCTGCCTCGACGCGGGCGGCGTCGAGCACTCCGCCGGTGGCCTGAATCGTCTCGTGTTGCATCGCGACCCGTACCAGTTCCCCTTCGACGCGTGGGACATCAAGCAGGACTACGCGACGGCGACCCCGCGGACGCTGAAGGTGAGCACGGTGGAGAGCTCCATCGACGGCGCCACGGTCACACGACGCCAGGTCTACCGCTCCCGGAAGCTCACCATCGAGCAGAAGGTGACTCTCGAGTCGGGCAGCGACGTGGTGCGTTTCGACACGCAACTGGCCTGGCACGAGAGCCACCGGATGCTGCGGGCCCAGTTCTTCCCCGCCCGCTACGGCGACACCGCGTGGAGCGAGATCCAGTTCGGGCACATCGGGCGACCGACGACCGAGAACGATGTGGTGGAAAAGGCGCAATTCGAGACGGTTGCCCACAAGTGGATCGCAACCCAGGATGCTCGCGGCGGATTCGCGCTGCTCAACGACAGCAAGTACGGGCACCGAGCTAAGAACGGACTGATCAGCCTCAACCTGTTGCGAGCGACGACGTTCCCCGACAAGACCGCGGATCGCGGCATCCACCGGTTCGCCTACGCCTTCTGCCCGTTCCAGAGGGATGACCTGGCCAAGGTGATTTCGGAGGGCTATCGGCTCAACAATCCTTTGCTAGTCGCCGAGGATGTCGCTTTCACAAGCTTTGCCGTCGTCGAGGATCCCGGGGTGATCATCGAGACCATCAAGCCGGCCGAGAGTGGAAACGGAGTGGTCATCCGAATGTATGAGAGCCTCGGGCGGTCCGCGAGCACCGCCCTTCTGGTCGACTTCGAGTACTCGAGCGCACACCTCACCGACCTGTTGGAGAACCCCCTCGGTGCCGCGGATCTCGACCGGCTCGAGTTCACGCCATTCGAGATCAAGACGATCCTCTTGGAGCGCCCGTCATGACGAACACAGCGACCACCACCGAAAAGCTCATCTCGCCGCGGGTGCAAAGCGTCGCGATCGTGACGGCCGGATTCGGGCAGAACGTGGTGCTCACCACGGTGACGACGTTCATCCTGCTCTACCTGATCCAGTACGCGCACATCAGTACGGCGGGAATCGCGGTGGTGACGGCCATCATCACCGCCGCCAAAGTCATCGACGCGGTCAGCGATCCCCTCGTGGGCAGCATCATCGATCGCACGCGCACCCGCTGGGGCAAGCTGCGGCCGTTCATTCTGTTTTCCGCGGCCCCGGTCGCCATCCTGACTTCGCTGTTGTTTGCGGTGCCGAACACGTCAGAGCCGCTCAAGCTCGTGTTCTTCGGCGTCTGCTATTTGCTGTGGGGCATCGCATACTCCGCGTGCGATGTGCCGTTCTGGGGCCTCATCGGCTCGGCCTTCGGGGATCGCACAACGCGAACCCGCGTCGTCTCGAACGTGCGCGCGTTCGGCGCGATCGCGCTTGGTCTCGCGACCCTCGGAATGCCGTTCTTCGCTCTCGCGCTCAGCTTTTCCGGCGAGACCACGGCTCGCGGATGGTCGCTGGCCGTCCTGATCGCCTCCGTCGCCGGGATGGGGCTTTACCTGCTCGCCTTCTTCTTCGTGCGCGAGAAGAAGATCGCCGAGGAGCATGCGCGACTCACGTTTCGGCAGCTATTCGGAACCCTCTTTCGCAACACGCCGCTCCTCATGGTGTTGTTCGGCTCGATCCTCGGATTCGGTCGCTTCATCGTGCAGGCCGGTGGCGCCGTATTCGTCGTCATCGCCTACGGGAACGAGGGCTACTTCATCCTCATCGGCGCCGCCATCATCGCGGGTCTCGTTCTCGCATCCTTCACCACGCCGCTGCTCCTGAGGCGGGCGACCGGGAAGTCGCTCGTCGTGTGGAGTTCCGGCGTCGGGGCGGCGCTCTACCTCGGCATGTACCTCGCGGGATTCCAGAACCTCATCGCCGTGATCGTCTTCATCTTCCTGACCGGCCTCACCCTCGGCGTATTCCTGGTGGTCCAGGCGACCATGATCGCCGACTCCGTTGACGACGTCGAAGCGCGCACCGGCGTGCGCAACGACGGCATCTCGTTTGCCACGCTCACCTTCGTGTCGAAAATCATGACCGCCGTCGCCGTGTTGGTCTTCGGGCTCTTCATCGTCTTCGCGGGGTACCACGATGGCGTGCGCATCACGCCGGAGATGCAACAGACGGTGTGGCTGTCGATCACGGTGGTGCCGGCGATCAGCTGCCTGCTCTCGGCGATCCCGTTCTTGTTCTACCGGCTGGGAGGCCGTCGCCTTTCATCGAATGCCCTATAACTGCGGATGCTGCCAATGAAACATCCGCAGTTATAGGGCATTCGATGAGACGCCACGGCCCACGTGTACCTACGCGACGGCCAACTCGCGCTTGGGGATGTCGACCAGGTACTGGCTCGACGCGATAATCGTCAGGAATGTGGGGAACTCGTCCGCCAGAGTGACCTGGCAGAACACGTCCGCCGCGTCGTCGAAGCGGTCGCCGCTGGATCGGGTGACGCCGTCCAGGACGCTGCCGAGGGTCGCGGCCACCGACTCTCGCGTCACGGTGTTTCCCTCCGCGGTGACCGTTCTGCGATGGATCCACTGCCAGAGCAGCGACCTGCTGATTTCGGCGGTCGCCGCATCCTCCATCAGGTTGTCAATCGCT
>JAODMY010000080.1 GCA_025465535.1 Glaciihabitans sp.
CCGAAACCCGCCGTGACGGCAATGACCACCAGCACCACCCAACGGTAGCCACCGGCGAGGCGATAGCGATCGGGCAACGCTTTTCTGGCCAGCAGGTACAGGAAGGTCAGCACGATGGGAAGCAGCAGCGCATTCATGACCTGCACGTAGAGGTTGAGCTGCACGAGGTTGATGCCGGAGATGACGACGAGTGCCCCGGCGATCACGACGACGGTGAACACCACGTAGAACCACGGCGCCTCGCTCGGTTTGTGTTGCAGCGATCGCTTGTAGCCGGTGACTTCGCCGATGCCCCAGGCCGCCGTCAGGCTCGCGACGATGGCGGCGATCAGGGCGGCTCCGACCATCCCGAGGGAGAACAGCACCCTGCCGGCGAACGGCCCGATGTAGCGGGTGATGGCATCCGAGATGTCCTGCACCGTCTGCAGGCTGACGCCGTGGTCATGGTGAGCCCAGAGGGTCGCGGCGACCGTCACGAGCATCCCGATCATGACCAGTTGGGTGATCAGCGCGCCGATGACGGTGTCCCACCTTGCCAGGCGCAGATGCTGCGGCCCGAGGCCCTTATCGATCACCGCGGACTGCTGGTAGAAAATCATCCATGGCATGATCACCGCGCCGATATTCGCAGCGACCAGGAACAGGTATCCAGTGTTCGTCACGGGGATGCTGGCCAGTCCGCTCGCCACCTGCGCCGGATGAGGATCGGCCATCACCATCGTGACCAGGAACGCGATCTCGAACAGCCCGAGAGCAATGGCGACCCGCTCGACCCGCCGATAGCTTCCGGTGACCACCATGATCACGAGGAACGCGACGACGACAAACGCGCTCACCCACCTGGGGATGCCCCAAATCTCGCCGACCCCCGCGATGCCGCTCATCTCGGTGACGATGGCGCCAGAACAGGCGACGACGAGCGTCGACACCGACAGCCACGCCCAGCCGATTCCAAAACGCTCGCGGATCAGTTCGCCGTGTCCCTTGCCGGTTACGAGGCCAAGGCGAACCGTGAGTTCCTGCACGATGAACACGATCGGGATCAGGATGAGCTGGGCCGAGAGCAGGGTGTAGCCCCAGGTCGCTCCGCTCTGCGCCGAGGTGATGAGGCTGCCCGCATCCGTGTCGGCGAACATGACGACGAGCCCCGGACCCGCGACCGCCAGCCACATCATCAACGCGGTTTTGAGGGTTACCCGCCGACGCGATGTTCGTAGTGCTGTTTCCACGCGGAGCGGGCCTTTCGGTGTGACCGGTAAGGGTCACCTTACTTCAGCCAACTGGGTGCGGCGTCCCAGCGGAGCGCCGCTCGGCGGCGAGCGCCGAAGGCTACGAGCTACCCGACAATACCCTCGGCGGCACCCTCCGCGGCTGCAGTCGACGACTCCCCGCCCGGGATCCCGACCACGCCGCCGACCCGCGACCGCGGCATCCACAGCGCGGCCAGTACGGTCGCCACCACGACAACCGCCACAGCAAAGAACACGGCTGCCGACGACGAGATGACCACGGGAATCGAGGTCGCCGGCTTGCCCGACGAGGCGATGATCGAGTTGGCGATGGCTCCGAAGATCGCGACGCCGACGGCCGAACCGATTGACCGGGCGAAGAGCTGTGCGCCGGTGACGACTCCACGCTGCTCCCACTCGACGGATGACTGGGCCGCGACGAGTGAAGGGACGGCGACGAAGCCCATTCCGAGCCCGATCACGAAACAGGAGACCGCGACGATCACGATCGACGGGGAGTTGGCGGTACCTGCGAGAAGCAGCGAACCGAGGATGGCGAATACAAGTCCCATGAGGACGGTGTTGCGGAAGCCGATGCGCAGGTAGAAGCGTCCGGAGAGGGCGGCGGACAGCGGCCATCCGATGGTCAATACGGCAAGCGCGAGACCCGCGACGATCGGCGCGACACCGAGCGACCCCTGCAGATAGGTCGGGACGTAGGCGCTGAGACCGATGACGATCGCGCCGACGCCGAGCCCGACCAGCGCGGTCGAAACCAGCAGTCGCCTCGAGAACACCCAGAGCGGCAACACGGGCTCAGCCGCGTGCTTCTCGACGAACACGAACGCCAGGAGCAGCAGCCCACCAAGAACGAATGCCCCGATAGAGATGGGTGCGTCCCACGCCCAGGCGACGCCACCCTCGAGCACGGCGAGGATGATCAGCGACATCCCGACGGTGATGAGGGCCGTGCCGAGGTAGTCGACCTTGTGCTTCTTCTTCTCGATGTTCTCGTGCAGCGCACGGATGATCATGATGGCCGCGATGATACTGATCGGGACGTTCACGTAGAAGATCCAGCGCCACGACACGAATTGTGAGAACACGCCGCCGAGGGTCGGGCCGACAACTGACGCGATCCCCCACACGCTCGCGAGGTAGCCCTGCGCCTTCGCGCGCTCCTTCAGCGTGTAGATATCCCCGGCGATCGTGATCGACATCGGCTGAACCGCTCCTGCACCGAACCCCTGCACAACTCGGAAGATGATGAGGGCCGGCATGCTCCACGCCATTCCACAGAGGACCGAGCCGAGCAGGAAGAGTCCGATCCCGACGAGCATGACCGGCTTGCGCCCCACGGTGTCGGCCAGTTTCGAGTACACCGGCACCGACACCGCCTGCACCAAAAGGTAGACAGAGAACAGCCACGGGAACGCCGCGGCTCCCCCGATATCGCCGACGATGGACGGCACCGCCGTCGCAATAATCGTCCCATCGATCGCCACGAGCCCGGTGGCGAGCATCAATGCAATCAGGATGGGGCCACGCTCGGATCGAAAACCTACGTCTGTACTAGTCACCGTCACTAGGAATCTAATTCACCGCAGCGCTCAGTCATTCCCGACCCGGCGGTCGAATTTTGGGCAGCCGACATTCGCGCGTCAGACACGCGCACATCGGTCAGACCCTGGACGCTCCACGACGAACGATGCCCCAGATGACGCTCGCGATCAACAGGACGATTCCGATGATGGCAAGCCAGATGAGGCCCTTCACCACGAAACCGAACACGCCGAAGATGATGGCCAGAATGATCAAAACAATAATGAGTGCTCCCATGCCCTCGACGGTACGCACGAGGTCGCGCGTCGAACAGGGCGTTGACTTTGCCTTTATCGAGGAGTAATCGCTCCGGGAGAGAATGGCACTGTGCAGCTTGCCCTCATCTCGCTCTTCTTTGTCATCGCTGTCGTTCTCGTGGTTCGAGCGGCGAGGCGGGATCGTGTCGAGTACCGCGAGTTCAAGAAGCTGACCACCACATCCGACCGTCAGAGGGTCTTCGGAAAGTGGCTGCGCGAATCGTTCTTCATCTTCGGCGGCCTGACCGCCGCTGTGCTCCTCGCCTCCTGGCAGTTCGTGCCTCTTGCCGCGACGGATGCGCTCGACTGGCCACCGCTTGCGTGGTTGAAAGGCCTGTTCGCGGGCGGGTTCGGCGTGGGGTTCGCGATCGGCGCATCCATTGTGTTCGTCCTGCTTCTGCTGCTGCCGGTGATTCTTCTGCGCACTCAGGTCGGCGACATCCCGACGGTCGGCGACATCGGTTCCCTGCTTCCCCGCACCCGCGGCGAACTGTTCTACGGATTCGGCCTCTCGCTGAACGCCGGGCTCGTCGAGGAACTGCTCTTCCGACTCGGGATGCCCGCCCTCCTGTTCGGGATCACCGGCAACGGTGTGGTCGCCTTCCTTCTCGCCTCGGTGTTGTTCGGACTCCTTCACCTCTACCAAAAGGTGTGGGGCGTTCTCGGCGCGACCCTGCTCGGGCTCGCGCTGTCGCTGCTGTTCCTCATGACCGGCTCGATCTGGATCGTGATCATCGTGCACGCGCTCATCGATCTGCGATCGCTCGTGCTGATCCCGCTCGTGGTCGGCAAGGTGTGGAGCAAGAATGACACCGCCGTCAGCGAGCCGGCGGTCAGCGAACCCGTCGTTCCGCCGCTGCGCTAAATCACCCCCGAATGGGCCATACCCGAGCGGGCGGCGCTCTGGAACAATTGAGCGGCAGCGCCGTGTCGGGCTTGCGCTGCAATTCGGGAGAACTTTTGTAATGCCAGCAACACACTCGGCCGCCGACGAGGCCGCCCGCTACAAGCTCGAGGCCGAACAGTCCCACTTCATCATCGCAACGGCGTGGCGAATGCACCGCCAGTACGCGGCGGCCGCCGACACCGAAGCACGCCTCGGCCTGATGCTCGGACCACTCGAACAGCAGGGCTTTCGTGTCCTGAGCGACCGGCTCTGGCCACGATCCACCCGTGCCAACGTCGACTTTGTTCTAGTCGGCCCGACCGGCGTGATCATCGTGGACGCCAAGTCCTGGGTGGATGTTTCGATCGTCGATGACCGCGTCTTCCAGTGCAACGACGATGTGACCGACCGCTTTGCGAACCTCGGCACCCTCGCCGAGGCCGCCCAGAAGCAGCTCGCCGAGATCGGCATGGCCCCGGGCGAGGTCCGCGTCGTCGCCGTCTTCATGGGCGAGCGAAACCTGCGCGGACGCGTCGCCGGCGTCGACCTGATCAGCGAGGATGCCGCC
>JAODMY010000085.1 GCA_025465535.1 Glaciihabitans sp.
TGGGTTAACCAGTATTCACTGGAATAAGAGTTGAATAAGCGAGTTGATCACGCAAGCAGCTCGTTTGGGTATCACTGTGCGGTACCTTTTGCTGGAATGTCCGAGACGTGATCATTTGCGCCGGACAACGCTGCATGGCAGAAAGCGCAGGGCGCAACGTTCCTGACCGCGACCGTTTCAAGCCTGGCTAGTGGTGTGAGTCCCGGAGATATTGTTTACGCGAATTTCAACGGAATAGACAAGGGTTCAATGGCTGGTATCGATCACACGGGCATCGCCGTGCAGGTAGTGAAGGGCAAGAACAACCTTTACATCGCCCAACACTCACCCGCTCGAATCGATTCGTTTTATAGTGCGGCTGGGCACAATCCGTGGGTCACAACAAAAAATTGGAGCATCTCCAAGTACTTCATTGCAAAGACCGCTGAGAAATAGGTTGAGGGATCAACGGATGGATCACCTTCCTGAGTTGCCAAATGCGCTGGTCGCCGACCGTGTCGATCGGCCGGTCGGCGCTGCTCGCCGGCGCTACCGCAGGTCAGTGGCGATCATCTTGGTGGCGCTCATCGGCACGTTGGCAGGATGTTCCTCGACCTCAGACAAAGCGGACCCGCAATATGTCGTAGCCAAAGGAACTATTCACGGCTCGCAGTGGGAAATGAAGGTTAGTGGCGACAGCTCCGACCTTTGGATTACCGTGGTGAGCCCCGGGAACAAAGTCGGTTATGACAACCAGCCAGACGAATGGGAATTTGCTGATCCGGGCGACCCGTTTCCGGAGACGGATCTGATCGGGTACAGCGCGGGAGACGGCCGTGGAAAGTACGGACCCATTGGGGCGCCAGGCGGCGGGTTCATGGAATACGGACCGGTGTCATCCCGCGCGGTACGGGTTCAGGTAGCACCCGGGGTGACCGTTCCCACTTATCCGATTCCTCATAAGGGCAACCTGCCTAATGGACGGTTGTGGATCTACATCACCGCCAAAATCCCGAGGGATGTTGGGAGTCCCGGTGGCTACTATGTGCTGCCATTTCCAGTCCCGCTGGACTCCCTGGGCAACCCGGTCGCTTTCCAGGACATGCCATGACCGTTCGATACCACGCATCCGCGGTGATGGTTCGTTTTCGCACTAGTCGATCCGGGCGAGCTCTTGCCGTACTCGGCGCGCTGCTGCTCACGGCGAGCGTGGTTTTGGTGATCGCCGGATGCACGACCGTGTCGCCGGTTCACGTGGCCGCTATTACGCGCTGGTATGAGATCACCCACGGCAGCACTCCTGCGGGCGCCGCCTGGGCCGCCTACGCGCGAGAACACGACGGTCAATTGTGTATCTCGATCACCGGTTCGGGCGGCCCGACCGGTTCGACACAGTACGAAAGCGGATGCGACGACTTCAAGTGTCCCGACGCACCGTGCGGTCAGACCTATCTAGGGGCGGGGCCTGGCGGTTCGATGTTCGTGTTCGGTGTCGTGCCAACGCAGGTCGCGGGAGTGAAGGCTCCATCCGTAGATGGTCATGCTCAACCGTCACTCTCTGTTTATCGGTTGCCGGCTCACGTCGGCCTGCCCGAAGCGAAACTGTGGGTCTGGGCAGGAACCTTCGACCAGTTCAACGCGTTGGATACCACCGCTGAGCTCCTCCCTCTCAATAGCAAGGGCAAATCCATTACCATCCCCAATTTCCCCTGAGACTCGACTGTTTGCGAGAGGAAGTCATGTCGGAAACTTGGGCTTCGCCAGATGCGGTACGTCGGAACACAAGCGCGCTGCCGCATGATGCGTGGCTGCGCCCGGCGTAATTCGCGTCCTGCTCTCGCCGTTGCTACTCGATCTGGCGGAGCCCGAAACGCTCCTCATTCCGCTGCGCGCGCCGGCGGCCAGCGGGGCGGCCCTTCGCGCGTCGGTCGTGCTCGGAGGACCTGAGCGTGTCGTGGAGATCGGCACTGAGCTCGCTACCAGCTGGCCTGACGTGGTGTTCCTATCCGGCATCACGTGCGCGGTCGCAGCCAAGTTGGATAGCCTCAAGCCATGACCGACACCCCACTCATCGGTCCCGTTGCACCGCCCGAACTGCACGTCATGAGTTTCAACATTCGCCGCCGAATCACGCGCACGGTTTTTCGCGGGCCCGATCGATGGTTTCGCCGTCGGCCGCTCGTGCATCGACTGCTCAAGGCGGAGCAACCGACGATCCTCGGCGTGCAGGAAGCGCTGCCGGACCAGGCCGGCTTCGTGCGTCACGCTCTCGGCGATCACTACCGTTCCGTCGGGCATGGGCGCAACGCGAACGGGCGCGGTGAGGGATGCCCGATCTTCTACGACGGCAACCGGATTGAGCTGCTCGACTGGACGCAAACGGCGCTCTCGGACACGCCATTCGTCCCCGGCTCGACGACCTGGGGCAATCCGACTCCGCGCATCGTCGTGATGGCGACGTTCCGGGACCACAGCACCGGTGTCGAGTTTGCAACCCTGAACACCCACTTCGACCAGTTCTCTCGCCGGTCCCGAATTTATTCGGCCGACGAGATTCTCAGACTCGTCGGGCAGTCGCCGCTGCCGACGGTGGTGACGGGGGACTTCAATGTGGATGACCAGTCCATTCCACACGACCAGTTGACCGGCCCAGCCACGAATACCGGCACCCCGGTGCTCGTCGATTCCTGGTTCGCGACTCGCGAGCGCGTCACCGAGGCCTGGGGGAGTTTTCCGAACTATCGGGCTCCGAGACTCGAGCGCAAACGCATCGACTGGATCCTGGTATCACCGTCGATCTCCGTGTTGCGGGCCGGCATCAACGTGACTCGCTACGACGGCAACTGGCCGTCGGACCACGCGCCGGTGCAGGCCGTTTTGAGCCTGGTCAGCGCCCCCGAAGGCTGACCTTGGCAAGATACCCCGCTCGGAGTCCGAGTGCAACGACTAGAGGGCGATGACACGTCCGGCACATGGTGGGTAGATGAAGATTCTGTCGTATTCGGGCGAAGAGGTAGTGACAACCGATCGTATGTGTGAGGCGGTGGTCGACTACGCGCGCGCTCTCGCTGCGGAGAATGCAGCCGACGTGGTCGAGATCCCAGTTCTCGTGCACGCCGCCCAGGGATTTGCGCGCCTGTTGATCGGTCCAAGCAGCCAGTTGATCGTCATCCCGGCCGACGATTCGGATGTAGTGCTCAAGGATGCCGCTGTGGTCGTCGACCTGCGGGCGCGAATCAGCGCCCTCGGCCCAAGCCGCGCAGTGGTGACCGCTGAGGATGCCTGGGTCGGCACGGGGATCGACCTCGACTTCCTGTAGTCCAAACCGTAGATACCGTGCCCCGACCGCCCGTGGCGGTAATATTTAATGGGTTCCGGACAACAGTTCGACACAACAGTTCGAGATAGCACAGAACGGGTATTGGCGTGGGACAGTTGATATACGGTTCGACCGGCACGGTCGTGGAAATTGATGATCGCGCGCTCGCGCATCTCAAGGTGGTCATGATCACCAAGCTCCGCCGGAGCGAGGGTTTCGCGTTCTCCTGGGACGAAGATCTCGCCAACGGGAGTGGCCGCAGCACCGTCTGGGTGCATCCGTCGGTCAGCCTGCACTTCAAGTTCTATGGGACGAGGCAGCCGGCGATGAACAAGCTCTGGCTCGAAGAGCTCATGGCGTCCGCCAATTCGAGCGGGGGGCTGCACATACTGCCAGAACACGACCGCACGACTGAAAACGAAGTTCCGCCGATCTACTGATTGGTCTCATCCTCAGTCCTCAGTCGTCAGTCGTCAGCCGTCAGCCCTCACCGCTCACAAAGCCGAAGATCTCGGCGGTGAGTTGCCGGCGGACGGAGGCCCCTGTCGTTGTCGAGCTTCGATCTCCGGTCTGGGGGCCGTAGTCCCCGAAGTCGGCGTGGTTCGCGCCGGAGATTTGGTCGAACGTACTCGTGTTCGGCAGCAACCTGGCCGAGCTGCGGATGCTGCCGGGCGTGCTCAGGCCGTCGCGCGATCCGCTGACGCTCAGCACCGGAAGGGATGAGTGCGACAGGTCGACTGCACAGTACGAGCCGAACAGGATCAGCCCCGTGAGGGTGTAGTCGTCCTGGGCATACTGGCAGGCGCGCACGCCGCCGACCGAATGGCCGCCGACGTACCAGGCCGACACTCCGGGCGCGAGACCGCTGAAGGTGGTCAACGGGCGGAAGTCCAGGATCGCGTAGCTCAGGATGGGGCGCGCGATCACGACGGTCATGCCCTCATCGACCAACCCCGACAGTTTCCACGCGTATGCGGCCGCGTCGATGTGGGCGCCGGGGAAGAAGACCAGCCCGAAGCCGTCCGCGCCGGAGGTCGGGGTCATGACCACGGCATCCGGACCCTCGGAATAGTGGATGCCGGCGTCGTTCTCGACCGCGGCAAGCGGCCCGGACTCTGCCGGAGTCGGTGTGCTGCCGTAGCCAAGGAGTGCCAGCACTCCTAGGAGCACCGCGGCCGCGACAATCAGCCCGACGGTTCGCCGGCGCCGGGATGCCACGGTTCGAGACGCACCGTTTCGAGACACAGCGGTTCGAGGCCCGACTAGGCGCTCAGGGCCGCCCGGTGCTCACCAGTGTCGAAGCCGAGCGAGACATCCCAGGCGAGGGTCTCCGCGATGGTTTCGCTGAACATGCGGTCCGACTCATCGTCGGTACGAATGGTCACTGCGAATGACGAACCGGGACCGAACATCGCCTTCGTGCGAGCGAGAACGAGGTCGTAGACCAACTGCTGAAGGTCGACATCGGCCGGCGCCGGTCGTGCCGGGCGAAGGAAGCGAAGTCTCGAGACCACTTGAGTGCCTTTCGTGGCGTGTTCAGGCCATTGTCAGTCTCACGGGCGAGCTGAACGTGACGGCGCGCCGCGTATTCGCAACCGATAAGCGGCGCGCCGGTGAGCTCACAGCTACTTCTTATCGAAGACTTCGCTCTCCATCGCGTCGTATCCTTCGGCCTGCGGATCGCCGTGGAGGCCGCCGCTGATCGCGTATTCCTCCTCGGGCGAGAGCACGAGGCGCTTGCGCCAGATGGCCCCGAACAGGATGAGTCCGATGATGTAGACGACGGCGATCCCGGCGATCGCGTACTGGTAGCCGGGGTTGAAGAGGAATGCAATGAAGATCACGAGGGCGATGATGCCGGCGATGACCGCGCCGGCCACACCTGTCGGACTCACATAGGGGCGCTTCGCGTTCGGGAACTTCCGCCGGAGCATGACGAACGAGACCATCTGCATCAGGTACGAGACCACCGCGCCCCAGATGGCGATGTTCAGCACGACGGCGCCGCCGATGACCGATACCTGGCCACCGATCGCGGCCGCCCGGTCGACGATGACCAGCAACACGAATCCGATGACCGCTCCGACGATCAGCGCGATGGCGGGCGTCTGGCGCTTGCTTGTCAGCGACAGGACCTTCGGGTAGTAACCGGCGCGCGAGAGCGAGTACATGTTACGGCCGTAGGCGAACATGATGCCCTGCAGCGACGCGAGCAGCCCGACGAGGGCGAAGATCGCGAGGAGACCCTGCAGGCTCTTCGGCACCATGAGCGCGAACCCGTCGAGCAGCGGTTGCCCCGACTTCTGGATCTCCTCTGTACCGTTGACGCCCGTGTTGACGATGAAGATCGCGACGGCACAGACGAGCAGGGTTATGAGCGCCACTATTCCGGCTCTCGGAATGTCGCGCTGCGGATTCTTCGTCTCCTCCGAGGCCAGCGGCAGCTCTTCGATCCCGAGGAAGAACCACATGGCAAAGGGGATCACGAGCAGCACGGGGCCGAATCCATGCGGCAGGAAGGTGCTGTTGCCCGCCGTCGGCTTGACGTCGAACAGCTTGTCGACCGAGAAGCTGCCGGTCGAGAACGCCACGATGACGAAGACCGCGAGGATCGCGATCGAGATGATGGAGACGATGATGGCGAGGCGGAATCCGATCGCGGCCCCGAGAGCGTTCACGACGACGAAGATCGCGTACAGGATGACCCACATCACAAAGGGCGGAAGCTGGAAGCTGAAGAACGCGAGGAGGGCGCCGTTCGCGTACTGCGCCGCGAAGTAAACGACGACGGCCGTGGTCGCGACATACTCGATCGATTCGGCGAGCCCGGTGACGAAACCACCCCACGGTCCGAGCGCGGCTCGGGCGAAGGAGTACGCGCCTCCGGTGTGCGGCAGCGCGGCGGCCATCTCTCCGATCGAGAACAGCATCGTGAAATACATGACGATGACGATCGCGGTCGCGATGGCCATCCCACCAAAGCCGGCGTCAGCGGTACCAAGGTTCCAGCCCGAGAACTCGCCCGAGATCACGGCCGCGACGCCCAGTCCCCAGATTCCCCAGAAGCCCGCGCTGCGCTTGAGCGTGCGTTTTTCGAAGTAGCCTGCGGCGGCCTTGGTGTAGGTGACGCCGGACGTCGTGCTTTCAGCCATGATTTCCTCCAGTGCGGGACTACGGGACGAGAGTTCACGTGCGGGTGCCAAATCAAGTTACCGAGAGCTTGGCGTTTATTGGTACTTCCTGTCTACCTTTGGGAGCAAACACGGCGGCACGAATGTGGGGAAGGCTGTTTCCCTTGCTGTGGTGTAATGGTCGGAATCGCGCTCGTCGTCGCAGGTAAGCATCGCTAGGTAGGCAGGGAGATCCACTGTGGGTTCGAACACCGGAATGTTGACCATCGCCGAGTTGACCCCTCTCGTCGAGGCGCGCGCGATCGATACCGTCATCATCGCCTTCACCGACATGCAGGGTCGGCTGGTCGGCAAGCGCGCATCCGCTCGGCTGTTCCTCGAGGAGCTCGCAGAACACGGCGCGGAGTGCTGCAACTACCTGCTCGCGGTCGATGTCGAGATGAACACGGTCGACGGATATCCGATGTCGTCCTGGGAGACCGGATACGGCGACATGGCGATGCGCCCCGATCTCGACACGCTCCGGGTCATCCCGTGGCTGCCCGCGACGGCCCTTGTCATGGCGGACCTGACGCTGCTGGATGAGACGCCGGTCGCGCAGTCTCCGCGCGAGATCCTCAAGGTGCAGATCGCGCGCCTCGCCGAGAAGGGCCTCGTCCCGTTCGTCGGTACCGAGCTCGAGTTCATCGTCTTCGACAACACCTACCGCGAGGCCTGGTCGAAGGGCTACGTGGGGCTGACCCCGTCGAGCGACTACAACATCGACTACGCCATCCTCGCCTCGACCAGGATGGAGCCGCTGTTGCGCGACATTCGCAACGGGATGGACGGCGCCGGCATGTACAGCGAGGGCGTCAAGGGGGAGTGCAATCTCGGTCAACAGGAGATCGCCTTCCGCTACACGGACGCGCTCGCGACCTGCGACAACCACTCGATCTACAAGAACGGCGCCAAAGAGATCGCGGACAAGCACGGCAAGGCGCTCACCTTCATGGCCAAGTTCAACGAGCGCGAGGGCAACAGCTGCCACATCCATCTCAGCGTTCGCGGCGCCGACGGCAAGGCGGTCATGTCGGGCGACGGCGAGCACGGGTTCTCGAAGCTCATGGAGCACTGGCTGGCGGGCCTGATCAAGACCACGCGTGAGCTGAGCCTGTTCTTCGCTCCCAACATCAACTCGTATAAGAGATACGTCGAGGGTAGTTTCGCGCCGACCGCGGTCGCCTGGGGCGTCGACAACCGCACCTGCGCCCTTAGGGTGGTCGGCCACGGGCAGTCGCTTCGGGTTGAGAATCGCGTGCCCGGCGGCGACGTCAACCAGTACCTCGCGGTCGCCGCCCTCATCGCCGGCGGCCTCTACGGGATCGAGCACGAGCTCGAACTCGAGCCGATCTTCACGGGTAACGCGTACGGATCGGATGCGCCGCGGGTCCCGGCGTCTCTCCGGGATGCGGCCGAGCTGTTCTCGGCATCCACCATCGCCCGCGAGGCGTTCGGCGACGATGTCGTCGACCACTACCTGAACAACGCCCGCATCGAGCAGCGTGCCTACGATGCGGCAATCACCGATTGGGAGAGGGTTCGCGGTTTTGAGCGATTCTGATGTTGTTGGCCGAGAGCGCGATGTGGTCGTATCGAGGCCCATAATCGGCCTGACGACCTACCTCGAGCAGGCGCAGACGGGTGCCTGGGATTTGCCCGCATCCTTCCTTCCGAAGGTCTATTTCGATGCGGTGACCGCGGCGGGCGGGATCGCTGTGCTCCTGCCGCCGCAACCGGTCGACGACGAGATCGCGGCCCGCGTGCTCGCGGGGCTCGACGGTCTCATCGTGACCGGCGGAAAGGATGTCGACCCGGCTCGCTACGGCCAGGTGCCGCATCCCAGCACCGACGAACCTCGCTATGACCGCGACGCCTGGGAGGATGCGCTGTTGCGGGCCGCGATCGCGACCGAGCTGCCTTTCCTCGCCATCTGTCGCGGTTTGCAGCTGCTGAACGTCGCACTCGGCGGCACGCTGCACCAGCACCTGCCCGAGGTCATCGGCTCGGCCCGATACAGCGGAGCGAACGGCGTCTTCGCCGTTAACCACGTCGACTTCGAACCCGATGGCGTGGTCCCCTCACTCCTCGGCACGGACACCCTCACGGTGAACTCGTACCACCACCAGGGAATTGACGAACTCGCCCCAGGTTTGAGGGCGACCGCGTCGTCGGAAGGGGGCGTCATCCAGGCCGTCGAGGTCGACGCGGTTCCGTTCGGGGTTGGCGTGCAGTGGCATCCTGAGCAGGATCCCGACGACCTTCGACTGTTCACCGGACTCGTGGAGGCCGCTCGTGCCCACCGCAACTGACGCTTCGACAAGCCCAGCCACCACTCTGATCAACCCAGCCGACGAGACCGTCCTGCGGACCATCGAGCACGTCACCGTCGAGGGCGTGGATGACGCCGTCGCCCGTGCGGTCGCGGCCCAGAAACGCTGGGCCGGTCTCGCTCCCGTCGAGCGTGCCAACGCACTGCGGCGCTTCGCCACCCTGGTCGAAACCGCGATCGAGGAACTGGCCCGGATCGAGGTCGCGAACTCCGGTCATCCGATCACGCAGGCGCGCTGGGAGGCCGGGCACGTCCGCGACGTTCTCAACTACTACTCTGCAGCGCCCGAACGGATGATCGGCAAGCAGATCCCCGTCGCCGGTGGCATCGACCTGACCTTCCTCGAGCCGCTCGGCGTCGTGGGTGTCATCGTGCCGTGGAATTTCCCGATGACGATCGCGGCCTGGGGCTTCGTGCCGGCGCTCGCCGCGGGCAATGCCGTGGTGCTGAAGCCCGCAGAGTGGACGCCGCTCACCGCTCTCCGGCTCGCCGAACTCGGACTCGAGTCCGGACTCCCCGAGGGACTGTTCCAGGTTCTGCCGGGGCGCGGATCCGTCGTCGGGACACGCTTTGTGACCAACGAGAGCGTTCGGAAGATCGTCTTCACCGGATCGACGGCGGTCGGCAAGCAGGTGATGGCCGGATGCGCGGACCAGGTGAAAGCCGTCACGCTGGAGCTCGGCGGCAAGAGCGCGAACGTCATCTTCGCCGACTCCGATCTCGAGAAGGCTGCGGCGACCGCGCCGTCAGCGGTGTTCGAAAACGCGGGGCAGGACTGCTGCGCCCGCAGCCGGATCCTGGTCGAGCGCAGCGTCTACGATCGCTTTCTCGAACTGCTCGAGCCGGCCGTGAAGGGCGTCAAAGTCGGACTCCCCGGCGACGAATCCACCGAGATGGGGCCGCTCGTTGCGAAGGCCCACTTCGAGAAGGTCTCCTCGTACGTTGATGACGAATCGCGTGTCGCGTTCCGCGGGAGTGCGCCGGGCGGCGCCGGATACTGGTTCGCGCCAACGGTGTTGCTGCCGGCATCCCGAACCGATCGCACGGTCACCGAGGAGATCTTCGGACCCGTCGTCACCGTGCTGCCGTTCGATGGCGAAGCCGACGCGATAACGCTTGCGAACGACAGCATCTACGGGCTCTCCGGCTCGATCTGGACCAGGGATCTCGGGCGGGCGATTCGCGTCTCCCGAGGAATCGAGACCGGCAACCTCTCGGTCAACTCGCACTCGTCGGTTCGCTACTCGACCCCGTTCGGCGGGTTCAAGCAGAGCGGTCTGGGTCGCGAACTCGGACCGGATGCCGCGGCGGCCTTCACCGAAACCAAGAATGTTTTCATCAGCCATGACTAGGTATTGCAACAACAAAGGGATCAGCACATGACCATCGCGAAGATCGACCTCACGCAGCGGCTCGCCGGGAAGGTGGCCGTCATCACGGGCGGCGCGAGCGGCATCGGGCTTGCCACGGCCAAGCGCTTCGCCGCCGAGGGCGCGACGGTCGTCATCGGCGACTTCAATGCGGAGACGGGGGAGGCCGCGGCGAAACTCGTCGAGGGGCTCTTCATCAAGGTGGATGTCACGGACGAGGCTGAGGTTAACAACCTGTTCGATACGGCGGCGTCAACCTACGGCTCCGTAGATATCGCGTTCAACAACGCCGGAATCTCGCCGCCGGAGGACGACTCGATCGAGACGACCGAGCTTCCCGCCTGGGATCGGGTGCAGGACGTCAACCTGAAGTCCGTATACCTCTGCTCGCGGGCAGCGCTTCGCCACATGGTCAGGCAGCAGAGCGGATCGATCATCAACACCGCATCCTTCGTCGCCGTGATGGGATCGGCGACCAGCCAGATCTCCTACACGGCGTCGAAGGGCGGCGTTCTCGCCATGACCAAGGAGCTCGGCGTGCAGTTCGCGCGGCAGGGGATCCGAGTCAACGCGCTGTGCCCCGGACCGGTGAACACGCCTCTACTGCAGGAGCTGTTCGCGAAGGATCCGGAGCGGGCAGAGCGCAGACTCGTCCACATTCCGAAGGGCCGTTTCGCCGAGCCGGAGGAGTTGGCGGCCGCGGTCGCGTTCCTCGCGAGCGACGATGCAAGCTTCATCACGGCATCCACCTTCCTGGTCGACGGCGGGATCAGTTCGGCGTACGTCACACCGCTGTGAGTGACAACGCCGTGAATGACGCGCCTGTGGATAACACAGTCCCTGACCTCGTTTCGGACGCGCTGTTTCGACCCGTCCGCAACGGTAACGCCTTCGAGGACACGGTCGCGCGGCTGCTGCAGACCATCCGCCTCGGGATCGTCGCGCCGGGCGAGGCACTCCCGCCTGAACGCGACCTCGCGTCGCGATTCTCGGTAAGTCGTGACACGGTGCGTGAGGCGATCCGCGAGCTGGGGGATGCCGGATACCTCCTCAGCAAGCGTGGCCGGTACGGGGGCACCTTCGTCAGCGACACGCTGCCGATGGCTGAGGGTTCGCCGCTGCCGCTCGACGCCGCAGAGATCGAGGATGTCCTCGGCCTCCGCGAAATTCTCGAGCTCGGCGCGGCTCGCGCGGCAGCGAATCGCAGTCTGAGCGCCGTCGAGCGCGAGACCCTCTGGACGCGTCTCGGTGAGACGGCCACGGCCGAGGCTGCGGACTACCGGAGGCTCGACTCGCGGCTGCACCTCACGATTGGCGAGCTCGTCGGAACGCCGTCGCTCGTGTCGCTGCTCGCGGACAACAGGACTCGCGTGAACGAACTGCTGGATCGGATCCCGTTGCTCAGCGCGAATATCACCCACTCGAACGAGCAGCACGAGGCGATTGTCGTCGCCATCCTGACCGGCGACGGCGAGCGCGCCGCGAGGGCAATGGCCGAGCACCTCGAGGGATCGGCCGCCCTGCTGCGTGCATTCCTGGGTTAATCCGGCGCTTGCCGGGTTAGACGGTCGGGGGAACCTTCGGGATGCGCTTGGTCCGCGTGGTCCTTGGCGCAGTTGCCACTGGCGCATCAGCGACGGGCGCATCAGCGACGGGCGCATCCGCGACGGGCCCACCAGCTACAGGCGCATCAACTAGTGGCGCATCCTTCGCCACGTCGTGCAGCCGCACGTAGATGTCTGCCGCCCGCGTCGCCGAGAGCAGGAAGCGCACGACGAGGACGAGCAGCCCGATGAGGACGACGGCAACGACGATGAAGGTCAGGCCGGCGAAGATCGCGCCGAAAAGTTGCCCGAAGAGCCCAAAACCCGGTCCGATGCGCATTTAGTCTTCTTCCTGCTCTGCCCGTTTGGCGTCAATCATTACCGTGCCGATTGCGGTCGCAAGCGTCGCGCCCCAGCTGATCCAGAGCAGGACGGTTCGCCAGTCACGGGGGCCGTCCTTTGTCGCACGGTAGGCGCTGATGCCGCCGAATACCGCGCCGATGATGCTTCCGCTGAAAATGAACTTGCGCAACGTCGCTCCTCCGTGGTGGTTTTCAACGCTATCGTGCGGATCTTCCTGGCGTCCAACTAATCCGGGCCCAACTATTCAGCCCCGAACTAACAACTAATCAGCCCCAACTAATCTGCCCCGAACTGAACAGCTCCGAACTGAACAGCTCCGAACTAATCTGTGGCGAATTCCGCCGTAATCTTCTCGATCCGCCGCTGCCGGGTCTCGACGGTCTTCGCCTCGTTCACCGGGTCAACGTAGCCGCGCTGCTTCGAGTTCGACAGCGCGAGGAATGTGTCGAGTCCACCGACGGCGGTCAGGCCAGAGGTGAGGTCCTCCGGAATCTGCGTGGCGCGCGGCTCGGTGTTGTGCTCGACGGTGACATCCAGTTCGTCGCCAGCAACGAGTGCGGATGCCGTGCGATTCGCCGAGCTGAACGACATGATCGGGCGGTCATCGCGTGTCGCAATCGAGATCCGGTAGGTGTACCAGTCGTCATCCGAACCCGATTTTCGCACCCGAACGGTGACCGGCGGGTTCTTGCCGGCGCCGAGCTCCGCCACGACAGACTCGGGGACGGGGATGCCGGTCGCGTTCATCCCAGGAGCCTGTGTCAGAACGCTGGTAAATTCGATCGCCATCTTTCGAGTGTAGGCAGTGCCATAGTGGAGGGTTCGGAAAAGTCGGCGGAACAGAACTGGGGTCAGGTGCGCACTGCGGTCCTCGGTGCTGCGCTCATTGTCGTTGGCGCGATCGCGATCGCGACGGGCCTGTTGCCTGCGCCGTCCGCCCTCACGCTCGGTGGGCGAGTCTGGCCGATCCTGCTGTTCGTCATTGCGATCACGGTTGTGACGGAGCTGGCTGCGGATGCTGGGCTTTTCACGGTCATCGCCGAGCAGCTGGCGAAATGGGGTCTCAACCGCGCCTGGCTGTTGTGGCTGCTCGTGGTCGTTCTCGCGACCCTGAGCACGGTGTTCCTCTCGCTCGACACGACGGCCGTTCTCCTGACCCCCGTCGTCGTCTCGATCGCGCGGCACGTCGGGCTGCCGCCCATGCCGTTCGCACTGACGACGGTGTGGCTCGCGAACTCGGCATCGCTGCTGCTCCCGGTCTCGAACCTCACGAACCTGCTCGCTGGCGACCAGATCGGCGGGGGATCCCCGCTGCGGTTCGCCGGCATCCTCGCTGCACCCGCGGTCGTCGCGATCGTTGTCCCGTGCGTCATCCTGTTCCTGGTCTACCGGCGTGATCTGATCCGCAGGTATGAGCCGGCGGAGCGGACCGCGCCGGATGACCGGGTGCTCCTGATCGCCTCGGCAGTCGTGGTCGTGCTCATCCTTCCGGTGCTCGTCTCGGGTGTGCCGGTCTGGATCCCGGCATCCGTCGGCGCGCTCGTACTCGCGGGATTCTTCGCGGTCCGACGCCGCGAAACCCTCAGTTTCTCGCTCCTGCCCTGGCAGCTCGTCCTGCTCGCCTCCGGGCTGTTCCTGGTCATCGCGACCGCGAGCGCGCTCGGGATGAACACCGTGCTCTCGAGCGTTGCGGGGGCCGGCGAGAGTCCGCTCGCCCTGCTCCGGATGTCCGGAGTCGGAGCGGGCGCCGCCAACCTCGTGAACAACCTGCCCGCATACCTCGCGCTCGAGCCGACCGCGGAAACTCCGTTGCGTCTCGCCGCCCTGCTGATCGGCGTCAACGCTGGATCCCTCATCACGCCGTGGGCGTCGCTTGCGACCCTGCTCTGGCATGAGCGCCTCAAGTCGCTCGACATCCCGTTGTCGTGGTGGAGGTTCGTCGGGCTCGGTCTCATCGCGGCTCCGCTGACGGTCGGCCTCGCGGCGCTGGCCCTGGCCTGGCTCGGCTGACCGCGTACTTGCAGCCGGTTTGTCCCCCGAGCGGAACCGAATGATCGGCCGGTGTACCTCACTTGCTGGGCAAGCGCTGGCAGACCCCTGACAAACTGACCGATCGGACAGTTTCTGACCGATCGGTCAGTTAGCGTTGGGCCCATGTCCACGCATGACGATCTACGCCTGATCGCGCTCAACGAGTTTGCGGTCGCCGGATACGCGGGAACCTCACTCCAGCGAATTGCCGAGATCGCCGGCCTGTCCAAGTCGAGCGTGCTGTATCACTACGCGTCGAAGGAAGCACTGCTCGAGGCGGCGATCGGCCCGGCCATCGATCGGATGATCGCCATCCTGGGCGCGATCTCGGGGCCGATCACGGTTCCGGAGACGCGGCAAACGTTCATCGAGCAGTTCGTCGACCTCCTGCTCGAACACCGGCTCGAGGTGCACACGTTCATCAACCAGGGCCCGGGCCTCGAAGACGTACCGGTCATCGACCGCGCGAACGACATGGTCCAGAACCTGTCCGTTTATTTCTCCAACTCGATCGGATCCGTCGAGGATCACCTGCGCTTCGGCATCGCCCTCGGCGGCGCCGCCTACGTGTTGTCGGTCAAGGACGACTCGCTCGATCTCCCGTCCACCGACGAGGTCAGGGCCGCCCTCATCACCATCGTGAGCGAACTGCTCGCGCCCATCACTTCCAACTAAGGAGCGCACTCGTGGCCACCCTCCTCTACCGGCTCGGTCGGTTCTCGTTTCGCCATCCGTGGCGGATCGTCGCCGTCTGGCTGATCCTGATGATCGGCATCCTCGGCGGTGGGGTCGCGCTCGGCGGCAAGACCAACGACTCGTTCGCGATCCCCGGTACGGAGTCGCAGAACGCGATCGACCGGCTCTCCGCCGTGTTCCCGTCCGCCGCGGGCGCCAGCGCACAGATCATCGTCACCGTACCCGCTGGCGCCGATATCGAGAATCAGCCGTATCGAGGCGCGATCGCCGACCTCGTCACCAAGGCGGCGGCCATCCCCGGCGTCGACAGTGCCAGCTCGCCGTTTAGCAAGTACGCTTCGGATGCCGTCTCGGCCAACAAGACCGCGGCGATCGTCGCGGTGCAGTTCAAAGCCCAGCAATCGGACGTGAAGCCGAGCTCGCTCACCGATCTCACCGCGCTCGCTCCCGTCGCAAAAGACGCCGGAATGAAGATCGGTTTCGGCGGAAGTGTTTTCCAGAACAACACCTTCGGAGTTTCGCCGACGGAGGGTCTCGGCGTGATCTTCGCCGGCATCGTGCTGTTCATCGCCTTCGGTTCGCTGCTCGCGGCCGGCATGCCGCTGCTGACAGCCATCACCGGTATCGGCGTGACGATCGGCGGAGTGATCGCCGCGGCGAAGTTCACGGTGGTCGGCAGTTCCGCACCTCTGCTCGCTCTCATGATCGGGCTCGCCGTCGGCATCGACTACGGGCTGTTCATCCTCTCTCGTCATCGAAACCAGCTCGCCAACGGGATGACGCCGGAAGAGTCGGCGGCGACGGCCGTTGGAACGGCGGGCAGCGCCGTCGTCTTCGCGGGCGGGACGGTGATCATCGCGCTCCTCGGGCTCCTGGTCGTCGGCATCCCGTTCCTCAGCGTCATGGGGGTTGCGGCGGCTGGCGGCGTTCTCGTCGCGATCGCCGCGTCCGCGACGCTGCTGCCTGCCCTACTCGGATTCGCCAAGGGGCGGATGATCCCGAAGCCGGGGTCGCGCGCTCATCGTCGTGCCACGGCCGGCGAAACCGGGCGGCCGAGCCTCGGCCAGCGCTGGGTGACGCTCGTCATGAAGTTCCCCGTTGTCGCCGTGATCGCGGTCGTCGGCATTCTCGGAGTCCTCGCGATTCCGGCGGCGTCGCTGCAGCTCGCGCTTCCCGCGAGCTCCACCGATCCCGCTGGCTCGGTAACCCGGGTCTCCTACGACATGATCACGAAGGGCTTCGGCGAGGGGCGAAACGGTCCGCTGATCGTGCTCGTCGACATCACCCAGACCACCGATATCCAGGGTGATCTCGACGCGATCCGTGCAGACCTGCAGAAGCTTCCCGATGTGACCTACGTCAGCCAGGGGCTCCCGAACGCGACCTACGACACCGCGATCTTGCAGGTGATTCCGAAGAGCGGACCGGCCTCGCCGACCACGACAACCCTCGTCAACCGCATCCGTGCGCTATCGCCTTCGATCGTCGACAAGTGGAGCACGCCGATCGAGGTCACCGGCGCGACGGCCGTGCAGATCGATATTTCGTCGCGGCTCAACAGCGCCCTCATGCCATTCGGACTCCTCGTGGTCGGGCTCTCGATCCTGCTGCTCATGATGGTGTTCCGTTCGGTCTTCGTGCCGATCAAGGCCGCCGTCGGATTCCTGCTTTCCGTGCTCGCGTCATTCGGGGTCGTGGTCGCGATCTTCCAGTGGGGCTGGTTTGCCAAGTCGCTGAATGTCGTCCCCGGACCCATCCTGAGCTTCCTGCCGGTGCTGCTGATGGCCGTGCTCTTCGGGCTCGCGATGGACTACGAAGTCTTCCTCGTCTCAGGAATGCGCGAGACGTTCGTGCACACCGGGGACGCGAAGAAGGCCGTGGTCAAGGGATTCTCCGGCGCAGCGCGAGTAGTCACCGCCGCCGCCCTCATCATGTTCTTCGTCTTCGCGTCGTTCATCCCCGACGGCACGGGCGTCATCAAGGCCATCGCCGTCGGGCTCGCGGTCGGGATCCTCGCCGACGCGTTCCTTGTACGGATGACGCTCGTTCCCGCCGCGATGGCGCTCATGGGCAGGGCCGCGTGGTGGATGCCGAAGTGGCTGTCCCGCATCCTTCCGAACGTCGACATCGAGGGCGAGCGACTGCGCGAGCACCGCGAGGCAATTGGCTGGACGGCCGAGCAGTGCGAGGGAGACGTCATCACGGCAGAAGACCTCGTCGCGGGCGCGGGATTCACCCGCGTCGGTCCGCTGTCGCTGCGCGTGAAGCCGGGGACGCTCGTCGTCACCAGTGGAACTGCTTCCGACCGAAAACTGCTGGCGGCGACGCTGGCCGGGCGGCTCGATCCCGTGAGCGGGCTCGTACAGGTTGCCGGGCATCCGCTGCCGTCGGAAGGCGCGGCCGTCGCACGACTCGTAGCGCTCGAGGATGTCGGCGGATCCGATCGCGCAGAGGTTCGGGTCGGGGTGGCGGAACTGCTCATCGAGCGGATGCGCCTGACCCAGCCCTGGTACCGGATCGCTGGCCAGCAGCGACGCGTTCACAGTTGGCTGGCCAGGGTCAACTCCGTGCTCGGTGCAGATTCGGTCGGTGCAGATTCGGTCGCCGCTGATTCGGTCGGTGCGCACTCCACCATCGACCAGCTTGCGCAGCTTCCGCGAGCGGTCGCGCTCGCCGCGGTCGCGCTGGCCGAGCACACACCGGTGATCATGCTCGACCAGTTGGATGCGTTCGCCGACCCCCGCGACGAGGCCGCGTTCCTTCGCGCTCTCGACAGCCTCGCGCCGGCAACCACGACCATCGTGCTCGGCACCCCGGTCGCCCCGCGCGACTTCGAGATGACCGGCATCGGGCGCGACGTGCTCGTGCTCGATCTCGCCGCCATCGCACTTGACCGAAAGGGCGCACTCTCGTGAGCCAAAACACCTCATCCCTGACCCGCCGTCCGTGGCTGCGCTGGACCGCGCTCGGCGCCGTTGTCCTCGTGCCGCTCGCGTTCGCCGGCCTCTTCATCGGGGCCGTCTCCAACATCGGCAAGGGCGTCAGCGAAATCCCGGCCGCCATCGTGAACAACGACACGGCCGTGACGGAGGCCGGCTCGAAGACGCCGGTGCTCGCCGGTCGTGAGCTCGTCACCGAACTGACGGGCGCGAAATCCGCGGGCTTCAACTGGACCATCACCAACAGCGCCGATGCCAAAGCGGATCTCGCGAACGGGACCGTTTACGCGATCCTGACCGTCCCGAAGAATTTCTCGAAGTCGATCGTCTCGCTCTCGGGCAAGTCCCCGCAGAAGGCGAACCTGCAGATCACGACGGATGACGCCCACAACTACCTGACCGGATCGGTCGCCCAGGTCGTCGGTGACTCGCTCTCGAGCGCGTTCGGCCAGGCGATCACCAAGCAGTACATCGCGGGCATCTACTCCGGAATCGGCTCGGTGGGGAAGTCCCTCTCGACCGCCGCGGATGGCGCGACGAAGCTCGGAAGCGGCGCGAGTTCTCTGGCCTCCGGCCTGTCCACGCTTTCGGCCGGCACGAAGGCGTCGGCCACGGGGGCGAGCCAACTGGCATCCGGAACGAGCCAGTACGTCGGGGGCGTGTCCTCGATCGCGAGCGGCCTGCACTCGCTCGTCGGCACATCGAAGAACCCCGGAGTGACCCAGTACACCCAGGGCGTTTCGCAGATTTCGGCGGGGCTCACGGCCGCGGCGAAGACCCTCGCCACCACCCCGAACACTGATCCTGCCTATGCGCAGGCGCTCGCCACCATCCAGCAACTCGCACCGGGGCTCGCCGCGGCGTCGAAGGGCGGACCGGCCCTGACCAGCGGCGTCAAGCAGCTCTCGTCCGGCGCTGGGGAACTCGCCTCACAGGGATCGTCGCTGAGCTCGGGAACCAGCTCGCTCGCATCCGGGATCTCGAAGCTGGCGTCGGGAACGTCGGCTTCGGCATCCGGTGCCCACTCGCTCGCGGACGGGGTCAACAAGCTCGCAGCCGGACTCACCTCCGGCGCCGCGCAGGTGCCATCCGTCTCGGCCGCACAGGCCAAGGCGACGGCGGCCGTGGCATCCGATCCTGTCGGCGTGACGGTCGATCGCAAGCACGAGGTGTCGTCGCCCGCGCAGATCATCGCGACGCTGTTCGTTCCGCTCGGGCTCTGGATCGGCTCCCTCGCGGTGTTCCTCGTCATGCGGCCGATGACCCGTCGTGCGTTGTCGTCAACGGCGAAGGACAGTCGACTCGTCCTCTCGGCGGTCGGCCGCGCTTCCATCGTGACCGGCGCCCAGGCCGCGCTGCTCGCGGTACTGCTGCACGTCGCCGTCGGTGTCAGCTGGTCGCTGTTCCCCGCGAGCCTTGCGTTCTCCGTGCTCATGGCGCTCGCCTTCACGGCCTTCCACTACCTGCTCACGATCGGCCTCGGCCGTGGGGGCCTGGTCGTCTCGATCTTCCTGCTCGCGGTGCAGATCACCTCGACCGGCGGTCTGTACCCGATCCAGTTGCTCGCCAAGCCGTTCCAGGTCGCCAGTCCGTTCCTGCCGCTGACATATGGCGTTCAGGGCATGCAGGCGATCATCGCGAATTCCGGAGTCGCGGATGCCGTCGGTGCGTCGTTGGCGCTGGTCGTCTTCGGGGTCGGCAGCCTGCTGATCGCGCTGGTCGCGGTGAGACGGGTGCGTCGCGCGAGGGCGCTCGGACTGGTTCCGGCTTCGGTCTAGCTGCGCACCGTCCCCACCCCACCACCCCACCACAAATCCTCGGTCGAGTCGGGTGAAATGGCCCTTCCGGGGCATCGGGAAGGGCCATTTCACCCGACTCGGCGGGGTGAACGCCAAATGACGCTGGTAATCTGGGGGGACAATGACGCCCAAGACTCACAATCGCTACGATTTCGTCGTTGTCTCCAACCGGTTGCCGGTTGACCGCATCATCTCGCCAGAGGGCGACGCGTCCTGGCAGCACTCGCCCGGCGGGCTCGTGACCGCGCTCGAACCCGTCATGCAGGCGACCGACGGCGCGTGGGTCGGTTGGGCCGGGCAGCCGGATCTCGAGTTCGAACCGTTCGTCAGCGACGGCATCCACATCGTGCCAGTCGCACTGAGCGCGGATGACATCGAGAACTACTACGAGGGATTCTCGAACGACACGCTCTGGCCGCTCTATCACGACGTGATCGCCCCGCCGAGCTACCACCGCGAATGGTGGGAAAGCTACGTGGCGGTCAATCGCCGATTCGCGGATGCGGCGGTCGCGGTCGCGGCGGAAGGCGCGGTCGTCTGGGTGCAGGACTATCAGCTGCAGCTCGTCCCGAAGATGCTGCGGACCGCTCGACCGGACCTCACGATCGGGTTCTTCAACCACATTCCATTCCCGCCATACGGCATCTACTCGCAATTGCCCTGGCGCACCCAGATCATCGACGGCCTGCTCGGAGCCGACGTCATCGGGTTCCAGCGCGTCGCGGATGCCTCCAATTTCCAGCGCGCCGCCCGCCGACTCCTCGGGTCGGTCACCAAGTCGGCCTACATCGAGGTCCAGGCCGACGACGCGACCGGAGCGGCGTCGCGACGGGTACTCGCCAAGGCGTTCCCGATCTCGATCGACTCATCCAGTTTCGAAGAGATGGCACGCGATCCCGCCATCCAGGCCCGCGCCAGGGAGATTCGCGAGGGTCTCGGCAACCCGAAGACCGTCATGCTCGGCGTCGACCGGCTCGACTACACCAAGGGCATCGGGCATCGTCTCAAGGCATTCGGCGAACTGCTGGCCGAGGGGCGCATCGAAGTCGAGGATGTGACGCTCGTCCAGGTCGCGAGCCCGAGCCGCGAGCGCGTCGCCGCGTACATGCAGCTGCGCGATGAGATCGAGTTGACGGTCGGCCGCATCAACGGCGATTTCGGCACGATGAGCCACCAGGCGATCAGCTATCACCACCACGGATATCCGCGCGAGGAGATGGTGGCGCTCTACCTCGCGGCCGACGTCATGCTTGTTACCGCCCTGCGGGACGGCATGAACCTGGTCGCAAAGGAGTACGTCGCCAGCCGCTTCGACGACGACGGCGTTCTCGTGCTGAGCGAGTTCGCCGGGGCCTCGGACGAACTGCGTCGCTCCCTCCGCATCAACCCGCACGACATCGACGGGTTGAAGGATGCCATCGTGCAGGCCATCGAGATGCCGAGGGTCGAGAGGCAGCGCAGAATGCGCTCGATGCGCAAGCTCGTGCTGGCGAACGATGTGGCTCGCTGGTCGGCCGAGTTCCTGACCGCACTGCGCGCCGCCGGCGATAACAACGCGACGGACGACGATGACGACGCACTCGGTGAACTCGAGGTCACCATCGAACGAATTCGTCGTCGATGAGAAGCCATGTCTGAACTCTCTAATGTCGGTGTTTCACGAATGTCGGTGTTCTCTAATGTTTGAACTTCCTCATGTCTGAACAGGGGCTGTCTCGCGAGCTCGTCGGTTCACTGCGCGAAATTGCGCGAGTCAAGCGGCTTCTGGTCGCACTCGATTTCGATGGGACCCTTGCCCCGGAGGTCGATGACCCCGAGGCCGCTCGTGCCCTGCCGGAGGCACGCGCCGCCGTCCTCGCTCTGCTCGAGCTGCCGGGCACTCGGGTCGCACTCGTCTCCGGACGTTCGCTTCATTCCCTGGAGCTGGTTTCCGACCTGCCGGATACGGCACTACTGGTCGGATCGCACGGCATCGAGATCCGGCTCGACAGTCCGGCGGATGCGGATGCCTACGAGTCCGAGATCACCCTCGACACCACGGAGCTACGCCAGGTCGACGCACTCGGCGGAGTTCTCGGCGAGGTCGCAGACGCGTTCGACCAGGTCTGGCTCGAGTCGAAACCGGCCGGCTTCGCGCTGCACACCCGGCTCGCGACGGAGCACAATTCTCGCGTCGCTCACCTCGTGGCGTTGAGCGAGGCCGCCGCCGAGGTCGAGAACGTCAAGGTGCGGCACGGAAAGAACGTGCTCGAATTCTCGGTGCGCTCGACCACCAAGGGCGACGCGATCGAGCACCTGCGCAGCTACACCAAGGCGACCGCGGTCTTCTACGCCGGCGATGATGTGACGGATGAGGATGCCTTCGCCGCGCTCGGCTCCGAAGACTTCGGTCTCAAGAGCGGAGACGGCGACACCGCCGCCGCGCACCGGGTTCCGGGTCCTCTCCAGGTCGCCCAGGTCCTCGCACTTCTCGCGGAGTTCCGCGACGGTACCCAGCACGAGCAGTAGCCGCACTCGCGAGCAACCGCGTGCCCTGCAAGTGCGTGACACCGCCGCAGTAGTCACACACGCAAGGGTCATACACTTTGTAACATGCCGGAAACGCCTGCGACCACGCCCCAAACGCCAGACATCAAGCCCCGCTCCCGCATCGTCACAGACGGTATCGAAGCCCTTACCTCGCGCGGAATGCTCCGCGCTGTAGGCATGGGGGATGCCGATTGGGACAAACCCCAGATCGGTATCGCGAGCTCGTGGAATGAGATCACGCCGTGCAACCTTTCCCTCGATCGCCTGGCCCAGGCATCCAAGGAGGGCGTGCACGCCGGCGGTGGATACCCGCTCCAGTTCGGCACCATCTCCGTCTCCGATGGCATCAGCATGGGCCACGAGGGAATGCACTTCTCGCTCGTGAGCCGCGAGGTTATCGCCGACTCCGTCGAGGTCGTCATGCAGGCCGAGCGCCTCGACGGCTCAGTGCTCCTCGCCGGCTGTGACAAGTCGCTGCCCGGCATGCTCATGGCGGCCGCTCGGCTCGACCTCGCATCCGTGTTCCTCTACGCCGGATCGATCGCGCCGGGCTGGGTCAAGCTCAGCGACGGCACGGAGAAAGACATCACGATCATCGACTCGTTCGAGGCCGTCGGTGCCGTCAAGGCCGGCAAGATGAGCCTCGAAGACGCCAATCGCATCGAATGCGCGTTCGCACCCGGTGAAGGTGCCTGTGGCGGCATGTACACCGCGAACACCATGGCGAGCGTCGCAGAGGCGCTCGGGATGAGCCTCCCCGGCTCGACCAGCCCGGCATCCGCCGACCGGCGCCGCGACTACTACGCGCACCGCTCTGGCGAGGCGGTCGTGAACATGCTTCGCCTCGGGATCACGACCCGCGACATCCTCACCAAGGACGCGTTCGAGAACGCCATCACGGTCGCGATGGCACTCGGTGGTTCGACCAACGTCGTGCTCCACCTCCTCGCGATCGCGCACGAAGCCGAGGTCGACCTCACCATCGATGACTTCAACCGCATCGGGAACAACGTTCCCCACCTCGCGGACATGAAGCCGTTCGGTCGCTACGTGATGAACGACCTTGACCGCCAGGGTGGCATCCCCGTCCTCATGAAGGCGCTGCTCGAGGCTGGCCTCCTGCACGGCGACTGCCTCACCGTCACCGGCAAGACGGTCGCCGAGAACCTCGCCGACCTCGAGCCGATCAACGAGATCGACGGTGAGGTCCTGCGCAAGCTCGACAACCCCATCCACGCCACCGGCGGCCTCACGATCCTCAAGGGATCACTCGCCCCTGAGGGTGCGGTCGTCAAGACGGCCGGATTCGACGCCGACGTCTTCGAGGGCCCAGCCCGCGTCTTCGAGGGGGAGCGCGCCGCAATGGACGCCCTCACCGAGGGCACCATCGAGGCCGGGCAGATCGTCGTCATCCGCTACGAGGGCCCGAAGGGCGGCCCCGGGATGCGCGAGATGCTCGCCATCACCGCCGCCATCAAGGGAGCAGGCCTCGGAAAAGATGTACTACTCTTGACGGACGGCAGATTTTCAGGCGGCACAACCGGCCTGTGTATCGGCCACATAGCTCCCGAAGCGGTGGACGCAGGTCCAATCGCCTTCGTGCGCGATGGTGATCTGATACGGGTCGATATCGCAGCTCGCTCGCTCGACCTACTTGTCGAACCGGCAGAGCTGGAAGCTCGCCGCTCTGGCTGGGCTCCCCTACCTCCTCGCTACACCCGTGGCGTTCTCGCGAAATACTCCAAACTCGTACGCTCCGCTGCAGAGGGCGCGGTTACCGGGTAGCTTCGCCCAGGTCATCATCACTTTAGGAAGAAACTCAATGCCCACGGATCCAGTTCCCGTGCCACCCGCCCACAAAAACGCGGGTCACAAGCACGAACCCGAAATGCTCACGGGCTCCGGCGCAATCCTGCGCACGCTCGAACACCTGGGAATCGACGATGTCTTCGGCCTGCCCGGCGGCGCGATCATCCCGTTCTACGACGAGCTCATGGCGTCGACAGCTATTCGTCACATTCTCGTCCGCCACGAACAGGGTGCGGGCCACGCAGCTGAGGGCTACGCGTCGTCGTCCAACCGGGTCGGCGTCGCGATCGCGACCTCAGGTCCCGGGGCGACCAACCTCGTGACCGCGATCGCCGACGCGCACATGGACTCGGTGCCGCTCCTCGCGATCACCGGCCAGGTCTTCTCGACCCTGATGGGAACGGATGCGTTCCAGGAGGTCGACATCGTCGGAATCACGATGCCGATCACCAAACACTCCTTCCTGGTGACGGATGCCGCCGACGTCCCCGCGACGCTCGCGGCCGCCTACCAGATCGCGACGACCGGTCGTCCGGGGCCGGTCCTCGTCGACATCACGAAGGATGCGCAACAGCAGCTCGCGCCGTTCATCTGGCCGCCCAAGGTCGACCTTCCTGGCTACCGTCCGGTGTTGAAGGCGCACGGCAAGCAGATCCAGGCGGCGGCCGCGCTCCTCGCGGAGGCCAAGCGGCCCGTCCTGTACGTCGGCGGCGGAGTCATCCGGTCGCAGGCATCGAAGGAGCTTCTCGAGCTCGCGGAGACGACTGGCGCGGCGGTCGTCACCACGCTCATGGCGCGCGGGGCATTCCCCGACTCGCACGAGCAGCACATGGGCATGCCAGGGATGCACGGAACGGTCCCCGCGGTGCTCGCGATCCAGGAGAGCGACCTGCTCATCTCGCTCGGTGCCCGCTTCGACGATCGCGTGACGGGCAAGGTCAGCGAGTTCGCGCCGAACGCCAAGATCGTGCACGTCGATATCGACCCGGCGGAGATCTCCAAGATCCGCGTCGCGGACGTCCCGATCGTCGGCGATGCCAAGGATGTCATCGCCGACCTCACCGTCGCCTACCTCGAGGCGATCGGCAAGACCAAGCCCGACATCAGCGAATGGTGGACGCGGCTGAAGTCACTGCAGAAAGAGTTCCCGCTCGGCTACGACATCCCGGAAGATGGCCTGCTTTCACCGCAGATGGTCATCGAGCGGATCGGTCAGCTGACCGGACCGGAGGGCATCTACGCCGCGGGCGTCGGCCAGCACCAGATGTGGGCCGCGCAGTTCATCAAGTATGAGCGTCCGAACGCGTGGCTGAACTCGGGCGGCGCCGGAACCATGGGCTACGGGCTTCCCGCGGCCATGGGCGCGAAGGTTGCCAACCCCGACCGCGTGGTGTGGGCGATCGACGGTGACGGATGCTTCCAGATGACGAACCAGGAGCTCGCGACCTGCACGCTCAACAACATCCCGATCAAGGTGGCGATCATCAACAACTCGTCGCTCGGGATGGTGCGCCAGTGGCAGAACCTGTTCTACGAGGGCCGGTATTCGTTTACCGACCTGAACACGGGCCACATGGGCGACGGAACACAGTCGCGGATGATCCCCGATTTCGTGAAGATGGCGGACGCGTACGGCGCGCTCGGTATCCGGGTCACCAAGGTCGAGGAGATCGATGCGGCCATCAAGCTCGCGCTCGAGACCAACGACCGGCCCGTCGTGATCGACTTCATCGTGAGTCGCGACGCTATGGTCTGGCCGATGGTTCCGCAGGGGGTCGGCAACTCATCCATCCAGTACGCCAAGGAACACGCCCCGACCTGGGAAGAGGAGTAGCGCCATGAGTTCACACGTTCTCTCACTCCTCGTCGAGGACAAGCCGGGCCTGCTGACCCGCGTCGCCGGGCTGTTCGCTCGCCGCGGCTTCAACATCGAATCCCTCGCGGTAGGCAAGAGCGAGATCGACGGGCTTTCCCGCATCACCGTCGTGGTGGATGTCGAAGAGCTTCCGCTCGAGCAGGTCACCAAGCAGCTCAACAAGCTGATCAACGTGATCAAGATCGTCGAGCTCGATCCGGCCCAGGCCGTGACACGCGAGCACCTGCTCATCAAGGTGCGCGTCGACAATTCGACGAGATCGCAGATTCTTGAGGCGGTGACGCTGTTCCGTGCGAGTGTTGTGGATGTCGCAGCCGACGCGTTGGTGATCGAGGTCACGGGTGACAGCGGCAAGATCCAGGCGCTGTTGCGGATCCTCGAACCCTACGGAATCAAAGAGATGGCGCAGTCGGGCCTTCTCGCGATCGGCCGCGGTGGCAAGAGCATCACGGAGCGCGTCTTCAAGAACTGATATCGCCGGTTGAGTGGCGCGCGAGCACGCGTTTCGAGACCGCATCAAAGAACACCAAGAAAATGAATAGGAAATTAAAGTGACCGAAATCTTCCACGACAATGATGCTGACCTGTCGATCATCCAGGGCAAGAAGGTTGCCGTCGTCGGCTACGGCTCGCAGGGCCACGCCCACGCACTGAACCTTCGCGACTCCGGCGTCGAGGTCGTCGTCGCCCTCAAGGCCGACTCGAAGTCGAAGCCCAAGGCCGAGGAGGCGGGCTTCACCGTCCTGTCGGTCGCCGAGGCGTCGGCCTGGGCCGACGTGATCGTCATCCTCGCGCCGGACCAGTACCAGCGCATCATCTACAAGGACGACATCCAGCCCAACCTCGCCGAGGGCAAGGCGATCCTGTTCGGTCACGGATTCAACATCCGCTTCGGCTACATCGAGGCGCCCGAGGGCGTCGACGTGATCATGGTCGCACCGAAGGGCCCCGGCCACACGGTTCGCCGCGAGTTCGAGGCAGGCCGCGGAGTGCCCGTCATCGTCGCCGTCGAGAAGGACGCGTCGGGCGAGGCCTGGCCGCTCACCTGGAGCTACGCCAAGGCGATCGGTGGACTTCGCGCCGGTGGCATCAAGACCACGTTCACCGAGGAGACCGAGACCGACCTGTTCGGTGAGCAGGCCGTCCTCTGTGGTGGAGTTTCGCAGCTCGTCCAGTACGGATTCGAGACCCTGACCGAGGCCGGTTACCAGCCGCAGATCGCCTACTTCGAGGTTCTTCACGAGCTCAAGCTCATTGTCGACCTGATGTGGGAGGGCGGCATCGCGAAGCAGCGCTGGTCGATCTCCGACACCGCCGAGTTCGGTGACTACGTCTCCGGTCCGCGGGTCATCGATCCTCACGTGAAGGACAACATGAAGACCATCCTGAACGAGATCCAGGACGGTACCTTCGCGAAGCACTTCATTGATGACCAGGATGCCGGAGCTCCGGAGTTCCTGGCGCTCCGCGAGAAGGGTGCGCAGCACCCGATCGAGGCCAC
>JAODMY010000107.1 GCA_025465535.1 Glaciihabitans sp.
CTCTGGCGGCCGACCACCATCCTCGGCCTGCAAACTCCCCGTGAGGAGCTTGTTCCGCGGCTGGACGCGCGGGTGGAAGAGATGTGGGCGGCTGGGCTTCCTGGCGAGGTGCGCGAGCTCCGGCCGCGCGGGATGGGTGTGACCGCCGCGCGGGCGATCGGGTATGCGCAGGCCATCGCGGAACTGGACGGCGAGCTCACGCAGCGCGAAGCTATCGAGCAGACTGCGGCGCTGACGAGGCGATACGCACGGCGTCAGGTCGGTTGGTTCCGGCGTTATCCGGTGGCGCGCTGGCTCGACTCGGACGACCCGGAACGCGTCGCCGCCGCGATCGATACGATTGAGCAGTGAGCGCGACAATCCACTTCACCAAGGGCCACGGCACGGGCAATGACTTCGTGCTGTTTGCCGACCCCGACGGCGAGGTCGACCTGAGTCCGGCCCAGATCGCGGCCATCGCGGACCGACACTTTGGTGTGGGCGGCGACGGTGTGATTCGCGCGGTGAGATCGAGCAGGTTCGCCGACGGAGCGGAAGCACTGGCCGAGGACCCCGCGGCCGAGTGGTTCATGGACTACCACAACGCCGACGGCAGCCCCGCGGAGATGTGTGGCAACGGCATCCGCGTCTTCGCGCGCTATCTTCTCGACAACGGCCTCACGAAGCTCGAAGACGGCGACACCCTGGCGATCGGAACACGCAGCGGCGTTCGGGACGTGCAGAGCAATCGGAACGGTTTCCAGGTGGACCTCGGTCGTTGGTCGCTCGACGGCGCGGAGCCGACAGTGCGGGTGCGCAACCTGCCGGTTGCCCGGCCCGGCCTCGGCATCAGCGTCGGCAATCCGCATGTCGTCGTGGCTCTCGCCAGTGATGACGAGCTGGATGCCGCGGACCTCTCGTACATTCCCGTGCTCGATCCGGAGCCGTCGGACGGGGCGAACATCGAACTCGTCGTGCCGCTGGATCCGCTGGTTCAGGATGGCGTCGGACGCATCCGGATGCGGGTGCACGAACGCGGCAGCGGGGAAACCCTGTCCTGCGGGACGGGCGCTGTGGCGGCGGCCCTCGCCACCCGATACTGGGCCGGTGCTGGCGCTCCTAACCAGTGGATCGTGCATGTGCCCGGTGGCAAGCTCGGCGTGCGGATGTTCCCGGCCGAGGATGGCGAACATGTCTCGTTGAGCGGGCCGGCCGACCTCGTGTTCGAAGGCACGCTGGAGGTATAGGAGGTCAATCCTCCGATGCATGAGGATCAGCTGAGGTGCGTCGCCTGCCTCGCAGCACGCGATAACCCTTGTTGGTTGCAGCCCGGGAGAACGCGAAGTCCTCGGGAAACGTGGCCTGGAGCCAGCGATGCAGCGAATCTGAACCCAGATTGCGCTGGACGACCAGCCACGCGTCGCTATCTGACTCCAGCCGGGGGAGCCATCGCTCGAGCAGCCCGTGCAGCTCGTTCTTTCCGACCCGAATGGGCGGATTCGACCAAATCGTCGTGAAGCGCACGCCATCGGGAACATCGTCGGGTCGTGCGGCGTTGATGTTTGTGAGCCCTAAGGCGGCAGCATTGGTTCGCACCAGATCGAGGGCCCGCTCGTTGACATCCACCGCCCAGACGGTGGCACGCGGCGAGTGGATGGCCATGCTGATCGCGATCGGGCCCCAGCCGGATCCGAGGTCGAGCAGGTCGCCCCCGGGCGGCGGTGCGGGGACGTGGGAAAGCAGAACCTCGGTCCCGGCGTCGACGCGCTCGGGGCTGAAGATCCCGTTGCCCGTCGTCAATTCGTAGACCTGGCCGACCAGGCGCGCGTGGAATTTACGCAGACCAGGTTCACTTCCCGGGGTAGCGGAGAAGTAATGCTCACTGCTCATTCACAAAACCTATCTAAAAACGGAAGACTACAGTTGGTGGAAATGACCGATAACGACCTCGAAAACAACGAGAATGACGAAATTGTCAGCCGAGTGCTGACGCGCGACGATGCGCACGCCATTGGATACACGAATTTCGGCGGAGGCGGTCGGGCCGACGCCGTGCGCGCGGATGCTCTGCAGGACGACTCCCACTATGACAATAACCGCGATGGCGACCAGTTCGAACGCGAGGATCGCGCGGCCTTGCGCCGTGTTCAGGGACTCAGCACCGAACTCGAAGATGTCACGGAGGTTGAGTACCGGCAGCTGCGACTCGAGAACGTCGTGCTCATCGGCGTCTACTCGAGTGGCAACCTGAGCGATGCCGACAATTCGCTGCGCGAGCTCTCCTCGCTGGCGGAGACCGCGGGTGCCCGCGTGCTCGATGGGCTCCTGCAGCAGCGACCGCATCCCGATCCGAGCACCTACCTCGGTCGCGGCAAGGCCGAGGAACTGCGCGCGATCGTGCAGTCGCTCGGTGCGGACACCGTTATCGCGGATACCGAGCTCGCGCCAAGCCAGCGGCGAGCGCTCGAGGATGTTGTCAAGGTCAAGGTGATCGATCGCACGGCCGTCATCCTCGACATTTTCAGCCAGCATGCCAAGTCTCGCGAGGGCAAGGCCCAGGTCGAACTCGCGCAGCTCGAATACCTGCTGCCACGGCTTCGTGGTTGGGGCGAGTCGATGTCCCGCCAGGCCGGTGGCCAGGTGGGGGCTGGCAACGGAATGGGAAGCCGCGGACCGGGTGAGACCAAGATCGAGCTCGACCGTCGCCGCATCCACACTCGCATGTCGCGGCTGCGCAAGCAGATCAAGGGATTCGGTCCGGCGCGAGAAGCCAAGCGCGCGAACCGTAACCGCTTTGCCGTGCCGAGCGTAGCCATCGCCGGCTACACGAACGCCGGCAAGTCGAGCCTGCTGAACCGGATCACGAGCGCGGGTGTGCTCGTCGAGAACGCCCTGTTCGCGACCCTGGATGCGACCGTTCGCAAGTCGATGACACCCGATGGGCGTCCCTACACGTTCACTGACACGGTCGGTTTCGTCAGCAACCTGCCGCACCAGCTGGTCGAGGCGTTCCGCTCGACGCTCGAGGAGATCGGCGAGTCGGACGTCATCGTCCACGTCGTCGACGCGTCCCACCCAGACCCGGCTAGTCAACTCACCACGGTGCGGGATGTGATCGGCGAGATCGAGGCACGGGAGATCCCGGAGATCGTTGTCTTCAACAAGAGCGATCTTGTGGATGCCGACCAGCGCCTGGTGCTCCGCGGCCTCGAACCGCGTGCCGTATTCGTCTCCGCGCGCACGGGCGAGGGGATCGAGGAACTGCTCGAGCGGATCGCGGAACTCATCCCGCAGCCCGAGATCGAGTTGACGCTGCTCGTGCCCTACGACCGCGGCGAGGTCATCTCCAAGCTCCACCTGCGCGGTCGGGTGTTGACCACCGACTATCGCGAGGACGGAACTCTCGTCACGGCTCTGGTCCACCCGCAGAGCGTCGAATCGCTCAAGGAGTTCGCTGCGGTTCACGCTTCGTAACACAAGGGATCGGGATTCCGGCTGTTGCTATGGTTTTCCCGAAGGCGTGCTGTGTGTGGCGCCCGAAGCGACAGCCGAGCCCGGCACCCGCCTCACCGTGATTATTTCCGGAAGGGGTGAGCCCAGTGGCCACGTATTCGTTCGAGCTCTATCCGCCGCGCAATGCCGCGGCCGAGCTCGCGCTTTACGAATCACTTGGCCAGTTGGTCGCTGCCGCTCCCGAGTTCATCTCGGTGACGTACGGGGCGAGTGGGTCGAGCGGGGAGGCGTCGCTCGGAGTCCTTCGGCACCTGCTGACGACTGCCGTGCCGCCCATGGCGCACCTCACCTGCGTGGGCTGGACCTACTCGGAGGCGACGCGCGTCATCCGCGAGTTCCTGGATGCCGGACTCACAAGTTTTCTCGCCCTGCGCGGAGATCCGCCGGTCGGATCGGTCGAGGGCGATGACTTTCTCGGAGATCTGAAAAGCGCGGGTGAACTCGTGCAGCTCATCCACCGAGTGCAGGCGGAGCGTGTGCCGTTCTCGCAGGAGTCGGTACCGGGATTCCCCTCTGCGAAACGGCTCAGCAGTGGCAAGAAGGTCACGATCGCGGTCGCGGCGTTCCCGAACGGACATCCGCGGTCTCGGTCGGTCGAGCAGGACCTCGACACGCTTCTCGCCAAGGAGGCCGCCGGCGCAAACCTCGCGATCACGCAGCTTTTCTTCCATGCGGAGGACTACCTGAGGTTCACCGAACAGGCTCGCGCGGCCGGCGTCACCATGCGCATCCTCCCCGGTGTGATGCCGATCCTGTCGCCCGAGCGGCTGCAACGCATGGTCGACCTGACCGGCGAGCGGATGCCCGTCGAACTCCTCGCACGGCTCTCGGCCGCGGAGACCCCCGACGCCCGCTACGCCGTCGGAATCGAGCACGCGACGCGGCTCTCCAACGATCTTCTCGACGGCGGCGCGCCCGGCCTCCATCTCTACACGTTCAACAGGCACGAGGCCGTTCTCTCGGTCTTGCGAGCCACCGGACTCACGACAACAATCGATGCAAACAAGGAGCAAGCATGAGCACGCACGCCGCCTTCCCGACCGGCACGATTCTCGGTTACCCGAGGATTGGCCGTCGGCGCGAACTGAAGAAGGCCGTCGAGGCTTTCTGGGCCGGCACCATCACTGCCGACGAGCTCGAGGCCACAGCCGCGGGGCTGCGAACCGCCACTCGCGAGCGTCTCGTGTCGCTGGGGCTCGGCCGCACCGACTCATCCATCCCGGAAGCGTTTTCCTACTACGACCAGGTGCTGGACGCCGCGGTCACGGTCGGTGCGGTCCCGACCCGTTTCGCCTCGCTGGTCGGATCGGATGGCGCGGTCGACCTCGCGGGCTACTTCACGATTGCGCGCGGCGAGGGCGAGCACGTCCCAGCCGAGATGACGAAGTGGTTCGACTCGAACTACCACTACCTGGTGCCGGAGATCGGCCCGGAGACGAATTTCTCCTTCGCATCCGATCGACTCGTGCGCGAGGTCGCAGAGGCGACGGCATCCGGATATCGCACGCGTCCCGTCATAGTCGGCCCCGTCACATTCCTGTTGCTCAGCAAGCCGAGCGAGAGCGCGCCAGCCGACTACCGTCCGCTCGACCGGCTCGACGACCTGCTTCCCGTCTACGCCGAGTTGCTTGCCGCGCTGACCGCGGTGGGCGCGGAGTGGGTGCAGCTTGACGAGCCCGCGCTCGTCAGTGAGAGCATTGAGGTGCCAAGGGATGTCGTGCTAGCGGCCACGAAGAGGGCCTACGACCTGCTGTCGGCCGTCCCGGCCAGGCCGCAGATCTTCGTCGCGGCGCCCTACGGCAGCCTTGATGACGCGCTTCCCGTGCTCGGCTCGACGCCGATCGAGGCCATCGGACTTGACCTCGTGCGGGGTGCGGTGCCGAGCGCTTTCGCCAGCGATTCCAGTACCGACAAGGTTCTGGTCGGTGGAGTGGTCGACGGCCACAACATTTGGCGCGGAGACCTTGCTGCGGCGTGGGAGAAGCTGGAGTCGCTCAAGGCGCTCAGTCCGAACGTCGCGGTCTCGTCATCCACGAGCCTGTTCCACACCCCGCACGACGTCGAGGACGAACCGGCGCTCGACCCGCGCCTGAAGACCTGGCTGGCATTCGCCGATCAGAAGGTCGGCCAGGTCGCCACCCTCGCGAAGGGCCTCGACGACGGCAAGGCGAAGATCCAATCCGAGCTGGATGCCGCATCCGCGGCGCTGGCAGACCGCCATAGTGCTCCCGGCGTGCGTGATGGTGCCGTGCGACTCCGCGTCGACGAGCTGAAGGACGCCGACTTCTCCCGATCCGACTACGCGCTTCGTCTCGTGGCCCAGGACGCCGCTCTGGATCTTCCGCTTCTACCGACGACCACCATCGGCTCCTTCCCGCAGACGGGCGACATCCGCCGCGAGCGTGCCCGCTTCGCCCGGGGTGAGATCACCGAGGGCGAATACGTCGAGGCGATGGAGGATGAGATCACCCGCGTCGTGAAGCTGCAGGAGGAGATCGGACTCGATGTCCTCGTGCACGGCGAGCCTGAGCGCAACGACATGGTGCAGTACTTCGCCGAGCTCCTCGACGGGTTCGCGGTGACGCAGAACGGCTGGGTGCAGTCGTACGGAAGCCGCTGTACGCGTCCGTCGCTGCTTTGGGGAGACGTTTCACGGCCCGCGCCAATGACGGTCGGCTGGTCGAGTTTCACGCAGAGCCTGACAGCGAAACCGGTCAAGGGGATGCTCACCGGGCCCGTCACCATCCTGGCCTGGAGCTTTGTTCGGGATGACCAGCCGCTCGGCGACACCGCCAACCAGGTCGCGCTGGCCCTTCGCGATGAGATCGCCGATCTCGAGGCCGCGGGTATCAAGGTCATCCAGGTCGATGAGCCGGCGCTGCGCGAACTGCTCCCGCTGAAGAAGAAGGACCAGCCGAACTACCTCGACTGGTCGGTCGGATCATTCAAGCTGGCGACCTCGGGAGTCGCGGACAAGACGCAGATCCACACCCACCTCTGTTACTCGGAGTTCGGCGTGGTCATCGACGCCATCAACAGGCTGGATGCCGACGTCACATCGATCGAGGCCGCCCGCTCCAGGATGGAGGTCGTGCCGGACATCGAGCGCAGCGGCTTCGCGCGGGGGATCGGACCCGGCGTCTACGACATCCACTCGCCTCGAGTGCCGTCCGTGGAGGAGGTCACGAGCCTGCTGGAGATCGCGCTGGCATCGATCCCCGAGCGGCAGGTCTGGGTCAATCCCGACTGCGGACTCAAGACGCGCGGCTACACCGAGACCGTCGACTCGCTGAAGAACGTCCTCGCCGCGACGCGGGCCATACGGGCGAAGGTTTCTGCTGCCTCTGCCTGACCGGGCCGGGTCTGTGACCCGCGGTTGAGTTCCGGTCGCGCCGAAGGTTCGGTGCGACCGGGACTAGACCGAGCGAAGTACCGCGGTGACCTTGCCGAGCACGGTGGCGAAATCGCCAAGGATGGGCTCGAAGTTTGAATTGCGCGGCAGCAGCCAGGTGTGGCCGTCTCGCTGGCGGAAGACCTTGACGGTCGCTTCGTCGTCGAGAAGCGCGGCAACGATGTCGCCGTTCTCCGCGTTTTGCTGGGGGTGGACGACCACCCAGTCGCCATCGCAGATCGCCGCCTCGATCATCGAGTCACCGACGACCTTGAGCATGAACAATTCGCCCTTGCCCACGATCTGGCGGGGAAGAGGGAAAACCTCCTCGACGTGCTGCTCGGCAGTGATGGGGATACCCGCGGCGATTCGACCGACGAGCGGCACCATGACCGCGTCGCCGAATGAGGGGCTGGCAGCGGATGCGTCTTCCGACTTCGGCAGGTCGATCAGGATCTCGATTGCGCGCGGACGGTTGGGGTCGCGCCTCAGATACCCGCTGAGTTCCAGCTGGTTGAGCTGGTGGGTGACGCTCGACAGCGAAGAGAGACCGACGGCGTCGCCGATCTCGCGCATGCTGGGCGGATAACCGCGGGTGTCGAGAGACGTCTGGATGGCCTCGAGTATCGCCTGCTGCTTGTCACTGAGGCTGGTGCGCCTGCGGGTCGAAGGGCGACCGGCTGGAACCGAAGGCTCTGAAATCTCGTCCATGTCTCTCCTGAGTGCCACATCGTCGCTCGAAATGTCGCGCGGTTGTCTTGCGTGGGTGAAATGTCGGTGGTGCCCGGTTGAGTGAACTCCAGACAGTCGAAACTGTATCCGTTTATGGTGCGAAAACAAACACCTGTTCGAGTGTGTTGATAACTAATTCGTCACCTTGTTCGAATACACGCTTGCAATTTCGAATAATCGAAGATACGTTCGGTACAAAGCTTCGCATCCGGTACTCCCGGCCGAGTGCCGGATGCGCAGATCTAATCCAAGGAGAAGTCATGAGCACGGTCGCAGCGGAAATGTGGGTTTCAGGTCCAGTCGGTTCTGTGCGATCGACTGCTGTGCGATCGACCGCCGTGCCATCGACAGCCGTCCGCCGGACTCCGACGCGCTCGCGCCTCCGGATGACGAGGCGCGGACGGGCCCTTCTCCTCGTGATTGTCGCCGCGCCCGTCGTCGTGTTGGCCTTGTTCTTCGGTATCAACGCCGGTGGGGCCACCGCGACCACTTCGTCGACTCCACTGCAGACGATCACGATGCCAGCCGGTGAGTCGCTCTGGCAGGTTGCGACCGAGATCGCGCCAAAGGCTGATCCTCGTGATTTCATCGCCGACGTCGTGTCGGTCAACCAACTCGCGTCGACCAATGTTCAGCCAGGCCA
>JAODMY010000051.1 GCA_025465535.1 Glaciihabitans sp.
CGGGAGATGCGTCTGCCCCCGTACGTACGGGGGCAGACGCATCTCCCGGGGGCAGACGTATCCCGGAGCTTACGGCGCGACGATCCCGTAGACGGCGAAGACACCGGCGACCGCAAGCCCCGGCGCAATGATCAGGGCGAGTGACCACCAGACGACCGGGGCCCAGGCGCCGACCTCCCAGAGCTTCACGTGCTGCGCGCGGGCCACGAGGTAGGCGAGCGGCGACAGCAGCATCCACCACGCGGATGCGGCCGATCCGTTGCCGCCGGCGAGCAGCCCGGCCCGATCCGCGAACGCGAGCCTGACGAGGATGCCCCACAGCACAAGGTTGAGCACGACGAGGCCGAGCGCGAGAAACCTCACGGGCACGGGTCCGAAGGCCGTGATAGTCGAGTAGAGGACCACCTGGCTTGCGATTCCCCAGAGCGGCTGGGCGCAGATCCACCAGACCGATCGCGTGTAGGCAACACCGGTGACCCTGGGAGGCACTACCGAGGTTGCCGACTGGAAGGGGACGTAAGCCTGCTCCGCCGCTGTTGGCAAGATCGGCGTTGACGTCAGCGCTGTTGGCGTGAGCACTGTTGGACTGATTGGGGCGGGCGTGCTCGGGGCGGGCACGACGGTCGGCACGAGCTGGGGTGCGGCCTGCACGTGGTCAGTCCAACCCGCGCCATCCCACCATCGCGTGCCGCTTGAGCCAGCGGGATCCGAATACCAGCCGGCGGGTACTGCGGGCGTCGGGGGACCGCTCTCAGCCATCCAAACCCCCCACGCGACTCCCGCGCGATTCCACGATCGGCAAGTGATAGGAGACTATCTCGCTCCCGGCGTGCGAACGCTCCGACTGTCCGCGTAAACTTGAGAGTTCGTGCGGGCTCGCTAATCCGCCATGCACGGAGAAAAGGGTTACGCGTGAGCGACGAGTGCATCCACGGGTTCGAACCAGGTATGTGCGCAACCTGTTTCCCCAAGCCGGTACCAGAGGCACCAATAGTTACGGCAGTGCAACCGCGACCACGAGGAACCGCCACGCGCGGTCGCGCGGCACCGACGGTCAAGCGCGTCGCCGGATCAGCATCTGTCGCCGACATCGGCGAGCAGCGCGTCTATCACCTGACGCACGTGAGCAACCTGCCCGGCATCCTGACCGCTGGCACGATTGTGGCCGGACTCGAACCGGTGGTCGATATTTCTCCCGCAGGGGCACGGGCCGAACGGGACAGCGTTCAGATCCCCGGGCTCGCGGATGCCAAGCTCGCCGACTTCGTGCCGTTCTTCCTTTCGCCGAACGCCCTCATGTGGCAGAGCATCCGCTCCGGAACTGCCCACCCACGGGTTTCCCGCGACATCCTGAACTCCGATGCCGCCGACTTCGTGCTCCTGGTCAGCACGGTTCGCCAGTTGATCGACAGCGCAAAGGTGTTTGCGGTGACCGACGGCGCTGCCGAGGCGGAACGGACACGCTTTGGCGTCAACAAAGTGGATGCCGAAGCCATGCTGCGCAGGCTCCGCTCGGACGCAAACCCAGACGCGCTCCTCGAGGCCGAGCTGTTCGTGCAGGGTTCACTCCCACTCGAATCTGTCTCGCTCATCGGCGTAGCCCACGACAAGGCTCGCGCGGTGGTGCGCCAGATCCTGGTCGAGGCGGACGCCGAAGCGAAGGTCGCGGTCTACCCGCCCTGGTTCGCTGCCGAATAGCTCATTCGTTAAGATCCTGGCAACGAGATGACACACGTTGTCGTTTGGGTGGCCTCTCGACGACAGCAAGTGTCATCCCGACTCAAGGTCGAGGGTGACTACTAGCTGCGCGAACTGAGCAGTTCCGCGCGCTCGGGGTGCTCGTCGAACCACTTGCCGACGTACCAGCACATCGGCACGATGTGGCGATTGCTGGATTTCTCGACGTCGTCGACGGCGAACTCAACGATCTCGCCCGCGTAGCCGTGGCCCCGCTTCTTCGGGTTCGTGAAGGTGTGGTTGAACGAGATCGAATCGCCGTTGACGACGTAGTCGACGACCGCAATGAGTTCGTCGTCGATTCGCAGGATGTAACGGTTCGCGTCGGTGTCGTGCGTAAAAGTCTTGGCCACGGCGATCACTTCACGTTCGGGAGGGAAGATTCGATGAGCCCGATGATCTCGGGAGCATCCGGTTCCGTCTTCGGGCGGAAGCGGTGAACGCTGCCGTCGGGCGTGATCAGGAATTTCTCGAAGTTCCAGGACACCTTGCCCGCCTTGCCATCCTGGTCTGGCGTCTTGGTGAGTTCCACGTAGAGCGGGTGCGCGTTCTTGCCGTTGAGCTTCACGCGATCGAACATCGGGAACGTGACGCCCCACGTCGTCGAGCAATATTCCTTGATGGCGTCGTTTTTGCCGAGCTCCTGGAGGAACTGGTTGCTTGGGAACCCGAGAACACTGAATCCGCTCTCCCCGTACGTCTTCTGAAGCTCTTCGAGCTTCTCGTACTGGGGCGCAAGCCCGCAGCGGGATGCGACGTTGACCACGAGCATCACCTTGCCCTTGTAGGGAGCGAGTGTGGTCTGTTCGCCATCGATGGTGGTGACGGGGATGTCAGTGAGATCCATACGTAAGAATCTACCTGCGCGGCCGGACCGTTCGCCCGCGACGTCGCGGCTTCCAGCATTCATTCAGGCGGGACTCGCAGGGAGCAGCAGTCCCGACGAATCTGGGGAGAACCCTTTGTCTACGTCGGGTGTTGGCGGTAGACCGGAGTAATGACTAATGCCGAGCCTCCGCAGCCCAAGCCCCAGCAGCCGAAATCCCAGCAGCCAAAATCCCAGCAGCGCGAGCCCGCGACGATCGACCTGGTTGCCCTGCCGGGGAGCGAGAGACCGCCGGCACAGGGGGTGACGCCCGCCGCGGCCGCCCTGCCTGCGGGAAGTACCGTTGAAGCCACGATTGTCCTTCGTCGGCGTGCGCCAATGACAACCGCCGATCTGGCCGGAGCCGATTTGCTCGGTACGCACCTCGACGATGAGCAGTTGGCGAGCCAGTTCGGTGCGGATCCGGCGGATGTCACGCTGGTCGAGAACACCCTCCGCGGCCTCGGGCTCACCGTCGTCAGCACAGATTCTGCCTCGCGCCGGATCAGGATCTCGGGGCCCGCCGCCGCGGTCAGTCGCGTGTTCGGAACTTCCCTCCAGGCGGTCACCAGCCACGCCGACGGGGGAGCCGCAGTGACGCACCGACACCGCACCGGCGGCCTCAGCATCCCGGCCGCACTCGATGGCGTGATCACGGCCGTGCTCGGTCTCGACGATCGGCCGCAGGCGCGGGCACAGTTTCGGGTCGCCAACGCCGACGCGGCTTCCGTGAGCTACACCCCCGTGCAGCTTGGCGAGCTCTACAATTTTCCGCCCGCCACCGACGGCAGCGGGCAGACGATTGCCATCATCGAGCTCGGTGGTGGTTATGAGCAGACCGATCTCGACACCTATTTTGCTGGCCTTGGCATCCCGACACCAGCCGTCTCGGCGGTCGGAGTTGACGGCGCGATCAACGAGCCGGGCAAGGATCCGAGCGGCGCCGATGGTGAGGTACTGCTCGACATCGAGGTCGTCGGGGCGCTGAGCCCGGCCTCGAAGATCCTCGTCTACTTCGCACCCAACACCGATGCCGGGTTCCTGGATGCCGTGGCGAACGCCTCTCACGCTTCGCCGAAACCCACCTCCATGAGCATCAGCTGGGGCCAGAGCGAAGACCAGTGGACGGCGCAGGCGCGCACTGCGCTTGATGAAGCACTCCTCGATGCGGCGGCGCTCGGCATCACGGTGACGGCTGCGGCCGGCGACAATGGCAGCTCGGACGGGAGCACGGATGGCACGGACCACGCAGATTTTCCTGCGTCCAGTCCCCACGCGCTCGCTTGTGGTGGCACCAGCCTGCACGCGACGACAACCATTTCGTCGGAGACGGTGTGGAACAACGGCGCTGGCAAGGGTGCGACGGGCGGCGGCGTCAGCGACGTCTTCGCCTTGCCCACCTGGCAGAGGGGGGCTGGCGTCCCGGCATCCTCAGCGAAGACCGGTGGGCGCGGCGTTCCGGATGTCGCGGGAAATGCCGATCCCGAGACGGGATACCAGGTGCTCGTCGATGGGACTCGCGCCGTCTATGGCGGAACCAGCGCGGTCGCGCCGCTCTGGGCCGCGCTGGTCGCGCGACTCGCCCAGTCCCTCGGTTCGCCCTTCGGGTTGCTGCAGCCAAGGCTCTACGCGGCCGAGAGCAGCTTTCGGGACGTCACATCCGGCAACAACGGCAGCTTTGCGGCCAAGGCGGGCTGGGACGCCTGCACCGGGCTCGGTTCGCCGAACGGTACTGCTTTGCTCGCGGCGCTGGGCAATGATCCGAAACAGTAAGGGCGATGATCGTGCCGACTATTTCAACGTTGCCTTTGTCGCAAGGCTCGCGACCGACCGGGACACGTAGTTCGTTCGCGTCGCGGTGACCGTCACGGTGAATCGGGTTCCCACATCCGACCGCGAGGTGGGCCTAATGGAGGATCCAACCGACCCGATGACTAGTTTGCCATTGCGGTACCAGCGGTAGGTGATCTTGAATCCGGTGGGTTTCCACGTCCCAAGGCTCACCTTGAGCGTGCGCCGCAGTTTCGCGGTTCCCGTAATGATGGGTGTCGGCAGGCTGTTTTGTCCGAGAAGATGCGCGTATGGACTGGTGAAGGCTGAGCCCGCATTCGCGATGGCGTCATCGCCGATCTGAACCGTGGGTTGCGCCTTTCCGCCAGTGGTGGCCCAGTTGGACACTGGAACCGCTGTATTTCCCGTGATCTGGTAAATCGTTTTGCTCGGACTCGCCAACACAAACTCGTTGGTACCGGTTGGGTAGAAGTTCAAGTGGTTGTAGTAGCTGGTCGAGACAGGCCCGGCCGCACCGGTTATTGAGGCGTCAGGAATCACGACCACCGGGTGCTGGCCGCCGACCGAGGCCCAGTTGCCGATGTAGATCGGTGCGCCGCCCACGATCCGATAGACGTACTTGCTGGTTGCGCCCGCGACAAAGGTACCGTCGAGAGGAGTCTTGCGCAGCGCCGCCCACTGTTTGGTGCTGACGAGTCCGGCAGGCGTTTTTCCGAACTTGGCCCAGCTCGTGACATAGATGGGTGCCCCACCGGCCATCCTGTACACCTGACCCGCGTACTCGACATACGAGCCGTCCGCGAAGCTGGTCGCGAGATCCTGGAAGTGGATGTAGCCACTCACGCTCGAGGTCGGGATCGTGGTCTCGTCGTACTTGCCAGTACCGCCGATGTTGTATTCCTCGATCTTGACGGTGTTGTTGGGGTTTACCGCTTCGACCCAGGCGACGTGGCCGCGAGTCGACGTGTTCCACCAGGCTACGGCTCCGACCGCTGGCGACTTATTGACCGTGTAGCCGAGCGCCTTCGCTTTCGCGCCCCAGTTACCAGCGTTCGCGTGAAACGGCATCTCAAACCGGTTGTGGCCGTGCAAGCGCCAGGCCACCCAGGATGTGCACTCACGGATGTATTCGCCCCAGTTGTCAAACATGGAGTCACGCGGCGCGTTCTTCCACTTGGCCGGGTAGTCATTGGTGCCCGCATAGGCCGCGGGCGCGACGACAACGACGCCCGCGACAACGGCGAGTCCGGCAAGAATGGCTATGGCTACCCGCGTTGCGCGAAAAAGCCTGCGTGACAAAAGCATGTTAGTGAGTCCCCTGTTTCCCCTGTGATCGACGCTACGCATTCACCCGCGTTGACCACAGTCCCTAAGTAGGGGACGAACTACCAGGGTGTAATTTGTGCCGCGGTCACTGGGAGATCGGGGGAGTAACCGATTCCAGCTTGACGGTGGGCTGCCCATTCGCGCCGGCGACGACGTCGATGACGAGAATGTGCGACACACGCGCGGTTTGATCAAGGGCTGTGCAGCTGAACCTGGCACCGACCGTCAGCGGCGCGGATGGTGGACAAGTCACCAGGTATTTGGCGCCCCGGGAATTCAATCCGTCCTGGATCCCGCGGGCGAGGCTGCTCGAGTTCTCGGAATTGGTGATTGCCGGAAGCATCTGCACCGTCGCTACCCCAATAACCACGCTCGAAACGGCCCACGCCGCGATCCAGAGCCAGAGCGGACCCGATCCCCGGCCCACCTCACGCCGCAGCTTCAGCGTCCGCACGATGAGATAAGCGAGCGGCGACAGAAGCATCCACCACACGCTGGCGAGAAGGGGGTAACCACGCTTTTTCAGCGCGTGCCGATCGACCGTGGCAAAGATCACGGCCACAACAAACGGAACAAACGCTGAGCCCGCAAGTACGCCGAACACGTAAGAGATGTTCGGCTGCCCAGCCGCCCGCGGAAACTCGAGGATGTAAGCCGCCGCATAAAATATCGGGCTCAGCGCAACGAACCAGCTGGATACCGTGTTCCAGTTCCCCGGCGGCGCAAGCGTCTGCACCGCCGGTGCCTGCAATACCGGTGCCTGGGTTATCGGCATCGGGAACATCGGCGCCTCTGCCACTGGCGGGAGGGAGGTCGGCGCCAGTGGCACCGGCGGGGGCATGGGAATCGGTCGGGGAGCCAGATGCAAGGTCCAGCCCGTGCCATCCCACCAGCGCAGTTGATCGAACCCAGCCGGATCGCTGTACCAGCCCGCGGGTATCCCCGGCGGCACCGTGCTGCTCATTGTGTTCCCCTCAGTTATCGTGATCGACGATATCTGACGGGGAAGACCGATTAGTCCAGACGCGCGACGTTAGTCCAGACACGCGAAGGCGGCGATGTCCTTCCCGCGGTCTTCTCGGATCAGGATGCTCGTGAACTTGTTCAGTGGGTCCGACAGCGGAAGTTCATACACTGTTCATAGCCAGAAACGTGGTGCGCACAAGCAATCGGGACCAGAGTCGAAGTCACGGACACAGCCTCGATGAAGGGAGCTCACCATGGACGACGCTGGAACGATGGATGAGGAAGAATACGATGACCCGTCCCGCTACAACACGGATTAGCTGAATGGCGATCACGAACGTTCAACTGTTTTCGATTCCGGTCAGCGACCAGGACCGCGCGCTCGAGTTCTACGTCGGCAAGCTGGGCTTCACACTGATTTCAGATCAGCGGCTTCAGCCCGACATGCGCTGGGTCATGGTCGCACCTCCCGGGGCGCAAACCGCGATGACGCTCGTCACCTGGTTCGACTCGATGCCGGCGGGTTCCGTCAGGGGGATTGTCCTCGAAACCGACGATCTCGACGGCTCGATCGCTGAGCTGACGGCTCTCGGCGTAGAAACAACGCCTGTTCAGGATGCGCCCTGGGGCCGATACACCCAGTTGGATGACCCCGACGGCAACGGCCTGATCATCCAGGCCAGCACGGGATCGAGTTAGCCCTCAGCCACCGGCTCGATCCCGAATTCGTGCCATCGCTTCGGCTCGACTCGCCGGAGTCCCGCCGCTCGCCCTCGCTCGGGCGTAGATTTACCTCGTGACCGAGGCCGTACCCGATCTTTCCCTGGTTCTCGACGCGGCGATACCCGACATCGACTGGGCCCGCCTCCCAGCCGGTGCGCGCGCGACAACTTTTGCCGCCCCGAGCGGTGACCTCGCTCTTATCGAGGGCGGCCAGGCTGGCAATCCGCGGGTGATACTCGTCCCTGGAGTGACCGGGTCCAAGGAAGACTTCTTCCTGATGCTGCCGCTTCTGGCGGACGCCGGCTACCACGTGCTCACGTTCGACATGGCCGGCCAGTACGAGTCCGCCGATGCCGGCCCGGAGCACCTGAGCCCGCCGCGGCGTCACTACGACCACGATCTCTTCGTGATGGACCTCATCGCGATCCTGGATTCGGCGCCCGGCGCCGCACACGTGCTCGGCTATTCCTTTGCGGGAACGGTCGCACAGATCGCGCTGACTCTCCGACCCGAGTTGTTTGCCAGCCTCACCCTCCTCAGCTCTCCGCCGCAGTCAGGACAGGGGTTCCGGGGTGTGAAGCGGATCGGGTGGTTTTCCGGGATGGCCACCGGCCGAGTGGGCGCCGCTTTGATGATCTGGGGAGTTCGGAAGAACTTCACTCACGTGCCGCCCGGACGGCTCGCGTTTGTCAGGCACCGATTCGCATTCACCAGGCGCCGTAGCGTCGAGGACATCATTTCGCTCATGAAGCGCGCACCTGACCTCGTGGAAATACTCGCGGCATCCCCGATCCCGAAGCTCGTGGCAGTTGGCGAGCACGACCTGTGGCCGACGCCGCTCCATCGTGACTTCGCCGAATCGATCGGCGCTTCGCTCGCGATCTACGCCACGGGTCACAGCCCGTGCGAGACAGCACCCAACCAGCTCGTGCGCGACCTGCTCGCCCTGTACTCGGGGCCAGCGCGCACCGAGTAGGCCGCAATCGGCTCAGTTGCGGTCACGAGCCCTAGGTTCGCTGCTCGAGTTCCGGCCCAAGGTCATCCGGCCCGAACTCGGCACCGCCGAATTCGGTGGCTTCGATCCCGGGGTCGTAGAGCGTCCCGCGCTCCCACTGCCTGTGTTCGGCCCGCCTCGCCAAAAGCGAGCGCTCGCGCGCGTTCACCGCGATCGTCGTGTACGCCCAGTACAAACGGCGACGCAGGCTCGCGACCGAACCGAACGGACGTGCGGACACGCCAACTCGAAGGTCGCGCTGGTACGCGACTCGCATGTCGGGTTGGAACTGGAAACTGAAGTCAAGGTCGTCGTGCAGCTCACGGACGTCGCGATGAGACGACTGGCGGATGCGCCTCCAGGTACCGCTGCGAATCGCGAAGTTCGATCCGAACAGCGGAGGATGTCCGAGTAACCAGCCCATCGACCAGAAGTATCCACCGATGTAGAACACCCGCCCGGCCCAGCGAACGATGGCACGCGCTCCGTAGAAGTCGCCGGGCCCGGTGAGCGCAGCCAGCTTGTCATCGGCTTCAAAACGCTTTTCGATTTTTCCAAGCCAGTCCGACGGCGGGACCGAATCCGCATCCAGGCGGGCGAAAATGTCGCCGCGGGCGGCGTCGAACCCCGCCGCGGTCGCCGCGGGGATACCCCGTTTCGGTTCGACGACTACGCGTGCGCCACCGCTAAGCGCGACAGCCGCTGTGTCGTCGATGCTGCCGTTGTCTACGACAATGATCTCGTCGGCCTGACGCTCCTGGCCCGCGAGAGCGGCGAGGCATCTGTTCAGCATTGGCGCATCGTTGAGAGCCGGGATAACCACGGAAATGAGCGCCATGATGATCCAATCCTACTTATCGGATGTGTCACGGTGCGGGTGAGCGGCGGGTGAGGTTCTGGTCAGCCGTTTGAGATCGCCGCGGCGAGGACCATCGGAAGCAGTACAAGCACTCCGACAACGGCGGCGGCCTGGAGAACGACCCAGACTACAAGCGGGGCAATGGACTTCGGGCCGATGACCGCGACCCGAGCGATGAGATAGAGCGGAGCCAGGATCCCGAGCACGGGGTTTGGTGTCTCATCGTGACCGTTATCGAGCAGCTTCTTTCGATCCGCCGCCGCAAAGAGCAGGGAAAAGAGCGCGGGAATTACGAGGATTCCCCACTGGATTCCGGGGACGAGCGGCTGCGCGAGAACTCCGAACACCGCGTAGACCACAGCGAATTGCAGGAGTGGCAATGCCGCGAGCATCCAGACTCCAAGGGTGCCTGAGCCGGGCGCCTCCGGCAGGTCACGCCCCACAGCCGGTGTGCGCGGTTTCGCCGCGGGACTCTTCGCCTGAATCTCCACGGGATGATCGTCGGGAGCTTGAATCGGGGTGGCTTGAACGGGACTGGCTTGAACCGAGGTGGCGTGAACCGGGGGCAGCGGAAGCGCCGAAGGGTTCAGCGCTACGCCCGTCGCCGGCGGCGTGTAGGCAGCGCCGGGAGGGGGAGGCGCGCTGTACGGGGATCCGTCTGGCGGGGGACCATAGCCCACGGCCGGCTGCTGCGGAGACTGCGGCGCGGATGTCGGCCGACCGGCTTCCGGCGACGCGGGCCCGGAGGGCAGAGCCTCCGAGGGAGCGGGTGGCTCCTCGAAACTCGGACGAGGCAGGACCGGGGAAGCGACCGAGGGATTGAGCGGATCGTTGAACATGTCCGGATCATCGAACTTTGGTTGCTTCAGCACGGAAGCGTTCGAGAACCCGGCAAACGCGCTGAGGTCGGGCGGAAGGGTCAGCCCGGGCTGATTCGCCCAGTCCGGGATGGAAATTGGGCCGGATGCCGACTCGGGGGACGCCTGGGCAGGAGAAGGCTGGGCGGGAGAAGACTGGACAGGAGCAGGAGCAGGAGCAGGAGCAGGCGGCGCGGATTGCTGGTGGGCCGGGGGCGTTGGGGTCGCGGGTGGCGGAGCTGCCGCGGCCGGTGGAGCGGCAGGCACCGAAACAATCGGCGCTATCGGCTCGGCGACAACGACGTCCGGCGTCCAGTTTTGTCCATCCCAGCGTCGCAGTCGCGCCACGTCTGCCGGGTCCGGGTACCACCCGGCCGGAACAGAAGAACCGTCACCGACAGTCACCCCAAAACCCCCAATGCCCAAGACCGCGTTGGGCTATTCGAGTGTATGTCAGCCGAAGCTGACGGCGCGATTGGCGTACAGCGAGGAAATTCCCTCGAATAGTCAGGTCACTCATGGGCGGACCGACCAAGATTGTTGTTGCCGGGTCGACCTCGACGAGACTCTAAGCTCGAACCACAAAAGTTCGCCCCAAATCAGCGGAGCATATTTAGTGATACGTGTCATCAGCTACAACCTCCGCGAGAACCACGCAGTCGGCGAGATAGTCGATCTGGCGACGAAGAACACACTCGATGTTCTCTGCCTGCAGGAATGCGACACCGCGGAGCTGCCCGCCGAGGTCGGCGACCTCTCACTCGCGGACTCCACTAAGCGCAACAGGCTCGGTCTCGCCCTCTACTACCGCAAGAGCCGGTTCGCGGCAGTGAAGACGGGAACCTTCGCGCTCAAGAAATCGCTGCACGATCGCATCCTCTCGCCCGCGCACGAGAGGCTCCTCGGCACGCGGCTGACGGACGTCGAAGCCGGGCGAGACCTGGTCGTCGCATCGTTCCACGCCGCGCCGCTCACCGCACTGAACTCTCTGCGCCGCAACCAGATCAAGGCCGCGCACGCGGAGCTTCGCGGGCTGGGCGAGGGATTGCCCGCCCTCATGGTCGGCGACTACAACTACCCGCTCTTCAAGGAAAATCTGAACGAGCACATGCAGGCGTCCGGATACGACCTCACCCTCAGCGAGACGCACACATACACGCGCTACAAGTTCTTCAAGGGACACTTTGACTTCGCCACGTCGATGGGGCTGCGCATCGAGCGCGTGGAGACCCTGCCGCGCGGCGAATCCGATCACATGCCGATCCTGGTCACGGCCGACTACGTCTAAGCCCGCTTGGCGAGTCCCTCGACCAGCGAAACCAGTTGCTCCGTTACCAGATCAAACGGCTCGAGGGACTGTTCCGCACGGCTGACGACAACCGCGCCCTCCGAGGCGGCAATGAGCGTGGCCGCGAATCGGATAGCGTCGGCGGGAAGGAGACCGCCATCCTGCAGGAGTTCGGCCAGGCGTCCACGCCAGAGTCGAAACACGGCGGATGCGTGGTCGAGCAGGTTCGCGGAATCGGTGGCAATTGTCACCGCAAGGACGGAACATCCGGCCTGGAAGTTGGATTTCGCCAACACAAGGCGCCACATCTCGAGAAAACGTGTCGTCACATCCACGGCAGATGCGCCAGCCATCTCGTCGATGAGGCGGATCGCACGATCACCGGCAAGGTCGATCGCGGAGGCGATGAGCTGGTCTTTGCCGCTGGGAAAGTGGTGATAGATCGAACCCCGCGGAGCGCCGGTTAGTTCGAGGACCTCCGAGAACGAGGTTTCCTGCAGGCCATGCTGCGCGAGCAGGCGTGCCGCCCCCTCGACCATCTTTACGCGGGTACCGCTTACCATCCCTGTTCCCTCCTTGACTATGACACCCATCATAGGGATGATTGAAGGGAACTATGACGCCCTTCATAATCCAAAAGGAGCCCCTCATGCCCATGATCGATGTTTATGCCTCCGCGGGAGTGTTCAGCAACAAGCATCAATTGGCCATCGACCTTGCGACGACGGTCATGACGATCGAGCAGGTCCCGAACATTCCGATGTTCCGCCAAAACACTGCCTCCTTCGTTCACGAGCTGCCAACGGGAGACCTCGCGAATGTTGACGGCGACACCGGCTACGTTCGCGTCCAGGTGCTCACCAACGCGGGCGCCCTCGACCGTGACAAGCAGCTTGCCATGGTCAAACAGCTCGCAGAGGTCGTCTCGAAAGCATCCGGCGGCGTGATCGCGATTGACCACATCTGGGTCATGCTCACCGAGGCGGCCGCCGGCGGATGGGGTCTCAACGGCCACGCAAACACCAACGACGAACTCGTCACGAAAGCTCGTGCGCAGATCGCGGAACTGCAAGCCGGGACAACCCGGTAACCTGCGCTGCCAGCCCGAAGCGAGGAAACTGGTCTGCATGCTTTCCAACCGGATCTGGATCATGCCGACGGCCGACCGCGCGAGCGGTCCTGACTCGGCAACCATCTTCTATCGATGCGGGAGCCAGCGCGGCAAACCGGTGCGCACAGTTTCGTCGAGCCTGGCCGAATCCGATTTCAACCAGCTGACCGCCGAGTTCGTACTCGCGGAAACCACGGTCTATCGGAAGGCCCGCGCCGGGAAGCAAAAGAACGCGGCACGCAACCTGAAGAAGTATCTCGATGCCGAAGACATCCGTCTCATCGAGGACAGGGAGGGCGTGCTTTCGCTCGAGGAGATTGCGGAGCTTCTGCTCTAATACCCATCCACCGCCAGGGACCCATCCATCACCAGGTCGTCTGGACGTAGGGAGCGGGTGTGGTGGACGGCTCGATCCGATACCTCTTGATCAGGTCGGTCATCACATTCTTGAACGCAGGGGCAGCGCCCGCGGACGTGGACGTGAGGGTGGGCCCAAAGGTGACGACGGCCACGTACTGCGGATCGTTGGCTGGCACCATTCCGGCGACCGAGATGATGTAGTCGTTTCCGTATCCGGTTCCGTTCGACTTCGCGACCTGAGCGGTTCCGGTCTTCGCGGCGATGCGATAGCCGGGGATTTTCAACAGCGAGCTGATCGGGCCGCCTGTGACAACGGTCTCGAGCATCCCCACCGTCTCGTCTGCGGCCTTCGCGCTGACGATCCTGACCGCTTTGGTTGACGGCTTGTCGGTGACGGTGCCGTCCGATTGCGTGCATCCTTCGACCAGCGTGCTGGGTTCTCGGACACCACCGTTGGCGATGGTGGAGAAGATCTGGGCGACCTGGACGGAGGTCGCCTCAACGCCCTGCCCGAACTCGACCGCGCGGGTCGTGATCGGGTCCCAGGGGGTCTGCGTGAGGATGCCGCCCGACTCGCCGGGGAAATCCACCGCGGTCTTCTGCCCGACGCCGAATTTCACCATGTACGCGCGGCGCTGTTGGGCAGGCAGGCTCTGGGACAGGATCGACATTCCGATGTTCGACGAATTCTCGAGCACTCCGGCTGTCGTGTAGTGAAGGGTGCCGTGCGTGAACGAGTCCTTGATGAAGGCCCCGGGCGGCAGCCCCGTCGTGTAGACCGGCGGGACGGTGATCTTGGTCGTCGGCGTGATCGCCCCGGCATCGATCAGGGATGAAACGCTCATCGCCTTGAAGGTCGATCCGGGTTCGTAGGGAGTGCTGAACGCGCGGGAGCCGAGGGCGGATGTGGACGCTCCGTTCACGTTGTTCGGGTCGACGGTGGGGTAGTCCGCTACCGCGAGCAGGTGCCCGTTGGATACCTGCTCGACGACCCCGGTCGCCCACGGAGCACCCAGCTTTTTGGCTTGTGCTGCGATGGCTTCCTGCACCTGGTACTGCAGGTCGCGATCGATTGTCAGAGTGATCGTGCCTCCGGGTTTCGCCACCGATTTCGTGACGGCGGTGCCGGGGATTCTGACCCCGTCCGCCGAGGCCTGATAGCTGCTTGAGCCGGTCGTCCCCGACAAACAGGAGTTGTATTTGAGTTCGATTCCCGCCTGGGCGCCCGCCGTCCCCATAAAACCGACGAGGTTACCCGCGATGGCACCGTTCGGATAGGTGCGGGCCGGGTCGGGTTGGGCGTACACACCGGGAACCTTCAAGCGCATGACATCCGAATACACGCTCGCACTGACCCCCTTCGCGAGGTAGGCAAAATCGGAGTTGGGATGAGCAGTAATCGCGGACGACAGCGTCGCAGCCGAGCGACCGGTCAGACTCGCAATCCGCGTCAGGGCTGCGGTGACAGTCATGGTCTTCGTGGCACCCTTTACGGTGTAGTCGAAGCCCTTGGCCGGAATGCTCGTGATCTGCTTCGGCGCGGCCGTTATGTCCCAAAGGTCAACGTTGTCGGCAAGGACCGTGCCACTCGAGTCCACAATCGACCCTCGGGCTCCGCTGTTGGCGACGGTGACCGTCATTGCGTTGGTCGCCTGCCGTGCAAGCGCAGGACCCTGGACCACCTGCAGGTCCACCAGTCGTGCGCTGAACGCCGCAACGATCGCGAAGACGATCACGATAGACAGCGTCAGCCTTCGTTGAATCCCCCTTTTCCCCTTCATTTCATTGCCCGGAATGTGATGAGACTTGTGGCGAACGCGATTGCGCCCTGATCGCAAAGTGCATAGAAACGGACGGTAGCTGACTGAGTTGTCGGCTACCGGTTAGTGGGCTGGGAATCCTCGGTCGAAGCTTTGCAATTGCTGCAAGTTTTGACGTGGCTCCCAAGTAGGAGGGGGAAGATCCAAGGGTGAACAAAATGCGCGACGCGGCCAACGATCCACTCGTGATCGGAGCCTGATCGGGCAGCGTTCCTCTCCATGAATCCGATGCCCCCCGGTTCGCCTGGGATGTCCGGTCTGATGTGGATGCCGACCCTCCCGCCTACGCTCGCCCGGATCCTCGCCTGGCACCTGCAACCCGTTCCGATCCTTCCCACGCTCGCGTTCGTGCTGTTCTTCCTCTACCTCCTCGGTATGCTCGCGCTTCGTCGGCGCGGCGTACACTGGCCCATCGCGCGACTCATCTGGTGGACAGTCGGGATCGTCACGATTCTCGCCGTGACCGCGACGGGTGTCGACGGCTACGGCATGGAGCTGTTCAGCGTGCACATGGTCCAGCACATGGTCCTCGGCATGCTGACGCCGATCTTCCTGGTGCTCGGCGCCCCGATAACCCTGCTGATTCGCGCTCTTCCCACCCGACCGGGCGGCGGGTGGAACCTTCGCAAGGTCGTGCTTGTCGTCCTGCACAGCAAGATTGCGTCCTTCTTCACCCATCCCGCGATCTCCGTGACGCTGTTCCTGGTGAGCCTCTACGCCCTCTACTACACGCCGGCGTTCGACTACCTCATGAGCACCATGTGGGGGCACAACGTCATGCTCATCCATTTCCTGGCGATTGGATTCCTGTACTTCTGGGGCGTCATGGGCGTCGACCCGATGCCTCGCAAGGCACACCGCGGAATCCGTTCCCTCAGCTCGCCGGTGCTGAGGATCCTGGAAATGGTCGTCACCATTCCCTTCCACGCCTTCTTCGGTGTCGTCCTCATGATGGGCGTCGACCTCATCGTCGGGTTTTACGCGCACCCCAATCCGGCCTGGCACATCTCGGCGCTGGCGGATCAGCGCGTGGGAGGAGGAATCGCGTGGGGGTTCACTGAGCTGCCAACCCTCGTGGTGCTCGGAGTTCTTTTTTGGCAGTGGCAGAAGTCCTCCGCTCGTCACGATCGCACTGCGGACCGCAAGGCCGACTCGAACGGCGATGCCGAGCGACTCGCCTACAACGACTATCTCCGGCGCCTCGCGGCACGCAACGGGCAATGACCGCTGCGCTTGCCTACGCGTTCGGGCTCGGCTTCGTCGCCGCGGTCAACCCCTGCGGCTTCCCCCTGCTGCCCGCCTACCTCGCGTTCTTTGCTCGAACAGACAGCAGCGCGAACTTCGCGCGGAGAACGAGCAGGGCGGTCGTGTCGTCCGCCGCGGTCACGATCGGGTTCGTGGTGGTCTTCGGCATCCTGGGCGTCGTGCTCGCCGGCGCACTGCAGCTTGTTTCGGTCTGGATCCCGTGGATCGTGATCGGATTCGGTGTCGCCATGATCGTCGGCGCCGTGCTTCGGCTCACCGGCCGTCGCATCCCGCTTCGGCTCCCGGCACCCGGCTTCAAGAACGGCACGTCGATTGTTGCCGCGGCCGGATTCGGGGTCGCCTACGCGATCGCCTCGATCAGCTGCGCTCTTCCGCTGTTCGTCATCGCTGTTGCCGGAACGCTCGGCGCGGGCAGTGGCCTCCTGAGGGGAGCGACCTTCCTCGCCTACGCGGTCGGAATGGGCGTGTTCATCCTGGCTTGCAGTCTTGTCGGCGTGCACGCCGGCGCGGGAGCACTTCGCCCGCTGCGCCAAGCGAGCAGGTTCATCCCCGTCGTCTCCTCGGCCGTGGTCGGTGTGGTCGGGGCGTATCTGGTCTTCTACTGGGTGAGCGACCTGATCGCGCCGCTGAATCTTCCGCCCGTCATCCTCACGACGCAGGCCATCGCATCCGATGTCGGCGACTGGCTTTCCGTCTGGGCATTTCCACTCGCTTGCGCGGTGCTGCTTGCACTGGTCATCACCCTGATCACAATCGGCCGACGGCCCCGGATCACTCCCACGAAAGGTTCCCATGCCGGAAACTACTAAGCCCAATCCACCCGCCACCCCCACTCCGACGCGACCTCGCATCGGGTGGATGCCGTGGATCCTCGGTGTGAGCGGTCTCGTCGTGATCGTGCTCGTCACCATCGCGGTCGCCAAGCCCTTCAGTGCCCCGGCAGCCTCAGCGGCGTCGTCGGTCGCGATCTCGAACCAGATGTCCAATCTGCTCGAGGTCAACCCGCTGATGACACTCGACACCACGGCTCCGGCGGTTCAGCTGACAGACCAGAATGGGCGGGCGACCTCACTGAGCCAGTTCCGCGGCAAGGCCGTCATCCTCACTTTTGGTGACGACAAATGCACCGACCTCTGCACGCTTTTCGCCCAGGATGTCCTCACCGCCGACAAGGATCTCGGCGCCTCCGCAAGCAATATCCAGTTCGTCTCGGTCAACGCCAACCGGTTTTATCCCAGCGTCGCGAGCGTGAAGGAGTGGACGGATCAGCACGGGCTTGCGCACACGGCAAACTGGCACTTCCTCACGGGAAGCACGGCAACCCTGAAGACGCTGGCGAACCGCTACGGCGTCGAAGTCGATCTCGACCAGAAGACCAGGACCATCGTGCACGGCGCGGAGATGTACTTCATCGACCCGGCCGGCAAAGAGATCCAGATCGGCGAATTCGGCGTCCAGTCCGCCAACACGGCGCTGTTTTCGCACGCCATGGCGCAGCTCGCGGTCGACACTCTCCCCGCCGGAGACCAGCACAGTGTCGCTGGTCCGAAGGGGCCGGCGAGCAAGGCCGCCAGCACCGCGCTCGAAAGCACTCCACCGCCCGTCGAGCTTCCAGCACTCGCATCCGGAGCGCCGACCAGCACGGCCAGCTTCAAGGGACACTACGTCGTCCTGAACTTCTGGTCGTCGACCTGCACGGCCTGCGTCGCCGAACTTCCCGCGATCCAGGCCGCCAGCAAGAATCTTGGCGGTAAGGCGGTGATCGTCGGGATCGATGTCTCCGATCCAACGGCCGCGGCAACCGCCTTCGTGCGCCGCACTGGTGCCAGCTATCTCATGCTCCGCGACCCCAACGGGACGACGGCCGGGCAATACCAGATCACCGGACTTCCGTACACCGTCATCCTGAGCCCGAGCGGCACCGTGGTGGTGCGGCATCCGGGATCGATGACGGCGGAACAGCTCGAGTACCTCATCCAGACACTGGTCGCGCAGGGAAATTGAGTCATACAGGGAAACTGAGCCATTGGCTATTCATAGGCAGACCATAGAACGCTCATGAAAACGGCTGCCAGTCTCTAAGGAGATTCCACATAGGAGGAGCCCAAATCATGAAGAACGACCAGACCACCCCCACCCAGTCCAAAGCACGCCGACTGTTGACGAAGAAGAGGGGATGGATCGCCGCCGCCGCGCTGACCTGCGCGCTGATCGGACTCACCGGCTGTGCGGCTGCTACCTCCGCGGCGCCTACCGCTTCGGCAACACCGACCTCCACCGCGCCCGCGGCAGGGCACGGTTTCCCCGCAAGCGGGGGAGGCGGATCCAACGCTCGCTCCGGAGCCGCCGAGGGCGGTTCATCCGGCACGGTCACCAGCGTGTCAACGACGGGCTTCGACGTGACGACGGTCGCCGGCCAGAAGGTGACCATCAAGACGGGGTCCTCCACGACCTACGAGAACGGGACGAGCGCCACCACGGCGAGTGCCGTGACAAAGGGCGCATCCGTCCTCGTGCTTGGCATGACCAGCAGCACGACCATCACTGCCACGCAGGTCATCATCTCGCCACCCGCCAGTACCGGAGCCCCGACATACACGACGTCAGCGGTGGTCCCGTTCAAGCAGGGTTCCCCGAGCAAGGCCAACAAGGATGGCAAGGTTCCAACGGACTACACAGAGGGATCGGGGACCATCCAGACCGGAGCGACAGCGGATAAGGCGGCGACGGTCGCGCTTGCGGCCTACCCCGGAGGTGTTGTCGATCGCGTCGTCCTGCTGAGCGACGGTGAGTACGAGGTCCACTACATCGGAGTCAACTGGCCGCACCACGTCTTCGTCACCACGGCCGACCAGGTGGTTGGCGCGTACTAGCCCGCTTACCCTGACGAACCGGGATCGGCGTGCCTGAGAACTCCCAGGCACGCCGATTCTGTGTCCAACGACCTCGGCTTAGAACCCGCCGTAGACCTGGAGCTCGTAAATGCTTCCGCCATTCCCATTGGAGTTGGTAACCGTGAGGCGCACATAACGGGCGTCCACCGGCTTGGGCAGGAACGAGTAGTTGGTGCGATCGGTGGTGCGGCTTGCCGTGTGGTCGTCGAAAGTCGACCAGTTGAGCCCATCGCTCGAGTACTCGAGCAGATACTCGTATCCGCTCGGCAGCTCGAACGTCGTGACCGCGCTCTTGATGCTCGTCACCGCACCGAGGTCGACCTGGATCCAGGCCGGGTCGGACAGGCCGAGTCCCTGCGCCCAACGGGTGGAGAGGTTGCCGTCCACCGCAAGGTCAGGGGTGTTCGGCTGCGAATAGGAGGACACCGTCACCGACTTGCCGAGAGCGAGGTCGTTGTCGGCGGGCAACGTGACCGCGGTCGCGACGCTTGGTGCGGATTCGTTGTCCTCGGCATCCCGGGCCACCACGGTGTAGCTGTGGGAGGAACCGGGAGCCAGGCCGCCGAGGCTCACGCTGGTCGACGCGGTCAGCGCGACCCTGGTGGATCCGTCGTAGACCGCGTATCCGGATACGCCAACGTTGTCGGTGGATGCGGGCCAGCTCAGTTTGAGCAGGCTCGGCAATTGAACGTCAGCCGTCGGCGCGGCCGGCGTCGACGGCGCCTGGGTATCGGCGGCTGCCGCCGCTTGCTGACCGTAGACCTCCAACTCGTAGACGCTGCCGCCGTTGCCGCTGGTTCCGGTGATGGTCAGCCGCACGTATCGGCCGGTTACGGGTGTTGACGGAACCGAGTAGTTGGTTGCCTCCGTGGTGTTTGCGCCGGTGTGATCTTCGATGGTCGTCCAGTGCAGCTCGTCCGTCGAGGCTTCGAGCTTGTACTTGTAACCGCTTGCCTTCTCGAACGTGGTGATCGCGCCCGAGATGTCGTACTGCTTGCCAAGGTCCACCTGGATCCACGACGGGTCGGGAAGCCCGAGGCCCTGCGCCCACCGGGTCGAGAGGTCGCCGTCCACCGCGTTCGCCGGATAGTTGGCTTCCGAATCCGAGGACGCCGTCACCGGCTTGTCCAGCGCGAGGTCGCCGCCTGATGGCGTGGTTACTGTGAACGCCGGGCTTGCCTTCGACTCGTTTCCAGCTGCATCCCGCGCGGTCACGGTGAAGGTGTACCTGGTGTCCGCGGTCAGACCCGTCACCCGCACTGTTGGATCCTGGCTCGCGCTCACCAGCGTGCCGTTGGCGAACACCGAGTATCCGGTAACGCCAACGTTGTCGGTGGCGGGTGCCCAACTGAGATCAGCAACCGTTGGGAAGCTCATCGTTGCCGACGCCGTTCCCGGAGCGGTGGGGGCGACCGTGTCACTCGGCGCAGGCTTCGGGTCGAGGTACTGGTACTTGGGCTGGAGCCCCGCGTTGTCCACGATGCTTGCCGGCAACTGGTCGCAGCCCGCCACGCTGGTGTTGTTCGCGATGGTGTCGTTCGTGCTGTTGGCCTGCGTGGAGTAGGCCAAATTGGTGGTGTAGTTGCGCTCCGCCGTGTTGTTCATGCCGTGGTTCATCAGCAGCCACTGGTACGAGATGTTGCAGAACGCGTTCTGGGTGACCTGCCAATAGCGGCTGCCCTCGTCCTGGTAGATCGCCCCATAGGCCGGCGTCGGAACATCGGTGATGAGGTTGCCGGAGATCACGCTGTTCGGGCTGGCACTGAGCGTATAGATGGCACCGCCGTCGGCCTGCAGCTTCATGATGTTGCTGATGTAGTTGTCCGCCACCGTGGTATTCGTGCTGGTGGTCGGTGTGTCATAGATCGGAACGCCGGAATTGCCCTGGTAGTTGGTATCGCCGCCCTGATCGGTCAGCCCCCAGCCCCAGCCCACTGAGATTCCGCTGTACGGCAGGTCATAGACCCTGTTGTGCTCGATCGTTGTGTGGTCGGTGTAGGTCGCGAGGATGCCGACAGATCCGGTGTAGATGTCCGCGACGTTGGTGACAACGTTGTTGCTGACCAGTGTGTTCTTCGTCACCGAGCGCGCATCGGTCGGGTGGTGATCGATCACGTCGGAGCCACCGATCTGGATGCCCGTCGCGGCGATGTCGGTGAACACGTTGCCCACGATATTGGTGCCCTGGCTACCGGTATTGAGGTTCAGGCCAACGGCGCCGAGGTTCGTGAAGCGGTTTCCATTGAACGACACGTTGTGACCGTAGGTGACGTTGACCGCACCGGGGGTCTTCTTCCAGTTCAGGCGGGTCGAGTCGAACGTGGGATTATCGTCGCCGACAATCCGGAAACCCGCCTGGCCCTCGATCATGCCGTCAGAGGAACTCGGATCCAGCCAGGTCGAATACGAGAAAGTGATGCCATCGAACGCGACGTTGCTCACCGGGTTGTCAATCGTGCCGTTGAGGTCGACCAGGTCCTGCACCTTAGGCACGGTGACCGTCGCGGTGGCGAGATTCTGGCCTGCTTTTGGCATGTAGTAGAGGTCGCCTGCGGCCTGGTCCAGATACCATTCGCCGGGGGTATCGAGGAGCTCATAGGCGTTCTCGATCCAAGCGGGATTCTGGATCTCCTCACCCGCATGAAGATTCGCATTGTTCCAGCACGGCTGCTGCATGGTCATGGTGTTGCCCACGATCGATTCGACCGGGCAGCGGTCGAGCATCCAGCCCCAGCGACTCACGACCTCGATGTCTTTCTGGTTCTTGTACGAGTCGAGGCTGGTGTCCGTGATCGTGTATCCGGTCGCGGTCTTCGTGAACCCACTGGGGTTGTCTCCGCTGCGCGCCCGGGTCTCGAGCTCTCCATTCACGTAGAGCTGACGGGTGTCGAGGTTGCCCACGTGCGTCTCATAGATGCCTTTGGAGGCATCCGAGAGCGTCCAGCCTGTGACCGATTGGCCGCCGCTGATCACCGGATGCGCACCAGGCGCCGCCTCGTACGTGACGGTGTGGCTATTTTGCCCGGAGTCAAGCGCGGTCAGCGCGAAGGTACTGTCGACGGTGTAAGTTCCGCCAGCGAGAACCACATCGATGTCGCTCTTCGCGTGTTGGTTGATCTTGCGTACCGCGTCGCGCGCCGCCGTGAGCGACCGAAACGGATGCGTCCGTGTACCGAGTTGCGGGCCGTTGCCGGTTGGGGCGACGTAAACAGAGATCGGCTTTGGCCCGGCAGTAGTGGCTGGAGATGCGTTCGCGGCAGCCGGCGCGAGCAGCGAGGTGACCGCGATCGCGACACCAGCCACGATCGTCGCCGACCGTCCCGGGTGAGTGGATTGTCGTAAGAAATTCAGCATTGAAGTCCCAATCAGTGAAATGAAGCGCGTTCGGATTAGGGTTTGCGAGGAAACACTCGGGTCGCGGATAAGTCTTACACATTGTGAAATAGATGGCATCTATTATTTAAGACGCGGGAGACGCGGTGCGTCTGCTCAGGACATGCGCGGTCGGTGCTGCCGTGTAGTCTGGCCCCTGAGTACGACACACAAGGTCGGAAGAATCTGATGCATGCGCCGTTCGACCCGGCTCAGGTTGCAGGTTCAGCCATAGATGGGAAATACCAGCAGGTAGGCCGGGGCAACGATGAGGGCGATGCCGAGGGCGATTACCAGGAGCTGGGTTGGCCGACTCGGGGCCGGCAGCGGAGAAAGCAGCCGGCTCACCCGCAGTTCTGCGGTGGCCACCGTGGCAGATCCCTGCCGAGGAAGCGGAGCCGACGAGTCGATGGCCACGGAATTCTCTGCGGCCACCCGGATGATCGCCGCGGCCAGCGTGCCATCGGCAACGAGATGGCGCGCGCGGTCATCCGCCAATAGCTCGACCAGGATCTCAACCTCTCGCTCCGCGCGATAGGCGATGGGAAACCACGGGAGCGAGAGGTGCCACGCCCGGAAGGCGACGAGCAGCAGGTCATGGCGCTGGGTGATGTGGGCGCGCTCGTGAGCGACGACGGCCCGCAGTTCGTCGGCCGTGAGTAGTGCGACGAGTCCAGCTGAGAAGACGGTCATCGAACGAAGCCCGACCGGAAGGCAATAGGCGACAGGCGCCGCGCTGTCAATGACGTGGGTTCCCGGTCGCTCGGGGTCCGGGGAGGCGAGGAGATAGACCAGCTGGCGATGGCGGTGCCGTTGCTGCTCCGCGCTGACGATGGTCAAAACGAGGTTGAAAATGAGGTGCGCCGCGAGCAGCACCGCGGCGCAATCACAGAGAAGGTAGGCGAGCCCCGCGTTGACGGAGTGGTCGCCGGAGAACAGTTCGGACAGGAATTTCCCGGCACCGCTCAGAAGTGTTGGCCCGAATGGAATCAGCCCGAATGTCACAAGCGCCCCCAACATCGAAAGCCCACCAGCGAGAGCGATCGCCTGCCAGAGGAAGAGAGCGAGGGCTGGCGCCCGTGGGGCCCATCTGGCGCGAGCGAGGATGACCGGCACCGGCCACGCGAGCGCCACGGCGAGAAGCGCGAGGAGGATCGATGCCGCGAGCATCTAGGGCGTGCGCCCCGAGAGCGGCACGACTGCGAGCGTGCGCATCCGGTGCCTCACCGGCCGTCCAGCATCTTGCGCAGTGCCGCCGCTTCGTCGGGTGTCGTCTGGCCAACGAACCTTTCCAGCACGGCACGCCGGTCGGACGAACTCCCGAGAACCTCGTGCATCAGGCTCGCGACATGGTCATTGCGGGTCGAGACGGCAACGTACCCGTGGGGTCGAGACGAGCGTTCGCGCCTGACAAACCCCTTCTTTTCCAGACGAGAGAGCACCGTGAGAACCGTGGTCACGGCAAGCGCCTTGCTCGACTTGTCGGCGATCTCCGCCTGAACGTCGTAGGCGGTCACCGACGCGTCACGAGACCAGATGTAGTCCATGACCGACCGTTCCAATTCACCGAGTGACGCCATGTCCCTTATCCCTCCGTCGATCCCGCGCAGCACTTCGCAAATCCAAGCTTACTTCTACAGGTTTGTAGAAGTGGCTGATTGTTGTTCTACACTGAGTAGAAATGAATTCTACTGATCCGTAGAAATCAATTCACCCGCTCACGTTGGAGTTCGATGGACCCGCTCGAAATAGCGCGTTGGCAATTTGGCATCACCACCGTCTACCACTTCCTGATGGTGCCCCTGACAATCGGCCTCGGTCCGATGATCGCACTCATGCAGTGGCGATGGCTGCGGACAGGCAACGAGCGCTTCCTCCGGATGACGAAATTCTGGGGCAAGTTGTACCTCATCAACTTCATCGCGGGGGTCGCGACGGGCCTCGTCCAGGAGTTCCAGTTCGGGATGGCCTGGAGCGAGTACTCGAAGTTCGTGGGGAACGTCTTTGGGGCGCCACTGGCGATGGAGGGGCTCCTCGCCTTCTTCTTCGAATCGACCTTCCTCGGGCTGTGGATCTTCGGCTGGGACCGGCTGCCGAAAAAGATCCATCTCGCCACCCTCTGCATCGCGGTGATGGGCTCCGTCGCTTCGGCCTACTTCATCATCGTCGCGAACTCCTGGATGCAGCATCCGGTCGGGGTCAGACTCGAGCACGGGCTTCCGGTCATGTACGACATCTGGGCGGTCCTGACGAACAACACCGCCCTGGTCGCGTTCAGCCATACCATCACGGCGTCCGTCGGCGTCGCGGGGGCCTTCCTGCTCGGTATCGCCTGGTACCACCTCTGGCGTCGGCGCCGGGACGGAATCGACACCGTGGATGCCGATGGCCGCGTCGTGGTCGGCGAAGCCAAAGAGATCCAGGGGCGGGACAAGGCAGACCATTCGGTGTGGATCTGGTCGCTCCGGGTTGGCGCCATCGTTGCCATCGTCGGTTTCGGGGGAGTGGCGATCACGGGAGATGCCCAGGGCAAGCTCCTCTTCCAGCAGCAACCGCTGAAGATGGCCGCGGCCGAGGCCGCATGCCAGACGGGTACGAGTTTCTCCGTCCTCGCGATCGGAAACGTCGGGGCCAAGAACTGCAGCGAGGTGAAGAGCCTGATCGAGATCCCCGGTCTGCTGTCCTTCCTCGCCGAGGGAAACTTCTCGACCAAGGTGACGGGCGTCAACGCCCTGGTGCCCGAATACCAGGCCAAGTATGGAAAGACCCTCCCGGACAACCCGATCTACGGCTCTCGCGCGGGAGAGACGATCCAGTACGTTCCCCTGATGGCCGTGACCTACTGGGGATTCAGGCTGATGATCGGTTTCGGCGCTCTTGCCGCGTTCGCCGCCGTCGTCGCGCTCTGGCTCACCCGAAAAGGCACAGTTCCCTCATCCAAGTGGCTGATGCGACTGGCTCTACTCGGGATCCTCGCCCCCTTCGCGGCAAGCGCAGCGGGCTGGATCTTCACGGAAATGGGACGGCAGCCATTTGTCGTGGCCCCGAATCCCACCGGCGTTGACGGCATGTACATGTTCACCGCCGCTGCCCTCTCTCCGGGCGTCAGCGCGGGGGAGCTGCTGTTCTCCACGATCGCGTTGACCAGCGTGTACGCGTGCCTGGCGGTATTCGAGGTTCGCGTGCTGATCCGTTACGTCCGCGGAGGTGTGGTGTCAGCAATGCCGGAACTGGACACCCACGATGACCATGACGAATCGACCCCGGCACCCGACGATGTTCTTTCGTTCGCCTACTAAGGGATAAGACTGATGGCCGCTTTACCGACAATCTGGTTTGTCGCAATCGTGCTCCTCTGGGCCGGCTACCTTCTCCTCGAAGGATTCGACCTCGGTGTTGGCATGCACATGATTCTGCTCGCGAGAACCCCTGACCAGCGCCGCGTCATGCTGAACTCGATCGGGCCGGTCTGGGACGGCAACGAGGTGTGGCTGGTCACCGCGGTGGCCGGAACTTTCGCCGCGTTCCCCGACTGGTATGCCTCGCTCCTGTCGACGCTGTACATCCCCATGACCATCACGCTCCTCGGGCTGATTTTCCGTGCGGTCGGGATCGAATATCGCGGCAAGGGCGCGAGCCACCGATGGGCGCAGTTCTGGGAATTCGCGATCGGGATCGGATCCTTCATCATCGCTTTCGGGGTCGGTGTGCTTCTCACCGTCTCGACGACGGGGCTGCCGCTCGACGCGAATGGTGACGCTGTTGGCGGTCCATTCGCCTGGCTTACGCTTCCCGCCGTCGTCGGCGGCTTCGCCGTGGTCGGTTTCGCTCTCGTGCATGCCGCCACCTTCCTCGGGCTGAAGACTGAGGGAAGCGTTCGGACCAGCGCGCGAGCGTTCGTCGTCCGCTTTGCCGTCGTCGCTCTTCTGCCCTTCCTCGCCTGGGTCGTGTACACCCAGGTCAACCATGGCAATCTCGCGAGCTGGGCGCTCACGGTCATCGCAGTGGTTTGCGGCATCGTCGGATGGCGCTACGCGGCACGCGGTCGCGAGGGTCGCGCCTTCCTCGGAATACTGCTCTATCTCCTTGCCGGCCTCGCAGCGATATTCTCCGCCGTCTACCCGGTGGTGCTGCCGTCGACCTTGAACCGGGCGTGGGATCTCACCATCACCAACGCTTCCAGCGCTCCGTACACGCTGATGATCATGAGCTTCGTCACCGCCTTCGGCCTTCCGCTGATCCTTCTGTACCAGGGCTGGAGCTACTGGGTGTTCAGGAAGCGAATCAGCGAAAGCCACCTGCCGAAGACCCACGTGGTGATGCCTGCGAGCCGGCCATGAGCGCGACGACCCCGTTTCGCGAGGGAGGGCTCGGACCCGGCGGCGCAAAAACGCTGTACCGTCTCGGACTGATCAGCGCGGCAAGGGCACTCGCGTTAGTGGTGATCGCCAGCGCGCTGGCGGACGGCGTCGTCAGCGTCATCAACCAGACCCAGAACTGGCACGCGGATCTGGCCTGGGGCGTGCTTGCGGGTCTCGTCCGCGCGCTGCTGGGCTGGGCGGGTACCGTCGCATCCACTCGCGCGGCCCTCGGCGCCAAGGAAACACTTCGCGGCCGGCTCGCCGAGCGATTGCTCGCGGAAGGCAACTCACCCGTCGGATCCTCGACCGTTCTTGCCACTCGAGGTTTGAACGAACTCGACGACTACTACGGCAAGGTGCTCCCGGCGGCGATGAACGCGGCAGTCATTCCGCTCCTCATCGGAGTCAGGATCCTCTTCTCTGACTGGCTCAGCGCCGTCGTCATAGTCCTGACCGTTCCGCTGATCCCGGTGTTCATGACCCTGGTCGGACTCCACACGCGCGACCAGGTGGCCAGGGCCACACTCGCGCTGTCCCGGCTTTCCGATCACCTGGTCGAGCTGGCGCGGGGGCTTCCGGTTCTGCTCGGACTCGGCCGAGTCGCCGAGCAATCGGCCGCTCTGCGGAAGGTGTCCGATGAGTACCAGTCGACGACGATGCGCACGTTGAAGACGGCTTTCCTTTCTTCGCTGGTGCTCGAGTTGATCTCCACCATTTCGGTGGCGGTCGTCGCCGTGTTCATCGGCCTTCGTCTGGTCAACGGATCCCTCGGGCTGGAGACCGGCCTGCTTGTACTCGTCCTTGCGCCCGAGTGCTATGCACCCTTCCGCGAGCTGGGGGCCGCTTTTCACTCCGCCCAGAACGGGCTCGCCGCCCTCAAGTCGGTGCGGGCCATCGTCGATCGCGCCCATCTCGTGACTCCACGCATCGCGGGCGACATCCTCGCCATCCGTCACCTGACGATCCGCTACTCGGACCGGCAGACGCCGGCCGTGGATGACCTGTCGGCCACGATTGCGGACGGGGAAATCGTCCAGCTCGCGGGGAGAAGTGGAAGCGGAAAGTCCTCCGTCCTTGCCGCCCTCGCGGGCCGGCTGGCGAGCGGCACGGATGGTGCGGAAGTCAGTGGGACGATCACGGGGGTCACCGCGGCCAAGGTCGCGTGGGTGCCACAGCATCCGATGACGGTGGGAGCGAGTGTTCTCGACGAACTGACCGTTTATGCGGAGGGGATTCCGGAACCGCTTCGGAGCGAAGAAATCGACGAGTTGGCCCACCGGTTCGGCATATTCGGCCTACTCGGCGACGATCCCGCGCAACTCAGTCCCGGCGAACTGCGGCGCGTCGCCGTAGTGCGAGCGCTCTTGCGGGTCGCCGCGGGAGCAAAACTCCTGCTCCTGGATGAACCCACGGCGCATCTTGACCCGTCGAACACCCACAGTGTCGTCCGCGAAATTCAACGGCTGCGGGGGCACGTCACAATCGTGATCGCCTCACACGATCCCGTGTTCTCGGCTCTCTCGCCCCGCCGCATCCAGCTCAGTGGGGAGCCCACTGACGAAGACCCCGTGGCACCGGCGCGTGTCGGCGAGGGCGCGACGGAAATTGCTCCGCGGGTGAGCGAGGAGTCCTATCCCGCGCGGGCGGGCGGCTCAGTCGTCGGCAGCCTCGGGCTATTGCGAGACTTCCTTCGTCCCGCGCGAGGCCGCTATGTCACCGCGACCATCCTTGGTGCACTTTCGACACTGTTCGCGATTGCCTTGACGACCGTGTCGGGCTGGCTGATCGTTCGGGCGAGCCAGGAGCCCGCGATCATGTACATCCTCGTCGCGATAGTGGGAGTTCGATTCTTCGGCATCGGGCGATCGGTGCTGCAGTACGGTGAGCGGGTTCTCACCCACACCGCAGTGTTCACCTCGGTTGGTGCGCTGCGGATGCGGTTGTGGGGTGAGTTCGCGGATCGCGGGGCATGGTCGCGCAAGCTGCTCAAGGGCGGCAGCACCATCGACTATCTGGTGCTCAGCGCGGATCGGGTTCGAGACCTGGCCCCCAGGGTCCTCCTGCCAGCCGT
>JAODMY010000125.1 GCA_025465535.1 Glaciihabitans sp.
CGAGCAGACCGCGGATGTCGTCGGCCGTCAGCGCGGAGCTGAAGACCGCGTCGTCGTCCATGACCGCATCGAAAAGGGCCGCCTTTTGTTCCTTCAGCGCCATGACTTTTTCCTCGATCGTCCCCGCTGCGACGAGTCGATAGACCATCACATTGCGGGTCTGGCCGATGCGGTGGGTGCGGTCGACGGCCTGCCTCTCGGCGGCGGGATTCCACCAGGGGTCGAGAAGGAAGACGTAGTCCGCCTCGGTGAGGTTCAGCCCGAAGCCGCCGGCCTTGAGACTGATCAGGAACACCGGAGCCTCGCCCTGCTTGAAGCCGTCGATGACGGCGGCGCGATTGGTTGTGCTGCCGTCGAGGTACACGTACTCGATGCCGAGCGCGTCGAGCCGCGCGGCCGCCCGCTGCAGAAACGAGGTGAACTGGCTGAAAATGAGGGCACGGTGTCCCTCGGCCACGACATCCTCAAGCTGTTCCTCTAGTGCGTCGAGTTTGCTGGAAGGGATGTCCGCGTGCTTCTCGTCGATGAGGGACGCGTCGAGGCTGAGCATACGCAACAGCGTCAGCGACCGAAACACGATGAAACGGTTGCGGTCCAGATCGTCGATGAGGCCAAGCAGTTTCTGGCGCTCGCGCTGCAGCACCGTGTCGTAGAGCTTGCGATGCCGGGGCGCGAGCTCGATGCGCAGTTCCTGTTCCTGCCTCGCGGGTAGATCGCTCGCGACGACCTCCTTTGTGCGCCTCATCATCAGCGGGCGGATGCGCTTCCGCAGCCTCGAAATCAGCATTCGCGAGTGGGCGTCCGAGCTGTCGTCGGCACCGGATCCCGAGACGCCGATCGTGCCGGCGCGCTTGCGGCTCTGGGCGCTCGAGCCGCGGCTCACCGGGCGCACGTACTGCTCGGTGAAACGCCGGAGCGATGGAAACAAGCCCGGCGCCGTGACCGCAAACAGCGCCCAGAGGTCGGTGAGGCTGTTCTCGATCGGGGTGCCGGTGAGGGCGAGTTTGAAGGGAGCACGCAGTTCGATCGCACACTCGTGTGCCCGCGAAGCGGGATTCTTCAGGAACTGCGCCTCATCGAACAGCACCCCCGCCCACTCGATGGACTGGTACGCATCGAAGTCGAGCCGAAGCAGCGCGTAGCTGGTGACGATGATGTCGGCTCCATGCGCGGATTCGACAACGGGACGCCCCGACTTCTTCTCGGTCGCGGTGATGCTGTGCACGCTCAGCTCCGGCGTGAATCGCGTGGCCTCGCTCACCCAGTTCGACACGACGGATGTCGGCGCGACGACCAGGAACGGCCCGCGGCCAGCCACCCGGGATTCGGCCAGGTCCCGGGATTCGGGCGCGTCGATCGCGTGGGCGATGAGGGCGAGGGACTGCAGCGTCTTGCCGAGACCCATGTCGTCGGCGAGGATCCCGCCGAGGCCGTGCCGCCACAGGAAGGCAAGCCAGTCGTAGCCGTCCTTCTGGTACGGGCGAAGCGTGGCGTGCAGGGTCTGGGGCAGCGGGGTTGGCTCGATGACGGCATCCACCAGCTTCGCGGCGCTCTCGCGCCAGGCGACCGCTTCGTGGGATTCGTCGGCGAGGTCCTCGAAATCGGCCCAGAGACTCGCCTGGTATCGGCTGATGCGCGGGCCGGTCTCCCACTCGGCCAGCGTGCCGGCCTCCTCGATCAGCTCGCGGAGCTGTTCGAAGACGGGATGATCGAGTGCGAGGTAGGCGTTGTCGGCGAGCAGGATCTTCGTCTTGCCCTGCGAGAGCGCGCTGAAGAGCGGTTTGAACGGCACATCCCGCCCCTCGACCGTGATGACGACGCCGAGATCGAACCAGTCCCGGTGGTCGGTTTCCATCGTGCGGATGGTGAGGTGCGGCGCCTCGGTGAGCTCGCGGTAGTCGGGCTGGTCGCCGACGATGTCGATCCGCACGCCGTCGATCGCCGCGATGGTGGGCAGGACGGTGGCGCTGAATGCCGCCGCCTCGAGGCCGCTGAGGCTCACGGCACCGATCGGCACCGCGGGCTGGGCCCTCACCCGCGCCAGGATCGCCAGTTCGGCGGCGGCATCCCGATCGAGGTCGGAGCGATCGGCCTTGACCGGCACCCGAAGCTCACGGCCACCGATCGAGTACTCGAAGTGCCACTCGAGTTTCAGCGAGTGCTTCGGCGCGTAGGTTGCCGTGAGCACGAGCGTCGGCGGCAGCAGCTCCGGTAGCTCGACGGAGCCGTCCGCACTCGTGAACTCGATGCCGCGCCGCAGCCGCGGGTAGTAGCTGGTCATGAATTCGGTGACATCCGGTGCCGGGATGGTGACCTCGGCAGGCCTTCCGACCAGTCGCAACTGGTCGTCGGTAAGGGGACCTGCGGTGGGCGCCACCGTGATGGCGGATCCCGGCGCGTAGGTGTACAGGCCGTGGTCACCGATCGGGCCCGCGGTTTCGGGGGAGTGCGCGGCGCCGTCGATATCGAGGATCGTGACCAGCTGGATGTCCCCGTCCTGCTCTGAGCTGGCGGCCGGCCCGGAGGTGGGAGCGGGGTCCAGGCGGAGATCGAGGCGGAGGTCGGCACGGTCTGCGAGGCGCACCGCCGCATCCTGCGATCCGACGAGTTCGATTCCGAGCGCGGCTGCCTGGGAGAGGAGCGGCCAGAGCAGGGGGCTCATGAACTCGTCAAGGTAGAGCCAGTCGGCATCCTGCCCGAGATAGGTGACGCGGGTCGAGCGGTGCAGCGCGACGAACTGTAGAAACCAGCGGAGTTGGGCCGGGTCGAGCCCGAGGCGGTAGGTCTGGTGGGGGAGGGTCGACCAGGTGATGCCCTGACGTGTCCACTTGCCTGATTTGCCGCGGGTCACCGGACGAACACCGAGCCGGTAGGTCGCGCCCGCCTCTTCGAAGCGCACGGATGCTCGCCGCGCGGTGGGTCCTCGCCAGCGGTCGACGGTGCGCGGGGTCTGCTCGCGCAGTTCGAATTGCAGGGCGAGCGGGGTCGGTTCGGTGGATGTCGCGCCGGGCGGAAACGGACCGTAACCGTCGACGTCCTCCACTGCGGCGGCCGACAGCGCGGCTTTCCACGCCGGCGAGCGGTCACCGCGGGAGTCCCGTGCACTGCGCCCGAGATCGTCCGTGTCGAGCGCCCCGATCTCCCGCGCGCGTTCGGCGTTGCTCTGGAGCAGGGTCGCCGCGATGTGTTTGCAGGCGGACTGGACGGGGCAGGAGCAACGGGTCGGGCCGAGCGTCGCCCTACCGTTCGCGCCGACGTCGACCGGGATGGAACAGCTGTATGGGCTCGCGCCGGTTCCGCGCACGGTGCCGGCGAACATCCCCGACTCGGAGTTCCACGTCACCTTCGTCACAGCCCCGCTTCGCGCGTAGGCGCGCCCGCGGTCGTAGGCCGCAGCCCCGACGAGACGGATGATCGCGCTCGCATCCACAAGTGGGGGCGAATCGGGATCCATACCTCAAGCGTCCCACGGAGACGTCGCGGCTAGGACCCGTGGGTCGTTGCGGCCTGGCGTTCGTGTTGAGATATTGTCTGCTTCCAGGGCCACATGTTGATCGGATGCAGCAATGAGCGATTCGCCGGAACTGAACTTTGACGGTGATGGGGTGGTTGCCGACAGGCGGAGGGATCTCGAGCGGTTGGCATACGGACGTGCCGACAGCCCTCGGGAAGAGCGCATCGCAATCGCGGCAAGACAGGCTCTCGCGAAATTGTTGGATGTGCGGCCAACTGTCGATTCTGCCGAACAGGAGACCCCGGCCGCTCCCGTCGAGGGCTCGTCTGATCCTCCGCTAGTCGCTCAACTCAGCTTTGGCGACGACGGCGATGCCGCAGCGGTACACGTGCAGAGGCCGCGGCGTGTACTTGTCGCTGTTGCGGCGGTCTTCCTGCTCCTCGGACTGATTGGGGGAAGTATCGCAACGTCGGTGGAGCAGTCTTCGTTCCATCCGCCGTCAGCACCGGCGTCAGCATCGACCTCAGAACCGGCCACGTTCCCAACTCCGCAGGATTCCGTTTCCGTCGTGTCCGTAGCCAATCGATGGTTTGCCGGAGCACAGGCGGCGACCGACAAATACCCCTTTGCTCCCCCCGAGGACGCGAGCTTCGTGAGCGCGTCAACCCGCCTGGTCGTGACCTCTTCGATCTTCGGGCAGGTGTGGATCGCCAAGAAGGTCGGGACAGCGTCGGGCTATTGCTTGATGACGGAAAGCCTGCCTTTGTCCGACGGTGGGCGCGGTGGAACCATGACATGCGCGAGCATGCGGGATTTCCTGCTGCACGGCATTTCCATGCCTGTATACGACGGCAGCGCCTCCGTCCATTGGGCGGGCGGCGAGGTGTCCATCACCACTGCGGGCTAAACCCAGGTCACGTCGGCTGCAGACGGAATGCGGCGCACCGGTTCAGTCGACGCAGTATCGTCGACC
>JAODMY010000041.1 GCA_025465535.1 Glaciihabitans sp.
ACCCGGCTGTTAGGCGGATGTAGGAGCGCATATTAAGGCTCGACAGCAGGCACCCAGCGCAGACAAATGCAATGTTCAGGTTTGCGGACGATGCTTACACTGCTGAAAGGAGCTCAATCATGACCGATGCACCCAACGAGCCCACGCCTGCGCCCTCTAGCTATAGCTCGGCGACACCGCCTTCGCCGGAGGACAACTACGAGGCATCCGGCGTCCAACCCGAAAAGAAGCGCAACAAGACCGGTCTGGTCGTCGCGGCAGTCGCCGTGGCCGCCGTCGTTGGAGGCGTCTCAGGCGCCGGCATCGGTGTCTGGGCTTACTCGAGCAACAGTGAGACCGTCGCCACATCCGGATCCGGTCCGGCGAGCATCACCGTCAATGACAGCAAGAACGCGACAAGCATCACCGCCGTCGCGGTAAAAGCATCGCCATCGGTTGTCACCATCAACGTAACCGGAACGGATGCCGCTGGCACCGGATCTGGAATCGTCCTGACTTCCGACGGTTACGTGCTCACAAACACTCATGTGGTCACTCTCGATGGTGAGACTGGCAGCGCGAAGATTCAGGTCGAGACCAACGACGGTCGCCTCTACACAGCCAATGTTGTCGGCACGGACCCCATCGATGACCTCGCCGTAGTCAAGCTGCAGGGCGTTACCGGTATGCAGCCGGCCAAGTTCGCGGACTCGAGCAAGGTCAACGTCGGTGACACAGCAATCGCGATCGGGGCACCTCTCGGCCTCGCTGGCACCGTGACAAACGGAATCGTCAGCGCACTCAACCGCAGCATTACGGTTGCATCCTCTGCGGCCCCGCCCACCACCGGCGATGGCGGCAGCAGCGGTGGAAGCGGGAGCGGTAGCAGCGGCAGCCCGTTCGACTTCTGGAACTTCGGACAGGGTGGCAGCGGTGGTAGCGGCGGCTCCGGCGGAAGCCAGACCCCGTCGACCCCCGCACAGTCCACGATCGCGCTCTCGGTCATCCAGACGGACGCGGCCATCAACCCCGGCAACTCCGGCGGCGCGCTGCTCGACAGTGACGGCGAGGTGATCGGCGTCAACTGCGCGATCGCAAGTGCAAGTGACTCGACTTCCACGACAGGCGGCCAGTCCGGAAGCATCGGGGTCGGATTCGCCATCCCGTCGAATATTGCAATTCGCATTGCGAACGACATCATCAAGACGGGTAGCGCAACTCACGGCCTTCTGGGGGCAACCGTCCAGGACGTGACCACGGACGGCAGCGCGACCACCTCGAAGGTAGTCGGAGCGAGCATCCAGTCGGTCGTTGCGGGCGGAGCGGCTGCATCTGCGGGCCTCAAGGCCGGCGATGTCGTCACAAGTATCAACAGCATCCCGGTTACCGGGAGCACGGACCTCACCGCACAGGTTCGCGCGCTTCAGGGCGGATCCAAGGCGACTATCGATTTCGTCCGCGGTGGACGCTCGATGAGCGTAAAGGTCACCCTGGGCACGCTCAAGTAACCGTTCGACGACAGGCGCGGAATTCGGGGTCGGCCCCGAGGTTCCGCGCCTGTTCCATGTCCACCGAATGTTAGGCTGAGCCTGATGGCCACCCAGCATGATGCAGTGCCCGGCGTGTCATACGTGATGCCCGTGCTGAACGAGCGCAAGTACGTCGAGAACGCCGTTCGCGCGGTATTGAGCCAGGACTACGCCGGCGAGCAGGATCTTGTTCTCGCGCTCGGTCCGTCGACGGATGGCACGACCGAAATAGTCGAGCGCCTCGCTGCCGAGGATGCCAGGGTCAGGTTCGTTCACAATCCCAACACCGATATTCCGGTCGGCATCAATCTCGCGGTGAAGTCAACAAAGCATCCGATCATCGTGCGCACCGACGCACACTCGGAGCTCGCCCCCGGTTACACGACGCGCGCGGTCGAGACCCTCAGGCGCACGGGCGCCGCCAACGTCGGCGGCGTCATGGTTGCGAGCGGCAAGACGCCGTTCCAGGCTGCGGTCGCCCGCGCATACAACAGCAAGTTCGGCCTCGGCGGTGCCAGTTATCACGCTGGCGGCCAGGAGGGTCCGGCCGAGTCCGCATACCTTGGCGTCTTCCAGCGCGACGTCCTGACCGAGGTCGGGATGTACGACGAGTCGCTTCGACGCGGCGAGGACTGGGAACTCAACCTTCGCATCCGGGAGGCCGGTCACACGGTGTGGTTCGACCCGCAGCTCAAGGTCACCTACTGGCCCCGCGAGAACTGGCGCAAACTCACCCGGCAGTTCTTCACCACGGGCGTGTGGCGCGGTGAACTCGTGCGCAGGTACCCTCGCCAGACTCCTGTGCGTTTCTTCGCGCCACCGCTGCTGGTTATGGCGTTCATCATCAGCATTATCGGCGGAACCCTTCAGATTACGGGCACACTGCACTGGGGAAAGCTGAGCCTTCTCGCCTATATCGTGCACACCGGCCTGGTCGCGTACATCCTGCTGCTCATCTATCTCGGACTCATCTACGAGAACGGCAAATCCTGGCGGGATCGTTGGCTGTTCATCCTGGTGCTGCCGAGTATGCACCTGAGCTGGGGCGCCGGATTTATTCGAGGGATCTTGCGTGGTGGTCGAGACACGAAGGACACGTCGCGCACCACACTCTAGGCGGCGCGCGCTCGGCGATGAGCCGCAGAATGTTTGCTCGCCTGCGTGACCATCGTGGCTCGGATTGCAGCGAGCCTGGCAGTCGATTACGTCGTCAGGCGGGCGCGGATCTCGTCGTACACTCGCGCGGTGTTCTTTCCATCCCGGTATGCGTGCACCCGATCGGCCAACCAGTTGGCATGATCCCGCGCCTTCTTCTCAACCGACGGATCGCCATCGATTGACCGCAGCAGATCGAGAAGAGCGCTCCACGAAGTGACCTCTGTGCTGCCGCTGAAGTCACGATAGGGCTCGTACAGCCCGCGGCTTGCGCTGTATTCCGTGATGTCGGGAGCGAGGAAAAGGATGGGGCGCCCCGTTAGTGCGAAGTCAAACGCGATCGATGAGTAGTCGGTGATGAGTAGGTCGATTCCCGGCAACAGCGGGGTGATGTCGCCCTGCAGATCGGAGCCGAGCAGGAGAATTCGATCGGATGCGACACGTCCGGCCGAGTAGTCGCCCACGCCGAGCGGATGCGAGCGAATCAGCAGGAGCGAGTCGGTTCCCGCGAGATAGTCCCCGATCGCCTGCCAGTCGGCCTCACGCGGGATTGCCGGGTCGAAGTCGCCGTCGCGCCAGGTTGGCGCGTAGAGCATGGTGCGCGCGGTTGTCGCGCGGGGGTCGGCGAGGAGGACGGAAATCCGTTCGCGCGCCGCCCCGGACGTTTCGGTGAACAGCACGTCGTCGCGTGGGTCACCCGTCACGACGACGCGATCGGCGGGAAGGTCGAACGCGGTGCGGATGCGACCAGCGGACAGTGCGGAGGCCGTCGCGAACATCCCGATCCCGCGGGCGGAACGCGCGTATGCGCGCCGTAGCGTGCGTTGGACCATGCCGAATCGGGAGAACAGGGGAATCTTCAGTGTCGCGGGGGAGTCGAGATGAAGGTGCTTGAACGGGATGCCGTGCCAGAGCTGCACGACGAAGCCGCCGCGGATTCCGTAACGGTTCGCATCACCGAATCCGTGCGTCACGACGATGACCCGAGCGCGCAGGGTCAGGCGGAATCCACGCCAACTCGACTTGGCGACTGCCTTGATGCCGAGGGCCTGTGCGTCGGCGACGTCACGCGAGTTGCGGGTGAGCCAGACCAGTCGAAGCGACGGGTCCGTTGCCCGAACGTACCGCCACAGCGCTAGCGCACCTTCGCCGATTCCGCTGCCCGATCCGAAGACCCACAGCTGCGGTTCGCGCCGCACCAAAAAGCTGGCCAGCGCCCCAAGTGCATACAGCGGGATGACCAGTACCTTGCGGGCGTTGCCCCGGGCGAACGTGAAGCGGCGCACGTCTCCGACAGTATCAGCCGGGGGTGCACGGGGTTACAACTGGGGAGGCAGCGGGGCGCCCTCTAGCTGGGGAGGGATGGCCGGTGCGAGATGCGCGGACAGGATCAGGGGAAACTCAGCTGGCGCGGGACCGAACGCGGTTCGAGAGCTGCTGATGACGCGGCGCCCGAGCAGGTTGTTGCCCGCGCCGCCGATGACTGCTCCGATGCCGAACGGAATCGCGCGACCAATAATGCTCGCGCCCTCGCGTGCCGCAAATCGCTTGATGAAATAGCTGCGCATCCGCTTTGCGACTCCACCCACAGCCGACTTGGGGAGGTTCTTCGTGACCATCTCTCCCCAGAACGCCGTGCGGGTTGGTGCGCCGCCGACCACTTCGCCCGCCAACTGCTCCACGAGCTCGCTGCCGGCCCCTCCGAGGATGAGTGCCATTACGAGCGTGCGCGACCGCTCAGGGTCGTTGAGCGCGATTCCGTGCACTTCGGTGACCGACTGCGCGAACAGTGCGCTCGCCTCGAGAAAGCCGGCCGTCTCGGCGGCGGACAGCGCAACGGAAGCCACGGTGCCAACCGCGGGGATCGCCGAACTCGCGCCGACGAGAGCGCCGCCGGTGGTCACGGCGGCCAGGTAGCGGCGCTCGAGAATCCGAATGACATCCGCGGGTGCCAGACCCGGCTTGCCCTTGCGGATGCCGCGAATGTGCGCGAGTACGACGGGGCGCTGCACGGAGAGCATCCTGTCGAGGGTGCGCGAAAACATCTCGTTCTTGCTGGGAACTATCGTCATACCGTCGATTTGTAGTCTGAGTTGTAACGGTTGACAACCTCTTGAATCGGAGCATCGAGTAGGAGCTTGCCCTTGTCGAGGTAAAGTCCGCGGTCACAGAATCGCAGGAGGTCGTTCTCGCTGTGCGAAACGAAAAACATCGTTCGGCCGCTCTCCAGCATTTCGTCGATGCGCCGGTAGCACTTCTCCTTGAATTGACGATCCCCGACCGCGAGGACCTCGTCCACCAGGAGGATGGGCTCTTCGAGCCGCGAGATTACGGCGAACGCGACGCGAACGCGCATCCCACTCGAGAGATGTTTGTAGGGAGTATCGACGAAGTCGCCGATTTCGGCGAAGTCGATGATCTCATCGAATCGGTCGGCGATCTCGTCGTTCGACATCCCGTGCAGCCCAGCGGTGAGGTAGACATTCTCGCGAACACTGAGGTCATCGACGAAGCCGCCGGTGATTTCGATGAGCGGCGCGACGCCACCGTTGACCTCGACTTTGCCCTCGTCGGGCATCATGACGTCGGCTACGAGCTTGAGCAGCGTGGACTTGCCCTGCCCGTTGCGCCCGACTACACCGATGGCCTCGCCCTCCGCGATGGAGAAGTTGACATCCCGAAACGCCCAGAACTCGTCCGGCTTCGCTCGGCGACTGCCGTCGGCGAGAAGGTCTTTGAAGCTGCGTCGATGACGACGGTTGCGCTTGAATTGAATGCCGAGGTTCTTCGCCTCGATGACCGGCTTGACGGACGCCATCTAGAGCTCCTTCAGAACGGCTCGGACGTTGCGCCGGAAGGCGAGGATCCCGATGCCGAGAATGATCAGCGAGATGACCGCAGAGACGATTACCGCTTGCCAGTTCAACTCGGATTGGAAGAATGCCGAACGGTAGATGCCCATGATTCCCGTGAGGGGGTTGAACTCGAGGACTTTCCTGACGGTCGGGTGATGGTCGAACTGCCCAAGACCGTAGACAATCGGGGTCGCGTAAAAGAGCAGTCGGAGGATGAGCTTGATTGCTCGCTCGAGATCGCGGAAGAAAACGACGAGTGGGGCGAGAATCAGCCCGAGTCCGATAATCAGAATGGCCTCGATCACGATCGCAAGGATCCAGTAGATCACGTCGAAGTGGAGGTGCGCGGGCGTCTTCGTGAACTCGGTCGCGATGACGAACGCGATGAGAACGGGGATGCTCGCGAGAAATTCGATTCCCTTGGAGAGCACGATCCGCATGACCCAGATCGACCGTGGGATGCTGGTCGACCGGATGAGCTTGGCGTCGCTGATGAAGGCTTTCGCCATGTCATTGATCGAGCTGTTGAACCAGGTCCACGGCAACAGGGCACAAAGCAGGAACACGATGTAGGGCTGGTCGATCGGTGCTCCGCGCCCGAAGAGAATCACGAACACGAAGTAGTAGATGCCCGACATCAGCAACGGGTCGAGAACCGACCACAGGTATCCGAGCACAGAAACCGAGTAGCGCACCTTGAGGTCGCGCTTGGTCAGAAGCCACAGCGAGTGTCGATAACGCTGAGCAGGCGTGCGGTCACGACGCAACGCAACGATGGCCGTCACAGGTACCTCAATCCGGTCGAACAATCTTCGATCCGAAGGTAACAGACGTGCAGGGTTTTCCTCTGAGCACGCCGCGCGATCGGCTCGTCCGCTAGCACAACCAAAGTCCGATCTCCATCGTGCGGAGGCTACGAGCAACCCAGATCCGATCTCCATCGGTACCGGTTAGTACTTAATCTGTACTAAACGTGGAGGTTAGCCCGCTCGAGGTCTTCGGCGAAATCGATCTCGACTGCATACAAATCGGAGATGTCGACGGGCTCGATCCGCATCTGGTCGTGCTCGATTGCGAGCTCGATGGCGCGCTCGAAGTAGTCCTCGTCTTCGACGCGCTTGAGCCGACGAAGCAGAACCGCCTTATCGGCGCGCGAAATGTAGTTGATGCCGATCGCCTCGCCGAGGCCGCCCTTGACGGTTTTCGAGAGCTCCTTGATGAAGCCTTCGCTGTCGGTCGTGTACTTCACCTCTTCGTCCGAAACCTTTGAGGTGTTGACGGAGACGAAGGACTGGTCGCTGTCGACGTGTGCTTTTGCGCGGCGCAAAGCCTCGGGGTCGAAGACCACGTCGCCGTTCATCCACAGGACACCGCCCGGGGTGGACGCCTCGAGCGCGCGCATGAGGCTTTTCGAAGTGTTGGTCTGGTCGTACTGTTCGTTGTAAACGAAGGATGCCCGGGGGAAAGCCTCGATGATGTACTCGAGCTGGTAGCCGACCACGATGGTGACTTTCGCGCTCTTGCCAAATGCGAAGTGGATGTTGTCGAACTGCTGCTGCATGATCGTGCGGCCGTCGCCGAGTTCGGTCAACGGCTTCGGAAGGGTGCGACCGAGTCGCTTGCCCATGCCCGCTGCAAGAATGACGATCTGCGTGCTCACGACTAGCCTCCTGTGTGGTCTGCGACCCGAGCCCGCTCGTTTGTCACGAGTTTGCTTCAACCCAAAGAATCTGTCGACCGTTCACTTGGGGGATGACACCTGTACACACCCTTGTGCTGCCGAAATCCTATATTGCGTACCTGTGAAGTCACAGGACGACATCACCTTGTTGTCGTTTCGTGATAGTGATGCCACCGAATAAACGATAGTTCATGCAGGGATAACGGGAGTTCGCACAGCACCGGCTTGATAGGTTGGGTGCGTGGAACCAGAACCCGATGCGCCCTCAGCTCCCCGCAAGCCGAGCACCTCGAAGGCTCCGGTGAAGCGTACGTCCGGCGCGGCGAGCGTCAAGTCGTCGACGACGTCCGGTGGGACGCCCGCGCGAAAGACCCCGGTCCGTCGTCCACCGGCTTCCAGGCCCACTTCGGATAAGGCCGCCGAGGCCCCCGAAAGTACGGCTACGGATTCCAAGCCGATCCAGAAGCCCCGGACTGTCACTCGCAAGCCAGCCGAGAGGCCGAAGCCGGCAGAGAAGCCCAGGTCGGTCGAGAAGCCCAGGTCGGTCGAGAAGTCCGGGCCGGTAGAGAAGCCCAAGTCGACCGAGGTTGTCCTCTCGATCGAAGGATTGGTGAAACGCTTCGGCGACACCGTCGCGGTGGCGGGAATCGACCTTTCGGTTACCGCGGGTTCGTTCTACGGGCTGGTCGGTCCGAACGGAGCGGGCAAGACAACAACCCTGTCCATGGTCACCGGCCTTCTCCGCCCGGATGCTGGAAAGGTCATAGTCCACGGCGTCGACGTCTGGGGCGAGCCGGTCGTGGCCAAGCGCAGCATGGGCGTCCTGCCCGACCGCCTTCGCCTCTTCGACCGGTTGACTGGCGCGCAGCTCCTCTACTACGCCGGAACCCTGCGCGGGCTCGACGCCGACACCGTCCGCGACCGCACGGTTGATCTCGCTTCCGCGTTCGGATTCGAGGATGCGCTCAATCGCCTCGTAACGGACTACTCGGCCGGGATGAGCAAGAAGATTGCGCTCGCGGCCGCCATGATCCACTCGCCGCGCCTTCTCGTCCTCGATGAGCCGTTTGAGTCCGTCGACCCGGTGTCGGCCGCGAACATCACCGAGCTCCTGCGCAAGTACGTGGAGGCGGGTGGAACCGTCATCGTCTCGAGTCACAGCATGGATCTCATCCAGCGGATCTGCGACCACGTCGCGGTTGTCGTGCACGGCGCCATCCTCGATTCCGGAACCATGAATGAGGTGTGCAAGGGCAACACGCTCGAGGAGCGCTTCGTCGAACTCGCGGGCGGCCGCACGAGCGCGGAGGGCATGGAATGGTTGAACAGCTTCTCCGACTAAAGCTGCGACTCATGGGCAATGCGTTCAAGCGCAGCCCATGGCAGCTGGTCGGACTAATCCTCGCCGTGGTCTACGGGCTCGGCATCGCAATCGTCGTGATTTCCTCCCTCCTCGGCCTTCGCTTCGTCGGCGTCCCGGTCGCCGCGAGTGCTGTCACGGTGTTCGGCGGACTCCTTGTACTCGGCTTCATCGTCGTGCCCATCGTCTTCGGTGTCGATGACACCATGGATCCGCGGAAGTTCTCCCTCTTCGGCCTTCCGACCAGCGAGCTGGCAACGGCGCTCGCGATCACCGCCCTCGTCGGTGTCCCTTCGCTCGTCGTTGCGCTGATCGCGCTCGCGCAGATCGTCACCTGGAGCCGTGGCCCGTTGCCCGTGCTGCTCGCGATTCTCGGTGCGCCGGTGATTCTGGCGACGTGCATCCTGTGTTCGCGGGTGTGCACGTCAATCGCGGCGTTCCTGCTGTCGTCGCGCCGCTCCCGCGACCTCACCGGGATGCTCGGGATCGTCCTGCTCATTCTTGTCCTGCCGGTCTTCGTCCTCCTCCTCAACGCCAACTGGCAACGCGATGGCCTTTCGATCCTCGGCGGCATCGCGGCGGTTGTCGGCTGGACTCCTCTCGGGGCGGTCTGGGCCGCTCCATCGGATGCCGCCGCCGGGCTCATTGGACAGGCGCTGTTGAAGGAACTGATAGCGCTCGTGTTCGTTGGTCTGCTCTGGGTGGTCTGGCGCTACCTCGTCCAGATGATGCTTGTGACCCAGGAGAGGGCAGCAACGGCGCGGAACTATCGGGGCCTCGGATTCTTCCGCCTCGGGGTGACCGGCCCCAGCGCCGTGATCGCCGATCGGGGATTCACCTACTGGGTGCGCGATTCCCGCTATCACGTGTCGCTGCTCGCGATCCCCGTGATTCCGTTCATCCTGATGATTCCGCTGCTCGTGATCGGCGTCCCGCCGCATGTTCTTGCCCTGCTGCCGGTCCCCGTCATGGCGCTCTTCCTCGGCTGGTCGATCCACAACGACCTCGCCTACGACTCCACCGCGATCTGGCTGCACGTCGCATCCGGAACACGCGGGTTCGCAGACCGCTTCGGCAGGGTCATCCCGCCACTGGTCGTCGGCGTTCCCCTGCTGGTCATCGCCAGTCTCATCTGCGCGCCGCTGTACGGCAAGGAATCGTACCTGCCGGTATTTGTCGGTGTCGGGTTCGGGATCCTGTTGACCGGTCTCGGACTCTCGAGCGTGATGTCGGCACGGTTCCCGTATCCGGCGGTGCGACCGGGTGACAGTCCATTCGCTGCTCCCCAGGCTGTCGGGTCGGCGTCCGCGGTCATCCAGGGGTTCTCGTTCGTTGTGACATTCATTCTCGCCTCGCCGACGATCTACCTTGCGTATCTGACGGTGTTCAAATCCGCTCCGCTTGGTGGCCTCACCCTGGCCAGCGGAGTCGTTCTCGGCGGTCTGCTCCTCTGGACCGGTGTCACCTGGGGCGGTCACATTTTCGACCGGCGCTCTCCTGAAATTCTTGCCTTCAGCGTGCGAAACTAGAACGCATGAGCGAAACCGAGCCAACCGGCGGGAGCACCGACGTCCTCGACCGTGAACTCGAGGAGCTCCTGAACAAGGAGCAACTCGAGGAGGGCGATCACGAGCGCTTCTCGCACTACGTGCCCAAGAACAAGATCATGGAGTCGGCGCTGACCGGTAAGCCGGTTCGTGCGCTCTGTGGCAAGCTCTGGACCCCCGGTCGGGATCCGGAGAAGTTTCCGGTCTGTCCGACCTGCAAAGAGGTCTACGAAAAGATGAAGTCCTAGCTTGCCTTCAGAGGTACGCGGCTGAACATAAGGACGTCGGTTGTGTGCCCGCGCCAAATTCGGTCGAGGTGCAGCCCCTGCGATTCGATGAACGCCTCCGCGCTGCCGCGCTTGGGGGATGGCTGCCCGTCGTGTCCGAGCACGGCCCACAGCACGGGGGAGGAGCGGACCTCCGCCGCCGAATTGGCCAGCGATCGGTAGGTTCCCCAGAGCGTCGCATCCTGGACGCCCGTCTTGATCTGGGTCACATTGTGCAGGGTTGAGAGCACAGCGGGATATCCGTCCCGAATCTCGGTCAAGTGCCGCTGGGAATCCAGCGTCACCATGCCGTAGTAAATGTCCTGTCCGGGTTTGGCATTGTGGGCGACGATCGCGGCGACCTGCCCGTAATCGCTCCCGTTCTTCGAGATAGGTGTGCGCTGGGATAGATAGACGGGTGTGGCGATCAGCGCGAAGATTCCCAGAGCGGCGACTGTCTGGGCGCGGCGTTGGGAGAGCGCGGCAATGGTCGTGCCGATCAGGAGGGCGACGGCTGGGGTCGTAAAAGAGAAGTAACGCGCGGTGTAGATCGGCGTCGAAATGAGTGAGTATCCGATGACGAGAAGGACCGGGACAAAGATCCACGCGGCGGCGACGAGCACGAGGCTGAGGGAGGTGTCTTCGCGGCGGTGACGGAGGCGGCGCACGACGATTGGCGCAAGCATGCCAAGCCATCCGATGGAGGCGAGGACGATCGCGGAGAGAGACCACAGGCTGGTCGGCGGCACGGGAACAGACCGGAGGAAGGTCGGGGTCGCCCCGATGAAGTATTGTCCGATGAGCAACGCGTTCGCAGTGCTGTCCAGAGTGAGCCGGCCGAACGGGAGCTGGGCGGATTCGGATGTTGCCAGGAGTGTGACCGGCAGTGTCAGCACCGCAACGAGCGCCGCCGCTACCGCCCAGCCGATAAACATGCGACGGAAGTTCCGGATGCGCCGTCGCGCGAGGATGAAGACAAGCCCGTGGGCAATCACCAGCAGCGCGATATAGATGTTTAGCGTGACGCCGGCGATTGCGAGAACGAGGTACAGCGCGAAAAACGCCCGCCGCTGCCGGTCGATCAAGTGCACGAACAGAATCGTCAGCCAGACCGCGACCGCGGCGGTCGTCGCATATGACCGAGCCTCCATTCCCATCCAGGTGACGCGGGGCAGGACCATGAAGACGATGCCGGAACAGATCGCGATTCGCTGGCTTCCGAGCTTCCGACCGAGTACGACGACTCCGGCCGTGGCGACCCCCACCGCCAACATCGAGGGGGCACGCAGGGCGAAGTCGGATGTGCCGAACGCGATGATCCAGAAATGCATGAAACCGTAGTACGCCGCGTGCACGGCGTCGACATGCTGAACCATCTGCCACAACTGCGGGAGTGTGCGGCTTGCGGCATCCTGGGTCGCGATTTCGTCATTCCACTTGGAAGGAATCCAGGATCCGATCGCGCTGATCAACATCGCAACGATGCCAAGGATCAGCGGATCCCGCCAGCTGCGGGATCGGACGTCCGAATGCAGGGTGCCGACCGGCGATGGCGCAGGTGGGCGCGGAGCGACGGTCTCGAAGTGCACAGTTTCGAACTGTGCGGTGGTTGACTCGCTCACCTTTCGAGTCTGATTACCCTCGCCGAACCTTCACCGAGCCGACGCCGTCAATTCGGGTGCCGAAACCTGAAGATATGAGAAGGTTGTGCCGTCAAAAAATCTCGAGAACTCTGGATACGCCTTCGATGAACGCCGTTGGAGAGCTGATGGGCGCCGGTGTGGCCGCTGTATTGGGCCCCGGCCCGGTGGCCGTCACGAGCATCTCGGCGATGTGCGTCGCTTCGTTCGCACCCACCGGAGTCGCGCCGTCGTAGGCGGATTGCGGAACCGGCCCGATGGCGGCGCTGGATGGCACCGTGATGAAGAGCGGTTTGCTCATCGCCGTCCAGTCGTGTGCGACCGAGGAGATGTCGGTGACGCACACGTCGGCGGCGGCCAGCACCCATCCGTATGCCCCGGTGTCTACCAGGTCTGACCTGTTGGCAGCCGTTATTGCGGCGCGGATTCGCGCATCAGCCGCGGCGGTGGATTTCCGCATCCTTCCAAGCCACGGATGCGGGCGATAGATGAGTCGCAACCTCGGGTCGGCCAGGATCCCCGCCACGATTGTTTCGCCCAGGCTGGCCACCGATGTGTAGTCCATGGCAGGTCGATCCCCCTCCCAGGTTGGTGCGTAGAGCACGGTCGTCCGATTGTCGGGCTGCCACGACGACGGTGGGGCGGGTAGGGCTTCGAGCCAAGGACTCCCGACCACGATGGCGGTCGCGTCAACGTCATAGCCACGAATGGTTCGTAGTCGTTCGAGCGAGGAGGCGGATGCAACGAATGTGAAGTCGTAGGCCTTGAGTTGTCGTGAGACCGATGACTCCTTTGCACTCTCCCCGTGCCCGATGAAGACGTGCGCCTGCGTGGAAAATCGAAGCATCCTGTAGTTCAGGGCGCTGTGATTGGGATAAAGGACGACACGGACGCCGCGCACCGCGAGCTCCGTTCCAAGTCGCGTAATGCTCGTGGCAAACCCAACATTGAGAGAGGTTTCCTTGCGGACGCGCCGATAGGTGTGTGAGTCGGAGGTAATAATGACGACGGGATGAACGACGTTCAGCGCCTCGAGAGCCCGGTACCACCGTCGCAGTTGGTAAAGGTAGGACGGTGAATCGCCGAAGTAGAGGGCGATCGGCGTAATTGGCACCGGTATGCCCGCGAGTCGGGCTTCCAGCCGACGCGCGGCCAGTTTCTGCAGGATGAGTGAGATGGCCGCTCGGAAATTGTTCATCTTTTCTGCCTCATGCTGTCGGCTGGTCAGCCGAGTCGTTGTCGACCGACGGCCGCGTTGACGCCCGCACCAACTCGATGCACTCATCGACTCTGGCCAAGAAGTGTTCGATCGGGGACGGGCTCCGATCACCGAGATAGTGGTTCGCGACCCCCCGACGCTCGTCGCGCAGCGGATCCGCTCGCACGGCATCCAGCACGACCTGGGCGACCGAGCCGAGCTCCAGCGGGCCGATCACCGTTCCTCCTCGCGCGGACGGATAGCTCGCCACGAACTCGTCGACGATGTCGGTTATCGGACCGGTGGAATTTGGAGCGGTAACGAAATAGGGCCGATCGAGAGCCAGGAAGTCGACGAGATCGCTCGAGATATCGGTCACCAACAGGTCGGCGTCGGCCAGCGCGCCATATCGCTCGTCGAGCGCGGTTATCGTCCGATGGGCCCCGCCGGCGCGACGGATCGTTGCCGAGATCCGAGCGGATGCTTTGGCGAGCCGCTCATCCTCCGATCCGAGTG
>JAODMY010000052.1 GCA_025465535.1 Glaciihabitans sp.
TCCGATGCCCGTTGCGCTGCCGGCGCCACTGACTAGGGCCGTGAGCCCGTCGAGGTCGAGCGTGCTGGGAAGCCGGTGCGTCGGAGGGCTACTCATATCGCAATGCTAGCGATTGCGGTTCGCAATGCTTGGCGTGAACTCGCAACTACTTCTTGATGGCCTTTGTCACACCTTGGAATGTGGCCCGGTAGTTGGCCATCGACGCCGACGGGATATAAAAGGAGCGAATAAAGGCGGCGCGGGACCTATGGCCCTGTTCCAGCGGCTGCGGTGGTTGGAAGATTTCAGGATGACCGAAAACCACATCACCCACGCCGTACCGACGGGCGAAGCCGCGGGCGTGCGTGTTCTCGACGAAGGCGAATGCTGGAGGCTGCTGGCCACATCCAAGCTGGGTCGATTCGCGGTGAAGCTCGCCGATGGAGTCGACGTGTTCCCTATTAACTACGTTGTGCACGACCGCGAGTTGTTCTTCCGGAGTGCGCCGGGCTCGAAGCTCATCGATCTCACCCGTGAACCAAGTGTCGCGTTCGAGATCGACGGTGAGCTCGCCCACCATGTCTGGAGCGTGGTGGTGCGCGGAACCGCACACCGACTGGCATCGGACCACGAGATCGAAGAGTCAGGCATTCAGTCGCTGGAAACCTGGCACCCCAGCGAAAAACTCAATTACGTCCGAATCGCGCCCGAGAGCGTCTCCGGACGCAGCTTCGCCAAGTCACCACTGGCCTGACGGGGTTACGACGCCGCCGCCTCCCGCTCAGTAGTGATGAAAGCGGCAACGCCCATCCACACCTCGTGGTCGAGCGCCAATGATGAATAATATGCAACCTTTCTAGGACTGCCGGACATCATTGGTTGTGGGCTCAAATATCGACGACCTCGACGACGTCCTGTTGTGGGGGCTCGCTTGCGGTGGTGACGGCGCGGCGTTCGCCGTCCTCTTCCGTCGGCACCGGGACGGCGTCTTCTTCTCTGCGCTTCGCACGATGCAATCTCAGCACGAGGCCGAGGACGTCACTGCCATCGTCTTTCTCGAATTGTGGCGACTCAGGGCTCGCGTTCGGCTGGTCGACCGATCCATCCGCCCGTGGCTGCTGGTGACAGCCAACAACGTGGGTCGCAATCAAACACGATCCCGTCGGCGCTATGGCCGACTGCTCCAACACCTTCCGCCACCCGAAGACGAACAGGATCACGCGACTGCGATTCTCAACGAGGTCTCGGCCGGATCAGCCAGAAAATCCGTGCGCAACGCCTTCCTTCGCCTCAGCGTGAAGGACCAGCAGATCCTCGCCCTTTGCGTGCTCGAGGAACTGCCCGTCACAACGGTCAGCATGCTGCTTGGCCTTCCTCTGGGCTCGACGAAATCCCGGCTCTTTAGGGCCAAGAAACAACTGGAACGCCTACTCGCCGCGGATGGCCTCACCCGCGCAGCGACCGACGCATGAACGAGGAGCAATCATGAACTTCACATCTCAGGAACCACAGTTCAACCAGACCCGAAGCGACGCGATCGAGCGACTTCTATCGAAGACGGTTGAAGCAACACCTATCCGGCGCTCGCCCAAGCGAACCGCGGCGATCGGGATCGGATCCGCCGTGGCTGCATTCGCACTCGCCGGAGCTTTGACCGGCGGGGCGATCGCGACAGCCTCTGCCCCGAGTGCGCAACAGCGAAAGATTGACAACGCGACCCAAGCCGCCGGCATCGGGTGGGTGGTCGAACAGGATGCCAGATTGATCGGCCAGCCGTTCACCTTGTCGGGAACCGGGACGATGACCGTCAATTTGGGGCACCGGCCCGCCGGGGCGAACGCAGTGGTCGCAGCCAGCGAGTGCGCGACGCCGGGCACATTCTCCGTGGGAATGGGCGGCAACCTCACGGGGGAAGCGGCCTGCAAATCCGGCAACACTGGCATCGCCAACGTTGGCGCATCGGACTACCCGGTGACCACCAACGGGCCGCACACGTTTTCGGTCACGACATCGCCCGGCGCGCAGTTTTCGGTTTGGTTGTCCTGGATTTACTACCCGACGTTGTCTCCGTCCCCAGCGGTGCGAGCGGCCATTGCCGATGGCACCGTGACCCGGGATGAGTATGTCGCTGCCTTCAACCAGTACCTCGGGTGCATGGCTGCGGCGGGCTACACAATCAGCGGATATGACGAATCTGCACCAGTAATCGACTACTGGAATTCCGAGGCTTCGGTTGCCAGCGGTGCGGAGAACCGGTGCTACGTGACCCAGTTCCGCGCGGTCGATTCGCTGTGGCAGACCGAGGATGGCGGCATCAACAGCAAATAAGCAAACGTGGGAGTTGCGATCCGCGTCGTCATCGTCTGAGCGCGACCGCCTTGTCGAGTCGGCTGAGCTTGTCGGGGTTTGCGATCGAGTAGACCCGCGTGATTCGCCCGTTTTCTACTGTGAGGCTCGTGATACCCACGAGCTGCCCGTCCAACTCGGCTTGGATGCAGCGCTGACCGTTTACCCAGATCGTGGATGCCACGAGGTCGCCCTCCACCTTCGCGATGCCGCCGATGAGGTAGCGCGCGAGTTTATCGGCGCCGATGATCGACCGTCGTGCGGCGCCGCGCACCTTCCCGCCGCCGTCAGCGACCGACACGACGTCGGGAGCAAGCACGTCCATGAGGCCCTGAAAATCGCCCGTGTTCAGGGCGACTACAAGCCGGTCGACGACCTCCTCGTACTCGGAGCCCCTGACGTTTACTCTCGGACGCCGCGCCGAGACGTGGTCCTTCGCGCGGTGCGCGATCTGGCGCACGGCCGCCGGGGTCTTGCCGACCGCATCCGCGATTTCTTCGTAGGGCAGGTCGAACACTTCCCGCAGCACGAACACGGCCCGCTCGGTCGGCCCAAGCGTCTCAAGCACGGTGAGCATCGCGATCGAAAGGTTCTCCGCAAGCTCGACGTCCTCCGCGATATCAGGACTGGTCAGGAGCGGTTCGGGGAGCCACTCCCCGACGTACTCCTCTCGACGCCGCGAGACAGTTCGGAGATGGTTGAGTGCCTGCCGCGTCACAATACGCACGAGGTAAGCGCGCGGCTCACGGATTTCAGCCGGGTCGATCGACGCCCATCGGAGCCAGGACTCTTGCAGCACGTCCTCGGCATCGGCGGCCGAGCCGAGGAGTTCGTATGCGACGGTGAACAGTAGGCTCCGGTGGACGACGAACTGATCGTCATCGGCGCGCTCGGAGCGGCTCATGCCGGCCAGCCTACTCGGCGGCCGAAACTGTCGACCGAACCGTCAGCGGAGGCAGACCGCACGCTGCCGCGAACTCCTCGGAGTGGATGCCGAGCGCGACGTTCATCCGGGCCGTCATGTTCATGAAGGCCACGCGGGCCGCGAGCTCGACTAGCGCCGCTGGCCCAAGTTCGCCGAGCAGCGTGGCCGACTGCTCATCGCTGACGGCGGGCGGTGTCTGGCTCGCCGCCTCCGCGTACTCCATGACCCGGCGCTCGAGCGCCGTGAAGACGGATGACTCCCGCCAACGCGGCACCTCGCGAATCTTCGCGTCGTCGAGCCCGTGATTGTGCGCCATGAAGTAGTTGAAGTCGAGACAGAAGCTGCAGCCGACCGTGGCGGCCGATGCCATAGCCGCGTATGATGCGAGGTCCGGTGCGAGCTCGCGCCAGCCCTCGACCTTGCGCCCGATTCCCATGGCGTCCTTCATCACGGCCTGGTTGTGCCACAACACACCGATCGAGTCGGGCACGTGGCCCATCATCTTGCGGGCCGCGAACTTCACAATCGCTCCGTACATCCCGGTGACCTTGGTGGCGGGGATGCGAGTTTCGCTGGTCATGTCTGCTCCAATGTTGTCGATGAGTCGAGTCCTTCAACATGAAGACACCGACCGAAGCGCATACGTGACATCGGTTCCATGGATGAGCACAGTTACGCCATGCGTTCCCGCGCGCGGGGCGCGCCCGCTCACCCGTTCAGCATCCCCTAGCCGGTTAGTCCTTCAATGGTGTTCGAGAACCCATCGAAGGACTTGTTGGCGATCTGCGTCGCGCCAACTATGCCGTTGTCGAGACTTTGGCAGCCCGTCATGGTCCACCAGATGTTGACATCCTGCGACCCTGTGGAAGCCAGGGAGATGATTGCGGAGTTGCCTGCGTAGATGCAAATCAGACCTTTGATGGGGCGTGCATCGATCGGA
>JAODMY010000060.1 GCA_025465535.1 Glaciihabitans sp.
ACCGAGCCCGTGCAGGTCCAGCCGAGCTAGCCGAACTGGCCGCAGCAGCTACGGCTGCGGGGCGACGATCTGCCGACGCAGCGGTTCGAGTCGAGCGGCAAGCGCCGCCGTGAGGTCATCGGCAAGACCGACCGCGCGCAGGCTCACGACCAAGTGGTCGACGGCGGCGTCGAAGTTCTCATCGCTCAGTCGAAGCGGCGCGTGAACAGTCCGCATGTCACGACCCACGTAGAGATCGGGCCCGCCAAGAGCGGCGATGACGAAGGCCCTCGTGTGCCGGTGCACGCGCTCAAGATCCATGCCGTCGAACGACCAGGCGAGGGACTCATCCGCGAGCAGTCGTTCCAGGAAAAGCGTGATTGCACGGCCAACGGCCTCCGCGTCGGGAGGGGTCGCGGCGCCGGGCTCTGCGTCTTTGAAGCCGACCATTGCCATATTTTATCGTCGGCGCCCCCGAATCGGGGCACTGACGCGGACCTTTATTAAACCGCTTGATTAATTAACCACATGGTTTTACGCTCCAATTATGGCATCCGACGAACTCAGCAAAACCTTCGCGGCGTTGGCGGATCCAACCCGTCGCGCGATCCTCGCCCGTCTCTCGCAAGGAGAAGCGAGCGTCAGCGATTTGGCGGCGCCGTTCCCGATCAGCCTTCCCGCAGTATCGAAGCACCTCCAGGTTCTCGAGCGGGCCGGGCTGGTTGCCCGCAGCCGCGAAGCGCAGTGGCGGCCCGCCCAACTGCGCGCAAAGCCGCTGTCGGATGCCGCCGACTGGATCGAGGACTACCGCCGCTTCTGGGAGCGCAGCTTCGACGCGCTCGACGACCACCTCGCCACCATCCAAAACCAGCAGGACAACCACACGAAAGAGGAAACGAAATGACTGAATCCGAAGGACTGACGATCGTCCGCGTGTTCCATGCGCCCCGCGCGCTCGTGTTCGACGCGTGGACGAACCCCGCACACTTCGCGAAATGGTGGGGTGGCAAAACCGTGACCGTTCCCGAAGAGAGCGTCACCATGGATGTGCGACCCGGCGGATCGTGGAAAGCCACAATGGTGCTTCCCGACGGTGGCCACGAGATCCACTGGCTCGGCGAATACGTCGAGGTCGATCCACCCGAGCGCCTCGTCCTCACCCTCAGCGACGGACCGGAGGACCGCGAGGTCGTCACGGTCGTACTGCGCGAGGTCGACGACGGCACCGAAATGGTCTGCCACCAGGGCGGCGGCCATCTCACTCCGGAGCAGTACGAGGGGGCAGGCCAGGGCTACCAGACGTTCTTCGACGCGATGGCGGAGCTGGTCGAGGCCTAGGCTTCGAAATCGCCGCGAGCTACGTGTTCGCGCCAGACTGCAACGGCGCGAGCGCGGTCGCGAGCGCCTCTAGCTCTTCGAGCTCGTGCGCAATGATGGCGAGCTCCTTTTCCTGGGGCTGGAAGACGCCATCGACGACCTGCTTACCCCCGAAGGTGAGCTCGACGTTGGCGCCGACCCGAACCAGTCCGAGAACCGCGAGGGACGGCAGAAGTGCCGCCATGCCGCGGGTTCCACTCGAGATGCCGCCGTAGCTGACGAATCCGACCGGCTTACGCCACCACTCCTGGTTCAGGAAGTCGAGGGCGTTCTTGAGCGCGGGCGAATAGCTGTAGTTGTATTCGGGAGTCACAAAGATGAACGCCTCGGCCGCATCCACTCGCTCGCTCCACGCGATCGTGTGTGGCTGCGTGTATTGCTTCAGCCGCGGATGCGCCGGCTCGTCCATGAACGGAAGCGCGAGCTCTTTGAGGTCAACGAAGTCGATCTCGAACTTCCCGGTCTTCTCCGCTTCGCCCCTCACCCACTCGGCGATGGGGAGGCCTACCCGGCCCGGACGAACACTTCCGACGATAATCATGAGCTTGGTCACGGTTAATCTAACCGCACGCTCGTTGGTCTTTTCTCCCGAGCCCTCGGAGACAGCTGCCCGCTCTCACCACTTGTCGTGGATGGATGCCCGGAAATAGCTGTCGTACAGGTCGCGCACCCGGGCGCCGAAGTCCGCACCCAGCGGCTCCACGGACCCTGCGGCCGCGTTGGCCCTGGCCTGCTCTGCGTTGCGCGCGCCGGGAATAACCGTGCTCACGCCGTCGAGCTGGGCGAGCCAGGCGAGAGCGGCTCGGGCCGGCTCGAGCCCCGCCGCACTGGCGAGCGCGGAGAACTCCTGCGCGGCCTTGACGCCCTGCACGTAGTCGACGCCCGAGAAGGTCTCCCCCACGTCGAACGATTCCCCGTGCAGGTTGTAGTTGCGGTGGTCGTTGTCGGCAAATTTCGTGTCTGCCTTGTACTTGCCGCTGAGCAGCCCGCTCGCGAGCGGCACGCGTGCAATGATGCCGACGTTGGCTTCGATCGCGGCCGGGAGTACGGCATCCAGGGGCTTAAGGCGGAAGGCGTTCAGGATGATCTGCACGCTGGCAACGTTTGGTCGCGCGATCGCGGTGAGGGCCTGGGCGGTCGTCTCGACGCTCACACCGTAGTTCTTGATGACGCCCTCGGAGACGAGAGTGTCGAGTCCGTCGAAGACCTCGTCGCTTTCGAACACGGCGGTCGGCGGGCAGTGCAATTGGACGAGGTCGAGGGTGTCGGTGCGGAGGTTCTTGCGCGAGCGATCGGTCCAGGCGCGAAAGTTTGCGAGTGTGTAGTTTCCGAGCTCCTGCTCCATGCGGCGACCCATCTTGGTCGCGATGAAGACGTCGAGTTCTGGGTGGTCGGCGAGGTATCCGCCGATGAGCTGCTCGCTGCGTCCGTCGCCGTAGACGTCCGCGGTGTCGAACATGGTGACGCCGGAGTCGATGGATGCGTCGAGGACGGCACGCGCATCCGTCTCGCTGACATCGCCCCAGTCGCCCCCGATTTGCCAGGTCCCGAGCGAGATAACGGAGACGGAACGGCCAGTGGAACCCAGTGTGCGCTGCTGCATACCAACGAGACTACCGCCGCCGTTGACGTTCGAATCGTGGCGATCGCTGGGCTGCACTTTCGCTGGCCGGATGTTCGTCGTCGCGCGCCGGCACGGCAGACAGCGGTACCGCAGGTAAACCTCAGGGCCGCAGTCGGGCATGCTTGACAGATGCTGATCGTTGTCGCTCTGGCCCTCGGGGCGGCCGTCGTCTACGGCGGATCCGATTTCCTCGGGGCTTTCGCAGCTCGGCGCATCAACCTGGTCCGCGCGACCATGTTCAACTACGCGGTGGCGACCGTGATCATCCTGATCGCCCTCCCGATCCTCGGCGGCGCCTGGTCATCGGCCGCCGCCTGGGCCGGAATCACCACTGGCCTGCTCGCCGTCTTCGGACTTCTCGCCTTTTACGGCGTGATGGCCATCGGCCCGATGAGCCTCCTGTCGCCTCTCATCGCACTGATCCAGTCGATTGTGCCGGTGACGTTCGCCGCACTCACCGGGCAGGGGCTCAGCCCGATCGCGTGGGTCGCTGTCGCGCTCGCGGTCGTCGCCATCATCCTGATCTCGCCGCGACCGCAGCCGGGTCGCGAACACATTTCGCCGCGAGGAGCGGTGCTCGCCATCGCCTCCGGGCTGCTGCTCGGCGGCTCGCTCATCACCCTCGATGCGGCACCGCGCGACTCCGGAGTCGTGCCGGCGGTCTGGGAGATCATCGTCGGACTCGTGGTGTTGATCATCGCCTGGCTCGCCATCCGCAGGTCGCGGGTGAGGACGGGCGCCCTCTCGTTCCTCGAGCCGAGCGAGGAGGCGGTGCGCACCCTCTCCGGTCGAGCAGCCTGGATCTCGACCCTCGCATCCGGCCTTCTGACCGGCGTTGCCGACGCGCTCATCGTCTACGCCCTGCACATCGGCAACCTTGCGGTCGTCTCCGTGCTGCTCGCTCTCTACCCGGTGACGACCGTCATCCTCGCGGCGGTCGTACTGAGGGAGCGGATGACGAAGCTCCAGCTCGTCGGCATCGTTCTCGTGATCGGTGCGTCGTTGCTGTTGAGCGCGACCTGAGCGCGGATTTCGCGGACAACTCCTACCGTGCGCGCTCCCTCTCGCTGTTCTAGCCTGAACGTACGAGAAGAGGAGAGCTCCATGGACTGGAAAATCGAACTCGTCGCCATTCCCGTTACCGATGTCGACCGCGCGATCGCGTTCTATGTCGAGAAGGTCGGCTATCACCTCGACCACGATCACAAGCTGCCGGATGTGCGCTTCACGCAGTTGACCCCACCCGGATCCGCGTGCTCGATCCTGCTCGACGGGAGCGGAATCTCGGGTATGGAGCCTGGCGGCCAGAAGGGACTGCAGGTCGTCATCTCCGACGCGGACGAAGCCCACGCGCAGCTGACCGGGGCCGGCGTCGAGGTGGGTGAGATCGAACCACTGCCGTGGGGACGTTTCGTGCGATTCGCAGACCCTGACGGCAACACCTGGTCGCTGCAGGAGAGCCCGAACCGGGTCAATCCACCGAGCTGACGGTGGATCGTCGACGATGGCGGCAATAGGCTGGCCGCTATCACCGACAAAGGGGCACGCGTGGCGAACACAACCGGAGGAACTACTCCCGCTGGCTGGTATCCGGTGACACCGGGCTCGTCGCAGTTGCGATGGTGGGATGGGACCGCCTGGACGGATCACGTTCATGACCAGGCCGTGGCGCAGGTCGGTGGCGCCCTGAGGGCGCCCGCCGGCACGAACCCGAACACGGTCTGGGTCTGGATCCTGGCGGTTCTGCCGCTGCTGGGGGTGGTCGGCCTGTTCCTGTTCAACCCCGCCTCATACCTGCAATCAGTGATATCGAGCACCGGATCGGATCCAACGAGCGGGAGCGTCACGGAGGCCGAGACGGCAATGCTCACCAGCCCCGGCTACCTCATTCTGGTTGCCCTCGGGTTCGTCACCTATGCGCTCACCGTGATCTTCGCCGCGCTGGATTGGCGGCAACTCAAAGTGCTCGGCGTGCCCAAGCCCTTCCACTGGGCCTGGACCTTCCTGCCGAGCTACGGCCAATTCGTCTACATGATCGGGCGGTTTGTCATCGTGAAGCGCCGCACGGGCACCGGTCTTGCCCCACTGTGGATTTGGATTGCCACGATCGTCGTCGTGTTCATCGTCGGAATCGTCTGGGCCCTCACGCTCGTCGCGAGCCTGACCTCGATGGCTGCGAACCTGCCGACCACCTAAGGATCGCGGATTGACTGACACGACCTGGCTACCAAGCACCTTCGCCGAGATCGACCGCGCCGAAGAGCTCATCCTGGTCATCGGCCGCGCCGGAGGGGACATCAAGCGCGTCCCGGTCTGGGTGGTTACCGTCGATGCGGACGTGTACGTGCGCTCCTACACGGGGGTCACTAGCCTGTGGTTCCGCCGCGTGCAGGCCGATCCGTTGCAGGCCCTCCGCCTCGCGGGGGGCGAGTTGCCTGTCGTCTTCGAGAACGTCGATCGTCGGGACAAGATCAACAAGTCGATCAGCGCCGCCTTCACCAGCAAGTACGCGAAATTCGACTACGTGTCTGCGATGACGGACCCCGCGGCGGTCGAGGCGACCCTGCGCGTCCGTCCCTCTAACTAGCGTCCGTCCCTCCAACTAGCACCTGGCCGTCCAACTAGAGCCTGCTCGATCTGAAAGACTGCGGGCATGGAAGTTATCGTGCTGCCCTCCGCATCCCACGTCGGCGAACTGGCCGCGGACATCATTGCGAAGCTCGTGCGGGATAAGCCGACGGCCGTTCTCGGACTCGCGACGGGATCATCGCCGCTCGGCATCTACGCGGCCCTCGCGACGCTCGTTTCCACCGGTGAGCTCGACCTCTCGGCCACCGCCGCGTTCGCCCTCGACGAGTACGTCGGCATCGCTGCGGACCACCCGCAGAGCTACCTGTCCGTCATCCGGGACGAGGTGGTCGAGCCGCTGGGGATGGATCCGGCGAAGGTGAGAGTCCCCGATGGCCGCGCCGACGATCTCGTTGCCGCGTGCGCGCGCTACGAAGACGGGATCCGGGCGGCCGGCGGCATCGACATCCAGATCCTCGGGGTCGGAACCAACGGCCACATCGGATTCAACGAGCCGACGTCGTCGTTCGCATCCCGCACCCGAGTCAAGACACTCACCCAGAAGACCATCGATGACAACGCGCGCTTCTTCGACAGCGCGGACGAGGTGCCGATCCACTGCCTCACCCAGGGCCTCGGAACCATCATGGATGCCCGCCAGGTGATCCTCGTCGCCCAGGGATCGGGGAAGGCCGCGGCGATCGCGGCCATCGTCGAGGGTCCGGTGTCGAGCATGTGGCCCGGCTCGATCCTGCAGCACCACCCGCACGCGACCATCATCGTGGACGAGGCTGCCGCGAGTGAACTCACCCTGGTCGATTACTACAAGCACACCTACGACAACAAGAAGGTCGTGGCGACGACCTAGCGCGAGCAAGCCGCTTCGTTACCGCCCGAACGCCTTAGCAGCGGGGCAATCGAACGGATCGCCACCCGCCGAGAGTCCGACCCGGTTCAGGTACTGGATGACGATCGCGTACGACTGGAAGATCGATGTCTCGGTGTAGGCGATGTCGTGCGATCGGCAGTATTCCTTGGAGATGGCCTGCGCGCGCTTCAGGTGCGGACGCGGCATGTTGGGGAACAGGTGATGCTCGACCTGGTAGTTGAGTCCGCCCATGTAGCCGGTGATGAACCAGCCGCTCTGGATGTTGCGCGAGGTAAGAACCTGGCGGCGGAGGAAGTCGACACGGGAGTCCTTCGGCAGGACCGGCATCCCCTTGTGGTTCGGCGCGAACGATGCCCCCATGTAGATTCCGAAGACCGCGAGCTGGACGCCGAGGAAGGCGAAGGCCATGCCGGGAGGAAGCAGAAGGAAGATGGCCGTCAGGTAGGCACCGACTCGAGCGACGAGCATCACGATTTCGAGGGCGCGCTTGTCGACCTTGCCGCGACCGAAGATCGTGCGGAACCCGTGGATGTGCAGGTTGAGTCCCTCGAAGACCAGCACGGGGAAGAAAAGGTAGCCCTGCCGTCTCGTAAACCAGGCGTACAGGCCTCGCGATTTCGACGCATCCGCTTCGACGAACGAGACAAAGTCGCGATCGATGTCGGGGTCTTTCCCGAGGACGTTCGGATTGGCGTGGTGACGGCTGTGCTTGGTCATCCACCACGAGTAGCTGATGCCGACGAACAGGTTCGCGATCGTGCGGCCGGCGGCGTCGTTGACTCGCCCCGACTCGAAGACCTGGCGATGGGATGCCTCATGCGCGAGAAACGCGTACTGCGTGAACAGGATGCCGAGCGCACCAGCCATCAGAAGCTGGAACCACGAGTGGCCGAGCAGGATGGATCCCGCGACGACCCCGCCGAGAGCGATCGTGATACCCGCGAACATCAGGTAGTAGAAACCGGTGCGACGGCGAAGAAGGCCGGCATCCCGAACGGTGTGCAACAGAGCCGAATACTCGGTCGTGGGATTTGCCGCATCACCACGGGGCTTCGTCCGGGTGATAACGACGGGTGCAACTGTGGGACTTGTCATGGTTACCTCGTTCGACAGAATCACTTCAAGGCAACCGAGATCTAGAGCAACCTCCGGCCAGAGTACGCGGTGATGGTTCGGAACGGCTGTGAATCGACGAGAACGACTATCTCACTCGGTTCGAACGCTCATCGGGCAGGCTGAGAGACCGATCGACGACTCTTTCCGCGACGTCGTGCAGTCGCAGATTGTTGCTCCGCGCGTACGCGCGCATTTTCTCGAATGCCTGGTCAACGCTGATGCCGCCGATCTCCGACAGCACGCCCTTCGCCTGCTCGATGAGGATGCGGCTATCCAGCGCACGTTGCAACTGTTCGGCGACGACCCCCCGCTCACGGATCACTCTCTCCTGCAGGATTCCGATCGTGGCAACGTCCGTGAGCGCCTGGGCGGCCTCCGCATCACGACTATTCAGGATGCCGACCCGAGTAGACATGAGATTCATGGTCCCGATGACCTCACCCCGCAACCGCATGGGAGTGGCGTAGAGCGAGCGGAAACCCTGCCTGAGTGCCTCGGCTCGAAACTCCGGCCAGTTCTCGCCATCGTTCTCGATATCGGCGACACCTAGCGGCTCACCCGAGGTGAAGCAGTCAACGCACGGACCCTTCCCCGCGTTCAGCTGCATCATCTCGACCAGGCCGGCCTTCGCGCTGGTCGAGGCGACCAGTTGCAGCTTCCCGTCCTTTCCGGCCAGCATCAGGCCGCCAGCGTGCGTGTCGAAGATCGCGGTGGACTCGGCGACGAGCGTGTGCAACAGATCGACGACGTCGTAGTCATCCGTCAGCGTGTCAGCGAGTTTGACGAAGGCCGCGTTCAGTCTCACCTCCCTGGATACCGCGGTCATTCTTGCCCCTCGCTACTTGCGAATTGTTTCCGCTTGAAGAAGCATGCTCCTTAAGTCGCCAAAGCGCGTCCGTTGCACACTGGCGATCCCACCGGGCGCGCTATCTTTCGCCCCGCCACCGCACCCGTGGCACGAACGATCTATAGTGAGGCAACACGTGTCGACTCCTCCCAGATTTCGGGGATCCTCCCTCACGGCAGCAGGAGGGCCCATCATGGGAACCTTGACCTATAGCGATATCCGCAACACCATCGAATTTGACGATCGCACGCTTTTTCACCTGCAGCTCATCCTCGGCGCGAAGCTCCGGCATCGAGAGAGCTTTTTCTTATCCTGGACCGAGGATCGCGCCCACGGGAGCGGCCGCTCATCCCTGTGGATTGAAGCCTCGATCGCCCTGAGGTTCACTTATTCGGACAACCATCAATGCGACATCAATCGCGAGTGGATCGAGAAACTGTCGCGATCAAGCGCCACCGCCCAGGGGCTGTACCTCTGTGCTGAGCCCAACAGCGTTGCCGAACCCAGCATTACTGCGGGACGCAGCAGCGCCTCCGAACTCGCCGCCGCCTAATCCAATAGCCCTGCCGCTTAATCGTTCTCGACTTCGAAGTCCCACGAACCGAGGATGTGCGTGCCGTCCGGCGCCCAGCGCATGAGCCCCTCGCCGACCGCCATGACCGCACGGAGCTCGAATGTGACGCTCTCCCCCGGCTTCAGTTCCGTGGGCGGCTTCGGCTGGCCCGCGACGAACTGCGGGTGATACACCGCGCCGAGATGGTCGATGCTCGTGAAGTCCGCGACGCTGATCGGGACGTCGGTCGTGGCATCCGTCAGGGTCACGGTCCAGGTCGCCGTCGTTGCGCGCGTTTGGTACGGCAGCCCCTCACCGGGAACCTCCGGGCCGGTCACGGTCGCAAGGGCCGTCCCACCAGCCAGCACCACGCGCACCGAGTCGCCTTCTGTCGTTAGCGCAGGCTTGGCCATGCTTCCGGTGAGGACGCTGTCCGACTTGACCGCGGCCTTCGGAAGGTAGCTCGGCATCCCGCCGTATTTCGGCTCGGGCGGTGCCGTCGACGAACAGCCGACGAGCGCGATCGGCGCGACGAGTGTCGCGCCGATCAACGCTCCAAGGAGGCTCGCCCTCACCGGCGACCCGCGTTGTTGAACACGTCGCGACCGAACGGGCGCAGGCCGCTCTGGGCAGCAAACCCCAGGTGGCCCTTGCCGTCGATGCCACCGGAGACGGTGCCCGCGGGCAGCTTCTTGTAGTCGTCACCGGCGCTCACGTTGAAGATGTCCTCCATGGTGGCCAACCAGCTGTAGTGGTTGTAGTAGGTCGTCGTCGAGGTGCCCGGCTTGATGAACGGGCTGATCAGGACACTCCCGGTATCCCCTCCGCCCGGCGTCGCGTCGGTTGCGTCGTACAGGGGGTCGGCCGTCTGCCCAGGAGCCAGGTATCCCGGCGCGCCCTCCGCGCTGAGTGAGATGCTCGAGACCGAACCGGTCGGCGTTACGGGCTGGCCCGACTGGTCGACCAGCTGGAATGATCCATTGATGACCGAACCCTTTGAGGAGCTCGCCAGCTGCGGGCCGGTGTCGCTCACGGTTCCGACGAACGAGTTCGCCGGGATGCCGCTACCGGTCACCGCACGGCCGGTGTCATCGGCCACGATCGACGGATCGAGGACGTAGGTGGATGACGCGCTGGCCGCGACCACATCCGTGCGGGCCTTTGGCGAGCTGCCCGATCCACCGCGCACGATGCCTGGAACACAGTTTGCGGGAGTCAGTGGCGAGGTCGAGGTGCACACCGGGGGCCGGTCGATGAAGGAGTTGTTGCCGGGCCCAGGATAGAGCTGCTGGCCCTGGCTGTTCGTCTGCAGCGTCGAGTTCACGCCGGTCGGCTCGGTGTCCACGTTCTTGCCGTTGATGTTTTCCCCGGCGGCGTCGGCGATGATTCCCGCTGTGGCGTTCGGCTCGTCACCGCTCGTCGGCGCATAGGCATTGGCGTTGTTGAAGCTGTTGCCCGAGTACGTGAACGGCGGGTTTCCCTCATCGAAAGTGATGTCGATGAGTCCGCCATCCTTGAATGCCGCCGACTTCTCGATCATCGGGATGTAGTACTCGAGGAAGAGGTCGGATGCGTACAAGCCGCCGGTGGAGTTGGTCGGCGTTGTCGTCTGCGGGCTCGGCGTGCCCTGGCCGTAGACCGGCTGGCCGCTCTTCGTAAACGCACCGGAGAGGTTGTTGCCCTGGCAGATCGCGTCGTGTGCGTCGCTGCAGTTGTTGGGCGAGATCCAGCTGAAGGCCGGCGTCGTCGACTCGTGTTGCAGATCATTGAAGAGACCGTTGCTCGAGCTGTCGAGGTTCGCGATGTGGTTCGTGTCGCAGTCGGTGCCGCCCTGCACGGGCTTCGTCAGCCCCGGCGTCGTTCCGGTCGAGGTCACCGTGCCGGTCAAGCCGTGGAACCACGGGAACGGGAAGTGCTTGGCAACGTACTGGTCGTTGGCCTGCGCACCCGTGAAGCTCGTGACACCGGTCGGCAGTGGCTTTGACGCGGTCCCACTCATGGCCGTGGGGTTCGTCGTCGGATTGTTGTCCGCGCTTCCGGGGCCGCCGCAGACGGCATCCTCACGGCCGGGCTGATTTCCGAGATCCTGCGCGTAGCCCTTCCAGGTCTTGCCTGCCGCGTCGAGCTGGTTGAACAGGGTCGCGGTGTCGGTCGGGTAGGTGCACCCATTGGCTCCGTTCGGTGCGTTCGCACCGCTCGGCTGGGCCGCGTTCGCTGTGGATGCGACCTGGCCGGCGTTGACCCCGGTCTTCACGATGCTCGCGTTGGTTCCAAAGTCGGTGTTGGCGACGCTGCAGTCGGACTGCGTGTCCTCTTCTGGCGCCTGTCCCGAGACCATCGAGAGGTAATTGTCCATGCTCGAGTGGCCCGTACCGTAGTAGTTCTTGAGCAGAACGCCCTGGCTCGGCAGCGTCTTCCAGAGGTAGCTGTTCTGGTTCAATCCGGTGAACGTCGCGTCGTACGACTTGTTCTCGAGGATGATCAGCCACACGTGCTTGATCTGACCGGCCTTCAATCCGGTGCTCGCGATCGTGGTGTTCGTCTGGAGGGGATGCGCCGAGGCGCTCGTAGCCGTGGCGATACCAGCCGCGGCCAGGCCAATGGATGCCACGGCAACTACCGCGCGGCGCCACACCTTGTCTTTTCTCGAAAATTGCATATGTCGTTTCTATCAATCCACTCCCTCGAGACGACACCCGTTTAGGGGTAAACGGAGGTGAACAGTCGGTGAATTGACTGGCGGTTGCGCGAGTTGGCGCCTCTTGTCGCTCGGCGATTGCGGAAGCGACAACGAGTGTCAGCTCAGCGACCTCTGCGCTTGCGCTTGCCTTTGCCCTTACCTTTGCCCCTGGGGTCAGTCGCTCTGAAAGACCGGACCCCATTAGCAGAAACGTTCGCCCACCTCTCACGGTTGCGCTTCCTCTCCTCGGTCGGGTCGCGGTAAGTGGGGGAAAGTATCGACGACAGGGCGATGCTCAGAATGTTGAAAATCATGTCCCACATATCAATTCCCCTTGTTTTTGCAGGCGTGCCGATAGCGCTGCTCGCCGATTGTGAGGTCAGCCTCCGTCACGGTAGCGGAGGAATGCCCACCAGGGTCGCGAACGCGTCTCATTCCCTCACGGGCAATAACCTATTCCCATGACGGAATCTGCAATTGCCCCCTTCGACAAAGTCACGATGTTCGGCGCGGGGTGGTGCAGCGACTGCCGCCGCTCCAAGGCGCTACTCGACACGCTCGCCATCGACTACGACTACATCGATGTCGAAGAGAACACCGCGGCGGCCGACCGAGCACTGGCGATCAGCGGACGCACGAGCATCCCGCTCATCGTGTTTCCGGACGCCGAATTCCAGGTCGAGCCGAGCGACGCGGACTTGAAGGCCAAGCTTGAGGCGATCGGCGCCTTCTAGCCCA
>JAODMY010000074.1 GCA_025465535.1 Glaciihabitans sp.
CGCGCTACTCAACCAACGAAAGCGCTTCGTCCAGCACCCGCGCGAAGTTGGCCGGGTCGTGGGCGAAACGGCCGAGGAACAGTCCGTCGACCTCGGTCAGCGGCGCGAGCGTGCCCGGCCCGGCACTTCCGCCGTACACAATTGCACGCGGCGCGAACACCCGCAGCTCGCGCACGACCGCATTGACGTAGGCGGCGTCAGCCGGTTCGGCAGCCCCGATCGCCCACCACGGTTCGTACGCGAGGATGACGTCGCCGGTTCTCCCCGCCGGAACCGCAGACCGCACCTGGGCCGCGCACACGCGGGCCGCATCCACAGGATCCGCGCGCGAAGCCTCGCCGACGCACAGCAGCGGAACCAGCCCGGCGTCCAGCACCGCGGCCGTCTTCAGGGCGATCTGCTCGTCCGTCTCGCCGAAAATCGTCCGTCGCTCCGCGTGCCCGATCTCGACAATAGTGACTCCGAGCTCTCGGAGCAGCGACGCCGAAACGCCGCCGGTCGCAGCGCCGGCCGACCAGTGGACATCCTGGGCTCCGATCCAGCATCCGGTCTCGGCGAGCGCATCGCGCGCAGCCGGAATCAGCGGCGAAGACGGGATCACGAAGGCATGGACACCACGCTCGGCCAGCCCCGGCCGCGCATCCAGAACCTCGCGAACACCCGCGAGCCAGGCGAGCGTCTGCTCGTAGCCGAGGTAGGCCTTCGTGCTCACACCGACGAACAAATCAGCCATGAAGCCGAGTGTATTCGTTGGCCTGTTGAGGCGTGCCAAGCTTGGTTCGTGAACACACTGCTTGGCGAAGGCGCCATCCTCGAGAAGCTCTACACCGGTTCGATCTGGGCGGAGGGGCCGGTCTGGCTCCCCTCCTCACGGAGTGTGCGGTGGAGCGACATCCCGAACAATCGGATCCTCGAGTTCAGCGCCGACACCGGCGAGACGCACGTGCACCGCGAGGATGTCGAGTTCACGAACGGTCGAATTCTGGACCTCGACGGAACCGTGCTGCAGTGCTCCCACGGCCGACGATCCGTCGAGCGCGAGGTCGACGGGATCCCGCACACCCTCGTCGACACCTACGACGGTGTTCGGCTGAACTCCCCCAACGACATCGTGGTCGCCTCCGACGGAGCCATCTGGTTCACAGACCCGCCGTACGGCATCATCCAGGCCAGGGAGGGGCATCCGGGCGAGATGGAATACGGCGGCTGCTACGTCTTCCGCCTCACCACCGACGGTGTGCTCAGCCCGGTGATCACCGATCGCGGACACCCGAACGGACTCGCCTTCTCGCCCGACGAAAGCATCCTCTACGTTTCGGATACGGCCACCGGGGACGGCAACATCCACGCCTACGATGCGGATGTCGCCACCGGCACCGCGACGAACGGTCGCCTCTTCGCCGAGCCGCGTCCCGGAGTGTCGGACGGCTTCCGCGTGGATGTCGCGGGCCGCGTGTGGACGTCCGCCGCCGATGCCGTGCACGTGTACTCGCCCGCCGGCGAGGAGCTGCTGACGATCCCCGTACCCGAGGTCATCGCGAACGTCTGCTTCGGCGGCGACGACGGGCAGGACCTCTACATCGCGGCCTCGACGAGCCTGTACCGCATCCGAACTTCGACGACGCAGGCACCCAGGCCGGTCTAAAGTCCCGCCGCCTCGAGCCACGCCTCGGCGATCAGCCGGTGCCCGATCACGGTCGGATGTACGCCATCCTCGGCGAGCGCCTTCGCCCCGTGCACCTCCGCGGCAAGCGACAGCAGCGACTGCAACGGGACGAACGCGGCACCGAACTCTGACGCGAGCCGAGCAACGACCGCGCGCTTCTCATCCAGGTCCTCGTGCCAGTGTTCCTGCTCCTCGGTGACCGGCAGCACGAACGGCTCCACGAGGATCAGCTTCGGCGCGAGCGGCACGGTCTGCTCGAGGATCTTGCGATAGTCGGCCTCGAACGACGCGGCACTGGTCGGATCGTTCTCGTCGTAGCGACGCCAGGTGTCATTGATGCCGACGTAGACGCTCAGGACATCGGGGTTCTGCTCGATCACATCGATGTGCCAGCGGTCACGGAGGTCGACGACACGGTTGCCGTTGATGCCCACGTTGATGACGCGGCGGTCCGGGAGTTGCTCCGCGATCATCCGCACGTAGCCGTCACCGAGGAAGTCGGGCTCGTCATCGCGCCGCCCGCAGTCGGTAACGCTGTCGCCGATGAAGATAACGGGTCGTGTCATGATCACGATCCTAGAGAATTGGGTCATGACTGACACGCACATCATTGTTCTTCCCGGCGGCAGCTACACCCTCCACGCTCCGCACGAGGCCGAGCCGGTCGCCGAATGGCTCGAGGGCATCGGAATCGCCGCGAGCGTCTTCCGGTATCCGGTCAGCACTCGGCACCCGGAACCGCTGCTGGCGATCCAGGCGGAGATTGCGCGTGTCCGGGCGGCCGGTGCGACCCGCGTGGGGTTGATCGGGTTCTCGGCTGGCGGGCACGCCGCCGGGCACGCCGCGCTTTCCGCTGGCGCCGCTGTGGATGCCGCGATCCTCTGCTACCCGGTCGTCTCCATGGAACTGCCGACCCATGCCGGTTCACGCGCCGAACTTGTGGGCGAGAACGCGAGCGCAGAACTGCGCACCGCGACCTCCGTCGACCGGCTGGTGACGGCATCCGCTCCCCCGTTCTTCATCTGGCACACTGCCGAAGATGAGGCGGTCCCGGTCGAGCACAGCTACCTGCTCGGGCAGGCGCTCGCGGCGCATGGCGTCCCGCACGCGCTGCACGTGTTCCCGAAGGGGCCGCACGGAATCGGGCTGGCGGTGGGCGAGGGCGCGGCGTCGGTGTGGCCATCGCTCGCCGAGGATTGGCTGCGGGAGCTGGGCTGGATCTAGTCGAGTCCTGCTGCTCGATCTCGGCTGCGTCTAGCCGAGGTCGAGTGCGAGCAGGTTCACTTTTGCGCGGAAGCCCGCGCGTGCGTAGACCGGAATCGCGCGCCCGCTCGAGTGCACGGTCACCCGCATGAGGCCGAGCTGCCCCGCGAGCTCGACGATCCGCTGGACCATGGCGGCGCCGATCCCCTCGTTGCGGTTGTCGGGTGAGACGTAGACGCTCTGGATGTCGCCGCCGGCTCGATCGAACGAGATCGGACTCGGGACCCGCGGCAGCTCCGCGAGCCAGGCCATTCCGACGACGCGGCTGCCGTCTCGATCCGTGTCGTCGCGAGCGACAACACAGTGATGCTCGGGGTGGCTGGCCGCCCAGTCGATGAAATCCGCCGCAAACTCGTCAAAATCGACCACTGCCTGCCCGACCCGAACATCCTGGACCCCACGCTCCTGGGCCCAACGCAACGCAGCGATGTCGAGCAGGTCCGCCCCAGCGGCCAAGCGAATCTCATAATTGCTCACGAACTCATCCTGCCGCGAAGTCCGTGCCGTGTCCCGTTCATAACTCAGCCAGGTTTTCCCGCTGGCCCGCGACACGCCGCGAAACGAGCGCCATTGGCAAAACCTGGCTGAGTTATGAACGGGACACGAGCGAGCCGCGACCACCGGATGCGGTCAGCGGCGGCCGACAGGTCGCACCGACACGGCGGTCGAGTCTGGTGAAATGGTCCTTCCCGGGCGTCGGGAAGGGCCAAATGCCCCGACTCGCGGATGGAGGGGTGGGTGGATGGGAGCGGATGGGAGCGGGCGGCGGGGCGGGCGGGATGACGGCCCGGCCGGAGTCCAGGTGGCGGGACAGCCCGGCTACGCCAGCGGCCCGAGCAGGTTGGTAGCGACCGTGTTGTGCACCGATTCGGTGTCGCTCGGGTGGTAGATCCCGGCGAGCACGTCGCGCTGGAGGCGCGCGAGCTCCGACGACGAGCGGTATCCCCCGCCACCGGCGACCCGTGCCGACTGGTCGACCACATAGCGGGCCGCCTCGGTCGAGCGATGCTTCACTCCGGTGAGCTTGCGGAACCAGCCGGCGCCGTGATCCACCAGGTTGTCGACATCGGCCGCAAGGGTCTCGATCTGCGGGGCGAGCGCGTCGAGGGCGAGGGCGGCATCGGCCAGCCGCCAGCGCATGTCCGGATCCTGCGAGTACAGGGCCCCGTCGTTCTTCAGCGACGTGCGCCGACCGACCGCTTCGACTCCAAGCTCGAGGGCGCGATCGGCGATCCCGGAATAGACGGATGCGATGAGCAGCAAAAAGTTGGCGAAGATCCCGAAGATGAACGGGTCGCCACTCGGACCGACGGGCAGGATGCGCGCGATCCGCGCTGTCGGGACCACGGCCCCCTCAAGCACGGTCGTGTGACTCTGCGTCGCCCGCATCCCGAGGGTGTCCCAGTCGTCGAGGGACTTCCAGCCCGGGGTGTCGCGCGCGATGAATCCGTGGACCAGTTGATCGCCAAACTTGCCGAAGATCCCGAGCCTGGTCCACGCCGGAGCCAGTGAGGTAAAGATCTTGGTGCCGGTGAAGGAGAAGCCGCCATCAACCGGCGTCGCCGTAGTCAGCGAGTCGAACAGCACGAGATCGTTACCGGCCTCACTGTTCCCGAAGGCGAAGAGTTCGCCGGCCGCGGCATCCGCGAGCACCCAATCGAGCGAGTAATCGCCGCGCGACGAGAGCACTCGCGCGACGCCCGTCCAGACGAGGTGCATGTTGATTCCTAGCGCAGTCGCCGGAGCGTACGCCGCGAGCAGTCGCTGGTCGCGCGCGGTCTCCAGGAGCGAGCGCGGCGCGAGGTATCC
>JAODMY010000091.1 GCA_025465535.1 Glaciihabitans sp.
TGCTCGGACTCTCCGTCGACTGGGAGCAGTCCTACCGCACGATCGGCGACGAGGCGCAGACCGCCGCCCAGCGGGCGTTCCTCCGCAATCTCGCCCGCGGTGAGGCCTACCAGGCCGACGCTCCAACGCTGTGGGATGTGACGTTCCGCACCGCCGTGGCCCAGGCCGAACTCGAGGACAAGGAGCAGTCCGCGGCGTACCACTCGATCACGTTCCACAAGCCCGACGGCAGCGATCTCATCATCGAGACCACCCGGCCGGAACTGCTCCCGGCCTGCGTTGCCGTCGTCGCGCATCCGGATGACGAGCGCTACCAGGACCTGTTCGGCACGACGGTCACGACTCCTCTGTTCGGCGTCGAGGTTCCCGTCGTCGCGCATCATCTCGCGCAGAAGGACAAGGGATCGGGCATCGCCATGATCTGCACCTTCGGCGATGTGACCGACGTCGTCTGGTGGCGCGAGCTCGACCTGCCCAACCGAACGATCATCGGTGCGGACGGCCGCATCGTCGCGGATGCTCCCGACTCGATCGTGACGGATGCCGCGAAGGCCGCCTACGCCGAACTCGCCGGCAAGACCGTGTTCAGCGCCAAGGCGAAGATCGTCGAGCAACTGCGCGAGAGCGGCGAGCTGACCGGGGACCCGAAGCCCATCACGCACGCGGTGAAGTTCTACGAGCGCGGCGATCGCCCGCTCGAGATCATCTCGACCCGCCAGTGGTACATCAGCAATGGCGCAAGAGACACCGCGCTCCGCGAGAAACTCGTCGAGGCCGGCCGGGAGATCAATTTCGTCCCCGACCACATGCGCGTCCGCTACGAAAACTGGGTCGGCGGCCTCACCGGCGACTGGCTCGTCTCGCGCCAACGCTTCTTCGGCGTGCCCATCCCGGTCTGGTACGAACTCGATGCGAACGGCGAGAAGGGTGCGGTCATCGTGCCGCCCGAGAGCGCGCTGCCGATCGACCCGGCATCCCAGGCGCCCGAGGGCTACACGGAAGCGGATCGCGGCGTGAAGTTCGCCGGCGAGGTCGACATCATGGATACCTGGGCGACCTCATCCCTCACCCCACAGATCGCGGGCGGCTGGGAGCGGGATCCGGAACTGTTCGACCTGGTGTTCCCGTTCTCGATGCGCAGCCAGGGCCAGGACATCATCCGCACCTGGCTGTTCTCGACCGTCCTGCGCGCCGAGCTCGAGCACGGTAAGGTTCCGTGGGCCAACGCCGGAATCTCGGGCTTCATCGTCGACCCCGACCGCAAGAAGATGTCGAAGTCGAAGGGCAACGTCGTCACGCCGGCGGCCATCCTCGAGGAGCACGGATCGGATGCGGTCCGCTACTGGTCGGCCTCGTCCCGTCTCGGGACCGACGCCGCCTTCGATCCGCAGAATCCGAAGCAGATCAAGATCGGCCGACGACTCGCGATCAAAGTGCTCAACGCCGCGAAGTTCGTGTACTCCTTCGACGCACCCGCCGTTGATGCCGGCTGGTCCAGCGCGACCCAGCCGCTCGACGCCGACCTGCTCGCCGAGCTCGATCGGGTGATTGCCACCGCGACCGAGGCCTTCGACAACTTCGATCACGCCCGCGCGCTCGAGGCCACGGAGCAGTTCTTCTGGACGTTCTGTGACGACTACCTCGAGCTCGTGAAGGAGCGCGCATACGGCGCGAGCTCAGTCGAGGGGCAGCTCAGCGCGGTCGGGACACTTCGCCAGGCGGTAGATGTTCTGCTGCGCCTGTTCGCACCGGTGCTTCCGTTCGCCACCGAGGAGGTCTGGAGCTGGACTCACGACGGTTCGGTGCACACCGCGGAATGGCCGGCACCGAGTGGCGGTGGGGAGCCGAGCGGACTGCTTCCGCTCGTGAGCGAGGCGCTCATCGGCATCCGTCGCGCGAAGACCGACGCGAAGGCGTCGCAGAAGACGGAAGTCGTCTCGGCAACCATCAGCGGACCGGCGGCACTCAAGCAGGCCGCCGACGACCTCAAGGCGGTCGGACGCATCGCAGAACTGACCTTCGTCGAGGCGGCGGAGGTCACCGTGACCGACATCGTGCTCGCGGAACAGCTGGAGGCCTGATCATGCAACTCGGAACCCGATGGTCGGTCGGCGCGACCCCGCCCCCGCGCCTCACGGATGAGATGGTCGCGGCCATCACCGACGTCGAAGCCGAACTGACGGAGGTCGACACCACACAGTGGCGCTGGACACTCACCTGGCTCGAGGGGCACCCGATCGCCGAGCTGGATGACGGCACCATCGTTCGCGAAGGGTATGACGGCTCAATCACCGTCGCGACATCCGACTCCGAGTAAATCTCGCCACTAAGCCAGATGCGGTCGTAGAGTATGCGCATGACCGCTCAGGTGCAGGAATCCAGTCCGCTCGGCCCTCTCTCGCCACACGGAGCAGCCGTCGACCCGGGCGTAAGTCACAGGCCACGAGTGGTGCTCGCCGTCGTTCTCTTTACGCTCGCCGCGCTGCTGGCCGCGGCCATCCAATTCGTCGGCGAAACCGTACTCTGGACACTTTCCGCCGGAACACCGCTGCCCGATTTCAACTACAGCGGCGGCGAGGAAGCCCAGGTTGGTGGCGAGGTCTTCGGCCCGCTCCAAGCGCTCGTCTCATCGGGGCCCGGGCAATTCGCGGGCCTACCAGCGATCGCAATCGTCGTCGCGCTTCTGGCCGTCGGCATCCTGGTGTTGCCCTCGTCGGCCGTTCGCAAGATCGTGGGTGTCATCCTCGTCCTGATCGGCTACCCGCTTGCATTTGTCATCCAGTACGAGCTCATTTGGATGGCGAGCATCCAGCAGGGAACGCTCATCAACGGGCTGGTTCCAGCGATTGCCGTTCTCGCGGTTTCCATCGCGTGGATCCTGAACCGAAACCGGTCGCGGCTTGCCTGGATCAGTCTCATCGTTGTTGCCGGGGTGCCGTTCTGGTGGGTCGTGCTGTTCGGCCTCGGAGTGCAGTACTTCGGCCAGACACTAGTCAACCGAAACCCCCAACTGCCGTCGTCTGACTCCCTCGCGGCAGGAAGCGTCGCGGCCGCGCTGACACTTCTTGCCTTTTGCCTGCCAGTCGTCGTGATCGCGTGGATCGCAGCTGTGCTCACCAAACGGCGTCCCGCCGCCCTGCAGACACCTAGCGAAGCAGCCCCGAGCTGAACGGAGCGCACGCGCGCTCTAGTTCGTAGCGACGGCGAAACTGAATTTGATCGTGCGTGAGGCCCGGCGCTTCCGCGCGGCGCTGGGCGCGCCGGCCCGACCAGCGGAGCATTGCAAAAGCAGTGTGTGCGACCGCGATGTCGACCACCGAACGATCGGCTCTCCGTGCTGAAACCTGTAGCGTTGTCATCGGTTTTCTCTCCCGTTCTGAGTATCAAATTACGGGCAACCACCGACATTTTTGGGCTCAAAAAACTGGGCTGAACGATGCCCAATTCGGAGGCTCACATGGTGAGGTTCCGAGCGCTCCGCGCCCGCGCTTTAGGCTCGGTGCATGACAAACCCGTTCTTCGAGCCGAGCGCTCTGCCCTACGGTCTTCCCGCGTTCGCCAGCATCACCGACGATGACTATCGCCCGGCGTTCGATCGTGGATTCGCCGATCAACTGGCCGAGATTTCGAAGATCACGAACCTGGCGGACGTGCCCACTTTCGAGAACACGTTCATCCCGCTCGAACAGAGCGGCCAACTCCTCGAGCGCGTCTCAAACGTGTTCGACAACAAGAGCTCCGCCGACAGCAACGACTTCACCAATGCCCTCGAAGAGGAGATCGCGCCGCTCTATGCCGCACACTCCGATGCGATCAGGCTGGATGCCCGGCTGTACACGCGCATCAAGACGGTGCACGACCAGCTCGCCTCCCTCGACCTCGATCCGGAGTCGAAATACCTGGTCGAACGCTACTTCACCGAGTTCACGATCGCGGGCGCTGGCCTCGGCGACGAGGAGAAGTCGAAGCTGCGCGACTACAACCAGAGGCTCTCGACCCTGACGACCCGCTTCGAGAAGAACCTGCTCGCCGACACCAATGACCTGGCCGTCGTGATCGAGGATGTCGCGGAGCTCGATGGACTCGGCGCGGGCGAGATTTCGGCCGCGGCAGAGGCCGCGAAGGAACGCGGGCAGGACGGCAAGTACCTCATCACACTGGTGCTGCCGACCGGGCATCCCTATCTCGCATCGCTGACCAACCGGAGCGTGCGCGAGCGCATCATGGCCGCATCCCGGTCCCGCGGTATTCGAGGCGGCGACCACGACAATCGCGAGCTCGTGCTCGAGATCACGAAACTGCGTGCCGAGCGTGCGCGGCTGCTCGGCTTCGCCACCCACGCGGCACTCGTCACGGCGGATGAGACGGCGAGGACACCGGAGGCCGTCGACATCATGCTGCGACGTCTGGCTCCCCCCGCGGCGCGCAATGCCAAGGCGGAGCAGGCAGACCTGCAGGAGGTTATTGGCGGCGAGTTCGATCTCGCCAGCTGGGACTGGAGCCTCTACTCCGAGAAGGTGCGGAAGGCAAAATACGATGTCGACACATCCGAGATGCGACCGTACTTCGAGGCCGAGCGGGTGCTCGAAGATGGAGTGTTCTACGCCGCCAGGCAGCTTTACGGCATCACCCTGACCGAGCGCTCGGATCTCGTCGCCTACCACCCGGATGTCCGGATCTTCGAGGTCTTCGACGAGGACGGATCGGCAATCGGCCTCTTCCTCTACGATCTCTACACGCGCGACTCGAAGCGCGGCGGGGCGTGGATGAACTCGCTCAGCTCGCAGAACAGCCTCCTCGGCCAGCCGACCATCGTGGTCAACAACCACAACGTGCCGAAGCCGTCGGCCGGATCCCCTACGCTGCTCACCTACGACGAGGTGACGACGCTGTTCCACGAGTTCGGGCACGCGCTGCACGGGCTTTTCGCCCACGTGACCTACCCGAGGTTCGCCGGCACCAGCGTGTTCCGTGACTTCGTCGAGTTCCCGAGCCAGGTGAACGAGATGTGGATGCTGTGGCCAGAGGTTCTCGCCAACTACGCCGTGCACCACGAAACCGGTGAGCCCATGCCGCGGGAATTCGTCGACAAGCTGCAGGCGTCATCCTCGTTCAACGAGGGATTCGCGACCAGCGAGTACCTCGGGGCCGCGATGCTTGACCAGGCCTGGCATCGAATCACGGCGGATGACACCGTCACGAGCGTCGAGGACTTCGAGGCCGCGGCTCTCGCCAGCTTCGGCCTCGACAACCCGGCTGTGCCACCGCGCTACTCGAGCACCTACTTCGCGCACACCTTCGCCGGCGGATACGACGCCGGCTACTACTCCTACATTTGGAGCGAGGTGCTCGACGCCGACACCGTGGACTGGTTCAAGGAGAACGGCGGAATGACCCGTGCGAACGGCGACCGCTTCCGGGCGCGCCTGCTCGGGGTCGGTGGTTCCAGGAATCCACTCGAGGCATTCCGGGACTTCCGTGGCCGGGACGCCGAGATCGAGCCGTTGCTCAAGCGCCGGGGGCTCAACTAGCGCGTCGCGCGACGGACGCTCTCCGCTCACCGCCCCTAACAGGGTGCACGCTGGCGGTAACTGGAACGGCGTTGGTGTTCGAAGACCTACGCGGCGAGCCGCAGCTCAGCCCTTGGCCGCGGCCTTCGCGGCGCGCTTGAACTCACGCACCTTCGTGAGCGATGCCGGATCGATGATGTCGGCGACCGACCGGTACGACCCTTCGGTTCCGTAGTCCCCGGCCGCGGCGCGCCAACCGCCAGCCTCAAGTCCATACTGCTTGCCCAGCAGTGCGAGGAAGATCTTCGCCTTCTGCTCGCCGAATCCGGGCAGCGCCTTGAGACGCGCGAGGATCTCGCCTCCATCGGGTTTCCCCCGGGTCCAGATCGCGGATGCATCGCCGCCCCAGTCATTCACGACCGCTCCGGCCAGCGACTGGACCCGTCCCGCCATCGATCCCGGGAAGCGGTGGATGGAAGGTGAGATGCGAAACACGTCGATGAGCGCATCCGCGTCGTAGGACGCTAGCTCCGCCGCGTCCAATTGTCCGAGACGATCGCGGAGCTTAGCGGGACCCGCGAACGCCGTCTCCATGGGCACCTGCTGGTCCAGCAGCATCCCGATGAGCAGCGCGAGCGGTTCGGCGGACAGGAGAGCATCTGCATCCGGGTCACCGGTGATGTGCACTGACGGAGTCATGCCTTCATGCTGGCACAACGAGCCATCTGCGGGTACGAGTGCGACTAGGCGGAGAGCTCCCGCAGCGTGCGAAGCTTCGTCTCGAGGCCCGGGCCCTGCGGAACCACGATGACCTCGTCGGCCTGGGTGGATGCGACAAGCTCGGCGATACTTGCCGTCGCACTCTCGAGTGAACCGAATGCCTGGCCGGCGGCTCGTTCATGCGCGAAGGCCAGCTCGAGCTGAGTCCAGTCGTGGGCCTCGGTTTCCTCAAGCGTGGGGATGCGCCCCGGCCGTGCGCCGGTTCGCAGCCTGCTGAAGTAGAGCGCGTTGGGCATCGCGAGTCGCAGCGCCTCCTCGTTGCTGTCCGCGACAATCGTGGCGACCGCGACCATCGAGTGCGGCTCGCGCAGGATGGCGGATGGCTCGAAGCTGTCGCGGTAGATCTGGAACGCGACTGGCGTGTTGGCGCCCCCGGCAAAGTGGTGCGCGAACGCGAACGGAAGGCCGAGCATCCCGGCCAGCCGCGCGCTGAATCCGCTTGAACCGAGCAGCCACATCTCCGGAGAATCTCCGAGCCCGGGGACGGCGGACGGCATCGCCCCCAACCCATTCTCGAGCGGCGGGATCGTCCCGAAGAACGCGAGCAATTCGACCACCTGGTTGGGAAAGTCGTCAGCGGTCTCATCGCCGAGGTTGCGCCGGAGGATGGATGCCGTCAGCTGGTCGGTGCCGGGAGCGCGCCCGAGCCCGAGGTCGATCCGATCCCCGTGCAGCGCCACGAGCGTCCCGAACTGCTCGGCGATCACGAGCGAGGAGTGGTTGGGCAGCATCACCCCGCCGGAACCCACGCGGATCTTCTTCGTCGCCGCGGCGATCGCGCCGATCAGGACTGCAGGCGCCGAGCTCGCGACGGCAGGCATCCCGTGGTGCTCGGCCACCCAGAACCTGCGGTAGTCCAGCTCGTCCGCCAGCTGCGCCGTCTTGATCGTCTGCGCGAGGGCTTCGGAATGCGTCATCCCCTCGTAGACCGAAGCGAGATCGAGTACGGACAGGGGAACGCCGGCGAGAGAAGTCACGTCTCAGTCAACCCCAGCCCAGTCGTGGTCATTCCACGATGTCGCAGCTTTGGCGCTGGGGCGACCGGCGACACTCGGCGCAAGAGGATGGAACCATCCCGACGATGCCGGACACTACGGTGTGTGGACCACGAAGACGACGCACACGACTGGCAGCGGGCGGTAGCAGGCGACGGGGAGGCATTCGGGCAAATCTTCGACCGGCACCGCGCTCGCCTCTATCGGCACACGCATCGCCTGGTCCCGTTGGCAGCGGATATGGATGACGTTGTCGCGGTCACCTTCTTCGAAGCCTGGCGCAGGCGCGACTCTGTTCGCTTCGTCGACGGATCACTCCTGCCGTGGCTCCTTGTGACGGCTACCAATGCGGCTCGAAACGTCAGTCGCAGTTCGCGCCGGTACCAGGCGCTGCTCGAGCGACTTCCTCCAACTCCGATTCTGCACGAGCAGCCCGACGATGATGCGGCGACCCGGGCGCTCGCGCGACTATCGCTCGCCGACCAGCAGGTCATCACGCTCTGCGTGCTTGAGGGGCTCTCCGAGAGTGAAGCCGCCGATGCCCTTGGCATCCCGACCGGCACCGTCAAATCGCGACTTTCGCGAGCCAAGGTACGGCTCGCGGCAAAACTCCAGCCCCACCACCCCGCGTGCGGCGCATCGCAGAAGGAAGCAACTCATGAACTCTGAAACGCCCATGGATCGCGACGCCGAATTGCGCCGGATGCTCGTGACGACAGTGAGCGCGACCCCACTGCTGCGGTCGCGTGCCAGGCCGAAAGTCATTGTCGGGGCGATCGCTGCCTTCGCAGTGGCTGGCGCGCTCACCGGGGGTGCCGTCGCATCCGCTTCCTCGCAATCGCAGTCCAACGTGATCACGCTGCTCGGTGCGGGCGCCAAATCGTTTGCGCACGACCAGAATGCGAAGACAGTCGGTCTCCCCTATAGTCGCGAATCCAACACGACGGGAACCGTTGAAGTCGGAGACCCGCCCAAGGGAGCCAACGGGCTCGTGATGTCGTTCGAATGCCTGGACCCGGGAAAGTATGTTGTCAGGGTCGATGGACGACTCGACACATCCGCAACATGTTCGACGTCGGTCAACATCGGCGCACCAACCACGTCGCTCATCCAGAAGGGACGAACCTACACGGTGGAGTCTCCCGACCACGGGCGATACGCGATCTGGATCTCCTGGGTCAAGCGGGAGAAGTTCACTCCCTCTTACAACCAGCAGGCGGCAATGGCAGACGGGGTCGTGACCCGGGAGGAATACATCGACGCCTACAACCGATTTGCCGGCTGTCTTGGAGCCTTCGGAGACGACGTTGGAGTGACGCCGAGAGGAACCATCCTCCAGTACGCAACCAGTGGGAACGAAGCGGACGAAAACCGCTGCTACATCCGCGAATTCCAGCAGGTCGACAGCGCCTGGCAGGGGCAGCACCAGTAAGCACTACTGCATTGCCGCGGCATCCTGACTTGACGCGCGCCGCCGCCAGAGCGCCAGCCACAACATCACGACTCCGCCAACCACGAGTCCCCAGAACGGCGAACCGACTCCGACGACGACGATGCCGGACGCGACGACCAGGAAGGTGATCATCGCGACGATCCGATTCTCCGGCTGCTCGAGCGCCGCGCTGATGCTGGTCACCAGTGCGCCGAGCATTGCGAGCCCGGCGACGGTCGTGATCAGCAGTGGCGGGGTCGCCGACACGAGCGAGCTCGCGAGGCCGGCACAGAGTCCGAGACCGATGTAGACCACTCCCCCGGTGACCGTCGCGATCCAGCGTTTGGATCGGTCCGGATGCGCGTCGGGGCCCGCCATGAGCGCCGCCGACAACGCCGCCAGATTGATCGCGTGCCCGCCGAACAGCGCACCTCCCGCGCTCAGCAGCCCGGATCCGACGAGGATGGGGCGAGCCGGCGGGTTCACATAGTTGAAGGTCCTCAACACCGCGAATCCCGGCACGTTCTGCCCGGCCATGGTCACGATGAACAGCGGAACACCGAGGCTGACGATCACGATCGGATCGAACACCGGCGACACGAACGACAGCTGGGGCGCGACGACGCTCTCGTGCAGCCAACCCGTCCCGGCATGGATCCCGACGACGATGATCGTCACCACGAGCGCCCCGGGGACCGCCCAGCGAGGCGCGATCCCGTACAGCACGAGCCAGACGAGCACGATCGGCAGCGCGAGCAGCGGCATCTGCCGGGAGGCGAGGATCGGCGAAAGACAGATCGGAAACAGGATGCCGGCGAGCATTGCACTCGCAATCGGCGTCGGGATGCGGGTGATCGCCCGAGTTAGCGCCGGCCAGAGCCCGGTGATCACGATCAACACGCCGCACACCATGAAGGCGCCGACCGCCGAAGCGAAGCCGCCCGTCTCGTGAGCGGCGAGGAGCAGTGCCGCGCCGGGTGACGACCACGCGAACGACAGCGGCATCCTGAATCGCAGCGAAAGCACGATGGCGATGACGGCCTGCGCCAGGCACAGGATGAGGAGCCCGGATGCCGCCTGCTCCGGTGTCGCGCCGACCGCCCGCAAACCGCCGATGACGAGGACGAATGTGCTCGCGAATCCGGTGAGGGCGCCGACGAGGCCAGCGACGATGGGATGCACCACCCCGCCAGCCTAGGGGTGGCCGGCCTGACGATCCGTCAGGTTACGCCACGCACTCGCCGTCCCAACCCTGTCTGCCCCCGTGTGATGCGTCTGCCCCCGTACGTACGGGGGCAGACGCATCACACGGGGGCAGGCACAGCTCTGGCTCGATAGCTAACCGGCACCGAGCAACGACGCTGACCGAGTAACGATGCTGACCGAGCAACGACGCTGCGCTACGCGGACTTCTCGGTCGCCTGGCGAACGGCCTTGTGGGGGACGATGGTGGGCGCCGCGTTATCGAGAACCGCAGCCTTCGTGACGACGACCCTGGCGACATCCGCCGTTGAGGGGACCTCGAACATGATCGGCCCGAGGACCTCTTCCATGATCGCGCGGAGCCCGCGGGCACCGGTCTTGCGCAAAACGGCAAGGTCGGCAATCGATTCGAGGGCGTCCTGGTCGAACTCGAGGTCGACGCCATCCAGCTCGAACATGCGCTGGTACTGGCGTACGAGCGCATTCTTCGGCTGGGTGAGGATGTCCATGAGGGCGACCTGGTCGAGCGGCGTGACGGTCGCGACGACGGGCAGTCGACCGATGAACTCCGGAATCAGCCCAAACTTGTGCAGGTCTTCCGGGAGGACCTCGGGGAACAGGTTGATGTCGTCACCCTTGCTGTGCAGCGGGGCCCCGAAACCGATTCCCTGCTTGCCCGCACGCTGGCTGATGATCTCCTCGAGCCCGGCGAAGGCACCGGCGACGATGAACAGCACGTTGGTGGTGTCGACCTGGATGAACTCCTGGTGCGGATGCTTGCGGCCACCCTGCGGCGGTACCGAAGCGACAGTACCCTCGAGGATCTTGAGCAGCGCCTGCTGCACACCCTCACCGGATACGTCGCGCGTGATCGACGGGTTCTCGGCCTTCCGGGCGATCTTGTCGATCTCATCGATGTAGATGATGCCGGTCTCGGCGCGCTTGACGTCGTAATCGGCGGCCTGGATGAGTTTGAGGAGGATGTTCTCGACATCCTCACCGACATAGCCCGCCTCGGTCAGCGCCGTGGCGTCCGCAACCGCGAACGGCACGTTCAGCCGCTTCGCCAGCGTCTGCGCGAGGTAGGTCTTGCCACAGCCGGTCGGGCCGATGAGAAGGATGTTGGACTTGGCGATCTCGACGTCGTCGATGACGTCGGCCGCGGTGATCGTGTTGCGGGCACGGATGCGCTTGTAGTGGTTGTAGACAGCGACCGAGAGCGCCTTCTTGGCGGCCTCCTGGCCGATGACGTACTCCTCGAGGAAGGCGTAGATCTCTTTCGGCTTCGGCAGGTCGAATTCGCTCGAGGTCTCTTCGCCGGCCTCGGCCAGCCTCTCCTCGATGATTTCGTTGCAGAGCTCTACGCACTCGTCGCAGATATACACACCAGGACCAGCAATGAGCTGTTGGACCTGCTTCTGGCTCTTGCCACAGAAGGAACACTTAAGCAGGTCAGCGCTCTCCCCAATTCGGGCCACTGTGCACTCCCCTTTTCCTACTTGCTTACGTCCAACAGAGCCTAACCCGTGGCAGCGACACTGCCAGCCATCATCAAGAAAAGTGCCTACGGCGTGCCGTAGCGTTTGGTACATGTCTATCCGCGCTCGGCGACGTGGTCTAGCGATTGTAGCCGGGGGGATGTTGGTTGGCGCGTCCGTGTTCGGATTGGCCGGGTCCGCTTCCGCGCATAACTACCTCGTCTCATCCGATCCGGCCGCGGGACAGACCCTCACCAAGCTCCCCTCGCGTTTCAGCATTACAACCAACGAGGGCCTGCTCGACCTCTCCGGGCACGGCGCCGGGTTCGCTTTCGATGTCGAGGATGCCGCCGGCAAGTTCTACGGAAACGGCTGCGTCACCGTCACGGGGCCGTCGATGTCCATTGACCCGGTCATCGGCGCGGCGGGCAAGTACAAGGTCTACTGGCAGATCGTCTCGGCCGACGGCCACGTCGTCTCGAACGAGTTCTCCTTCACCTGGAAGCCCTCCGCCACGTTCGTCCCCGCGGTCGGCGCCTCGCATCCGCAGGACTGCAACGGAAGGTCGGGCGGCACTGCCCCGCCGGATCCGAACCTCGGCACGGACACGACGAGCGGCACATCCGCGAATCTCGGCCTCGTGCTCGGAATTGGCGGCGGCATCCTCGCGCTCGGAATCGCGCTGACTCTCGTCCTGCTGCTCGCCGGCCGCAAGCGCACGAAGCCCGCCGACACCGATGCGAGCACAGATCGGCCCGACCCCGCGCAATAGCAGTAGCGGTAGCGGTAGCGGTAGCTTCCGAGCTGTCTGCCCCGGTGTGATGCGTGTGCCCCCGTACGTGCGGGGGCACACGCATCACCCGGGGGCAGACACGGCCGCGCGGCAAACGCAGAACGGCCGCCCCCGAAGGGACGGCCGTTGCAACGCGAGCGCGAGCGCGAGTTAGCGAACCAGCGCGGGAACGTTCTTGCGGCTGGTCAGCACCTGGTCGATGATGCCGTACTCGAGGGCCTCTTCCGCGCTGAGGATCTTGTCGCGGTCGATGTCCTTGTTGACCTGCTCCGGCGTGCGGTTGGAGTGACCGGACAGCGTCGACTCGAGCCAGCTGCGCATGCGAAGAATCTCACGCGCCTGGATCTCGATGTCGGAGGCCTGGCTCGATCCCTCTGATCCCGCAGCGGGCTGGTGGATCAGGATGCGGGCGTTCGGAAGCGCGAGCCGCTTGCCGGGCGCACCAGCGGCCAGCAACACCGCGGCAGCCGAGGCCGCCTGCCCGAGCGCGAAGGTCTGCACCGACGGACGGATGTACTGCATGGTGTCGTAGATGGCCGTCATCGCGGTGAATGATCCACCGGGCGAGTTGATGTACATCAGGATGTCGCGGTCGGGGTCCTGGCTCTCGAGGACGAGCAGCTGGGCCATGACGTCATCCGCCGAGGCGTCGTCGATCTGCACGCCGAGGAAGATGATGCGGTCCTCGAACAGCTTCGCGTACGGGTCCTGGCGCTTGTACCCGTAGGCCGTGCGCTCCTCGAACGTCGGAAGGATGTATCGGCTCTCCTGCGCCTGGCGAGTGACGCCGGCGGCTCCGAAATCAAAGTTGGTCATGATTAGTCCTTCTTCCCGGTCGCGTCGGCGTTGGAGATTTCTTCTTTGGTTCCGCCGCCACCGACGACCTCGCTGGCAAATTCGCGCAGGTGGTCGACGAAGCCGTACTCGAGCGCCTCCTGTGCCGTGAACCAGTTGTCGCGATCGTTGTCGATCAGGATCTGCTCGACCGTCTTGCCGGTCTGCTCGGCCGTGAGCTCGGCCATCCTCTTCTTCATGTCGAGGATGACACCGGCCTGGGTCTGGATGTCCGCCGCGGTTCCACCGAATCCGCCGGACGGCTGGTGCAGCAGCACTCGCGCGTTCGGGGTGATGTACCGCTTGCCCTTGGTGCCCGAGGACAGCAGGAACTGTCCCATGGATGCGGCGAGGCCGATTCCCACGGTGACGACGTCGTTCGGAACGAACTTCATCGTGTCGTAGATCGCCATGCCCGCGGTGATGGATCCACCGGGTGAGTTGATGTAAAGGAAGATGTCGCGCTCGGAATCCTCTGCCGCGAGCAGCAGGATCTTCGCGCAAATCTCGTTGGCGTTTTCATCTCGCACCTCTGAGCCGAGCCAGATGATGCGATCAGTGAGGAGTTGGTCGAAAATGCTTGAGACCAATGCCGGTTGGGCCATTGTTGCGCTCCGTTTCAGTTATCGCTTGCTGTCGAATCTATCGGAGCGCGCCTGTGCTCATGACGGTGTTCGCCGTGGGCAGAGCGCGCGGTGGAGATATGAGGGTTGCGAAGCAACCGGCGAGCCCGCGAAGGAGGGCACCAACAACAAAGGGCCCGCGATCACTCGCGGGCCCTTCGTCGTCAATGCTTAGTTGTGGTCGTGTCCGTAGTGCTCGTTGGACGCCTTGCGGCCGTGGCTGTCCGTACCGGATGCGTGGTCGTGCGCCCGGGGCTCGTTGGCCTGCGCCAGGAGATTGGCAGCATCCGTCGTGTCGATGCCCTCGTCGTTGCGCGCGATCGCGGTGAACTCGGAGACATCCACCTTGTTGCCCTTGGTGTCGACGACATTGGCCTGGTCGAGGATGACCGCGAGCGTCTTCGCACGGGCGACCTCGCCGACCATGGCCGGGATCTGGCCGTTCTCGTCGAGCACCTTGATGAACTCGCCCGGCTCCATGCTGTACTGCGCCGAAGCCTGGATGAGGTACTGGGTGAGCTCGTCCTGGCTGACCTTGATCTCTTCCTTCTCGGCAATCGCATCCAGCAGGATCTGCGCGCGGAACGTCTTCTCGCTCGACTCCGCGACCTCTTTACCGTGGACCTCGTCGCCGACGCGGCTCTCGTTCTCGAGGTGACGCTGGACCTCGTCGTCGATGAGTGCCTGGGGAACCGGGATGTCGACGAGCTCGGTGAGCTTGTCGACGATCTGGTCGCGCGCCTCAACGCCCTGGCCGAACGCCTTCGACTTCTCGACCTGCGCGCGGATGTCGGCGCGCAGCTCGCCGATGGTGTCGAACTGACTGGCGATCTGGGCGAAGTCGTCGTCGGCTTCGGGCAGCTCTCGCTCCTTGACCGCGAGCAGCGTGACGGCGATGAGAGCGGTCTGGCCCTCCTTGTCACCGCCAAGCAGAGTGGATTCGAACGTGGTGTCTTCGCCGGCACTCAGTGATTCGAGCGCCTCGTCGATGCCCTCGATCAGCTCGCCTGAGCCGATCTCGTAGCTGATGTTGGTGGCCGTGTCGACCTCTTCGTCACCGATGGTTGCAACAAGGTCGAGCTGGGCGAAGTCGCCCGTCTTAGCCGGGCGGTTGACCGTGACGAGGGTACCGAAGCGGCTGCGAAGGTTGTCGAGTTCGTCCTGGACGTCATCCGCCGACACGGTGATCGGCTGCACCTCGAGCTTCAGGTCCCCGTAGTTCGGGATCTCGAACTCTGGACGGGTGTCGACCTCGACCGTGACGATCAGGTCGCCGCTGAAGTCCTTGACGTCGGGGAGCTGCGTGACGTCCGCCTCCGGACGACCGAGGGTACGGATCTTCTCCTCGGTGACCGCCTGGCGGTAGAACTTGTCGAGGCCGTCGTTGACGGCGTGGCTCAGGACCTCTCCGCGACCGACGCGCTGGTCGATCAGCTGCGGCGGAACCTTGCCCTTGCGGAAGCCCGGGATGTTCACGGACTCGGCGATGTGGCTGTAGGCGTGCTCGATGCTGGGCTTGAGCTCGTCGGGCGTCACAGCGATGGTCAGCTTCGTGCGCGTCGGTGTCAGCTTCTCAATCGTGGTCTTCACGGTGCTTCTCCTGAATTGTGTTCTGTGATGTAAAAAACGTTGTGCGTCGGGGCGACAGGATTCGAACCTGCGACCTCCCGGTCCCAAACCGGGCGCTCTACCAAGCTGAGCTACGCCCCGAAATGCCTTGGTCTTTTGGTAAGAAAGACCATGCGGTGCAGCCAGCTCTGCAGGGAGCGTTGCGCCACTGCGAAAATTGACCTCGGCAAGTCTAACGGATGCACTCCACCCGTAGTGGGGCAAGCGGTGCCACGCGGGCGCCAACTACTTTTGGGTGACCATCAATTCGACTGGACGGGGAACCCGAAGTGACGGACGAGAACTCGAACAGGCCCACAGCCGGCTGGTACGCCGATCCACGGGTTCCATTCCAGTTGCGCTGGTGGGATGGCGCCGGTTGGACCACGAATGTTTACATGCCGGATCGCGGACCGCAGCCGCTTCTCGCAGATCTCATCCCCGAACTCGCGGACGACCCGGACGGCAAGTGGAGTTGGCCGCAGTAGCTGTTTGATAGAGTGATCGTCGCGCTAGAGCTTCGGCTCACTCGCGGGGATGTAGCTCAATGGTAGAGCCTCAGTCTTCCAAACTGATGACGCCAGTTCGATCCTGGTCATCCCCTCCACATCGCCGCGGCTTGTCAAGGCTTTCGGGCCACGGCCACGAGTCCCACACCTCCCGGACAGACCCGTTGCAGGTACACGAAGGGCAAGACGCACGCGGTCGTCACTGCAGAAAACCAGGATCGCCTGCCGAACTGAAACGTTCTGCCACTCGCCTTCGTTAGCTCCTCCATGGATTGCCCATGAGCTTGGGCGAGCTTCTTGGCGTCGATCCGATTCCTGACTGCCTCCAGGAGATACCCGAGCGGCGACCCGTAGAGGCGTACATCCACCTCGTCGAGTCCGACGGAGGTAAGGAGCTCGGTCAGCGCTTCGCGTGAGTACCGCCTGAAGTGGCCGACGAATTCGTCCATCGGACCGTAGCGCTTCGGGTTGGCTGGCACCGACAGCAGTAGATGGCCGCCTGGCGAGACGCACTGCGCCCACTCCGCTAAAGCGCCGCGATCGTCTTCGATGTGCTCCAGTACCTCGAATGCGCACAGCAGGTCGGATTGTTCACGTGGCGCCGCTGCGAGCGGTTCGTTGTATACGACTCCGCCATGGGGAGCGATGTTGACGGCCGCTCGGCGTGCCGAATCCTCGTCGATCTCGACGCCGACGTACGAACCTGACAGCGCCGCAATCCTCGCACCCATTGCGCCCTGACCGACACCGACCTCGATCGTTCGCGCGGGGGCGATGCGCTGGACGATGGGCCGAACCAGTGCCCAGCGCAGCTGCGCGCGAATCGCAAGAGGGGGGAAATCGCGCGCCGAGCTCGGGGGGCCCGCTGCGCTCGGTGACCGGTCCGCGATCATCGGAGGTGGCTGTCCTGCGGCGGCGTGCCCATGGCGCCATTTTAGCGACACCGCTCGTGGAGTTACTCAATGTCCGCAGATATCCCAATGCCGGGGTGCCATCATTAGGTTAGGCTACCCTCACTAGATCAATTCTTTGGAAGGTAGCGGATGCACGCCCACAACGCAGCGACTAAGCCAGTACCGGAGCACTGATGCTGCACCTCGCCACCGCCGGGTCCATCGACGGACAACTCGCCGACTTCCTGACCACTGCCGGACCCGTGCTCTTCTATCTCGCGGTGTGGGGACTCGTCTTCTCCGGCACAGCGCTCTTCGTCGGCATCGTCATCCCATTCCTCACCGGAGATTCGCTGCTCTTCGCGGCCGGCATCATCGCGGGGACCGCCTCGCAACACATCAACATCTGGATCCTCGCGACGGGAGTCGGGATCGCCGCGTTCGCAAGCGACCAGGTGGGATTCTGGGAGGGCCGCCGCCTCGGCAAACCCGTCCTCCTCAGGCATGGGGGAACCTGGGTTCGCCGAGCCGTCACCAGAACGGAGCGGTTCTACGAACTCTTCGGCTGGTGGTCGATCGTCATCGGGCGATACATCCCGTGGGGTCGCGTGTTCGTTCCACCGATCGCGGGAATCGGCAGGATGTCCTACCCCAAATTCGCGAGCGCCAACCTCGTCGGCGCCCTCTCCTGGGGAGTCAGCATCACGGTCATCGGTTACTTCGCAGCATCCGATCCCCGGGTTCGCACCATCTCCTACGTCATTGCCGGAATCGTCATCGCAATCTCGGTCATTGCCGGGATTCGCGCCTGGCGCCTCGACCGCAGGAAGAATCCTGCCGGACGTCGGGCTAGCGCGACCACGACGTCCGACTAGGGATTTAGTACTTGAACTCCAGCAGGTTGCCCGACGGGTCCTGCACGGCTGGCGTCGGGGAAAAAGACGTTGTGTGACGGCACAGTTTGAGGCGTGAGGAGTCCGCGAATACTGTCGCTTTCGTAGTCATCCGGTCCCGTCCGCAGCTCGCTGTTGGCCGGAAAGCAACAATTCAATGGCGCCAGTTGCTCCCGGATGACGATCCGATTCGCGTGACCTCGCGGATGATTTCCGCTCGCCTTCCCGGCGTGCCCCAGTGCAAAGGATCGAACCGTGCCCGTTGTCGAAACCTCCACCGAACCGGTCCCCATTCGCATTCGGGACAAGAAGCGCGTCCTCAGTTCCGCCTTCATCGGCACCACGATCGAGTGGTACGACTTCTACCTGTACGGCACCGCTTCCGCGCTCGTGTTCGGCACCCAGTTCTTCTCCGGATCATCCACGTTCGTGGGCATCCTCGCCTCGTTCGCGACGTTCGCTGTCGGCTTCGTCGCCCGCCCGCTCGGCGGCATCATTGCCGGACACCTCGGCGATCGCGTCGGCCGCAAATCGCTTCTCGTCTTCTCCCTGCTCACCATGGGCATCGCCTCGACGGCGATCGGGTTGCTTCCGAACTACGCGGCGATCGGCGCCCTGTCCGTCGTCGGGCTTGTGCTGCTCCGGCTGCTGCAGGGAATCGCCGCCGGCGCGGAATGGGGCGGTTCGGCCCTCCTCTCGGTCGAGCACGCGCCGAGACGCCTGCGTGGATTCTTCGGCAGCTTCACCCAGGTCGGCTCCGCCGCCGGAATGCTTTTGGCCACCGGCGCCTTCGCGATCACTCGGTTCTCCCTGACCGAGCAGCAGTTCACCGAATACGGCTGGCGCATCCCGTTCCTGCTGAGTGCCGTGCTGGTCGGCGTCGGACTGTGGATCCGGATCGGCATCACCGACGCGAAGCCGTTCCAGGAGCTCAAGGAAAAGGAGCAGGTTCTCGCCGCGCCGATTCGCGAGGTCCTGGCCCACCACCGTCGTGCGCTCCTGGTGACGATCGGTCTGCGTCTGGCCCAGCCTGCGCTGTACTCGCTCCTGACCGTCTACATCCTCGGCTACCTCAGCGCGCGACGCGGCGACACCACATCCGGTGTCACCGCCGTACTCATCGCCTCAGCCCTTGGGCTCCTCTCGGGGCCGCTGTGGGGCTATGCGTCCGACCGGTTCGGCCGACGTCGCGTCACGATCTTCGGCATCGTGGGAATCGCCGTCGTCGTCTGGCCGCTGTTCTGGTTCCTCGACAGCGGGCCGCTCATCCTGCTGCCGCTCGTGATGATCGTTGCGATGAACATCGTGCACGACTCGATCTACGGCCCGCAGGCCGCCTGGTTCGCCGAACAGTTCCCCCTGCACGTGCGTTACAGCGGCGTTTCGTTCGGATACCAGGTCGGCACGATCCTCTCCGGCGGGCTCACCCCGTTCATCGCCGCGGGACTCCTCGCGCTCGGCGGCGGTGCCCCGTGGCTCATCGCCGGCTACCTCACCCTCCTCGCCGCACTGTCCCTGGTCGCCGCCCTGGCGGCCAAGGATCCGGCCCGTCAGCAAGACCACTCCACCCCCGACACGTTTTAGGAACACGCAATGCCAGAATCCATCCTTTCGAAGCCCATCCTTCTCAATGCCTTCGACATGCTCGTGCCGGTGCACCAGTCCCCCGGTCTCTGGCGCCACCCGGATGACGAAAGCCGTCGCTACACCGAGCTGAAGTACTGGACGGGGCTTGCCCAGAAGCTCGAGGCCGGCGGGTTCCACGGGATTTTCTTCGCCGACGTGCTCGGCCAGTACGACGTCTACGGCGGCAACGCCGACGAGGCGGCACGTGGCGGCGTGCAGTTCCCGATGCTCGATCCGACCCTGATCGTCACGGCGCTTGCGGCAGCGACGGAGCGCATCGGGTTCGGCGTCACCGCATCCGTCACCTACGAACAGCCCTACCTGCTCGCGCGCCGGTTCGGCACTCTCGACCACCTCACCAACGGGCGGGTGGCCTGGAACATCGTCACCTCCTACCAGGACTCCGCCGCCCGCAACCTCGGGCTCGGCGAACAGATCGCCCACGACAAGCGCTATGACCGTGCGGACGAGTACATGGACGTGGTCTACAAGCTGCTGGAGGGGTCGTTCGACGAGAATGCCGTGGTCGCCGACCGCGAGCGGAACGTCTACGTCGACCCGACCCTGGTGCGAGGGATCGGGCACGCGGGAGAACACTTCACCGTGCCGGGCCCGTCCCTCACCGAGCCCTCCGCGCAGCGCACCCCACTGCTGTTCCAGGCCGGAGCATCCGCGCGCGGACAGGCCTTCGCCGCCCGCCACGCCGAGGCGATCTTCTTCAGCGGCTACTCGGCGGAGATGACCCGCGGATGGGTCGACGGGGTGCGCGATGCACTCGAGGGCGAGGGTCGCACGAGGGATGCGGTCAAGATCTTCTCGATGGCCACCGTCATCGTCGCCGAAACGGATGAGGCCGCCGAGGCGCGCCTTGCCGACTACGAGCGCTTCGTGGATCCGGATGCCGCCCTCGCCCTGTTCGCCGGCTGGACCGGTCTCGACCTCAGCGGCGCCGACCTGGATGCCCCGCTCGAGTATGCGAGCACGGAGGGCAACCACTCGGCACTCGCATCATTCACCAAGCTCGATCCGACCCGAGTCTGGACGCTGCGCGAGCTCGCCAAGTTCGTCACCATCGGCGGGCGCGGACCGGTCATCGTCGGCTCGCCCTCGACCGTCGCCGACGAACTCGAGCGCTGGATCGAAGTCGCCGACATCGACGGCTTCAACCTCACGAGCGCCGTGCGGCCCGCCGATCTCGAAAACTTCGCGCGCCTGGTTTCACCGGAATTGCGTCGCCGCGGAGTGCTCCCCGAGATCACGCCGGGAACGACCTTCCGCGACGTCGTCATGGGCGCCGGCTCGCGCCTCGCGTCTGACCACCGCGGGGCAAGCTTCCGCACGCCGCCGTTCTCGGACTGACCTCTCTCGGCTCGCGCCGGGCATGGCCCGTTCGGTAGGACTTTCGTTGCCCTGGTGGCCGAAAAGTCCTACCGAGCGGGTCACCCGCCCGAAAGGTCCTACGTTGCGCTGTTCAACGGGATGCGGGGTTGCACACACTCCTTCCCGGCGCAAGTCCGGTCACCCTATAGTGCGGGTATGTCGCAATCCCTATGGCGCAAGTACGCCGAATGGCCGCTTTTGGGCGCCGCTATTGTCTTCCTCGTCGCCTACTCCATCGAGGTGATTGGGAATCTCCCCGACGGCAGGTCCGCCATTTTCGAGTGGATCATCTGGGTCACCTGGGCGCTGTTCGTTGTGGACTTCGTTGCCAATCTGGTCCTTGCGCAGCGGAGGGCGCGCTGGCTGGTTCGCAACCTGCACGAGGTGGTGATCCTTGCCCTCCCGGTGTTGCGACCGCTTCGGTTGCTCAGACTCCTCACGCTGCTGCGCCTAATGAAGAATTTTGCTGGCCACGCGCTGCGAGGCCGAGTTGTCACCTACGCGCTCGGAGGCGCCATCATGGCGACCTACCTCGGCGCGCTGGCCGTGCTTGATGCCGAGCAGGATGCGCCCGGCTCGAACATCAGGAACTTCGGCAATGCACTGTGGTGGGCGGTGGTCACGTTGACGACGGTTGGATACGGGGACCACTATCCCGTCACGCTTCTCGGTCGTTGTGTCGCAGTTGGGCTGATGATCGGCGGAATCGCACTCCTCGGTGTAGTGACGGCGGCCATCGCATCGTGGCTCGTCGAGCAGGTGGGAACACGAGTGGATGATGCAACCGACGCAGAAATTGTCACCACGGTCGAATACCAGCGGCTGTCGGCGCAACTCGACCAACTAACCGAGCTGGTTCAGAAACAGCACGCGTTGCTTTTCCCGCGGGCCGAGGCGGATATGTAGTCGACCTGCAATGCATCGCGCACTCGCGTAGCTCGAGTTCGAACTTTTCGCGAAGATAGTCGCATGGATGTCGACGCGCTAGTAACACCGCCAAGCCGCACCGGCGAGCTCGCACTCGAGGTCGCGCGGGAGTACAGCTCGCCCGCCTTGCTGAACCACAGCATCCGGTCGTATGCCTGGGCGGCCGACCACGGATCTCGCCACGGAATCCGGTTCGACGCGGAGTTGCTCTACGTCGCGGCGCTGCTGCACGACATCGGCCTGGTGAAGGAGTTCGACAACCACACCGTTCCATTCGAGGAGGCCGGCGGCCACGTCGCCTGGGTGTTCGGGGCAGGGGCGGGATGGCCGGCCCAGCGTCGCACGCGCGTGAGCGAGGTCATCGTGCGACACATGTGGCACGAGGTGGATGTCGCGGACGACCCCGAGGGCCACCTGCTCGAGCTCTCTACCGCGCTCGATATTTCGGGACGCAACGCGGGCGACTGGTCCGCCGAGCTCAAGGCCGAGATCCTCCGGCGGCTTCCGCGGCTGGACCTTGCGACCGAGTTCGTCCGTTGCTTCGAAGACCAGGCAAGCCGCAAGCCAGAGAGCAGCGCGGCCGTGCTCGTCCGCGTCGGGATGGCGGATCGGCTCGCCCGCAATCCCCTCGAGTCGTGATCGGCTCCCGCTGGCTCCCCGCCGGCTCCCGCATCGCAACACCGTGGCTGAACGGCGGCGGGGCGACAGCCGAAATCCTGGCCAACCCGCCCGGCGCCACCATCGATCGGTTCGACTGGCGCGCCAGCATCGCCACGATCGAGGCCGAATCGGATTTCTCGACCTTCGTCGGTATCGACCGTTTTCTGATGCCGCTCTCCCCCGCTGGTCTCTCGCTCAGCTGTGCCGGGACAACCGAGCACATCCCACAATTCGCGACTCACGAATTCGCGGGGGAGACCGCTGTCCGCGCGATCGACGTCACTGAACAATCCCTCGACCTGAACCTCATGATCCGCCGCGGCATTGCCAGGGGAATGCTCGGCAGCCAGCGAGTGGATGACCGGCTCACGTTGATCGCGGACCACGGCGAGACCGTGCTCGTTGTCATCCTCGAGGGAACGTTCACCCCCGAAGCCCCCGGCGCCGCTACCGGAGCTGCCGGTGTCGCAACGCTCGAGCCCATGGATGCCTTCGAAGTCGGAGGCCAGTCAACGCTCGTCGGAACGGGCACCGTCGCCATCGCGCGCATCCAGATGATCTAGCTTCTAGCGGGTCGGGTCGAACTCCGAATTGTTCTTGATGGTCGAGGCATAGACATCCACGTATTCCTGCTCGCCAAGCTGCATGATCTCGTAGATGACCTCGTCAGTCACGGATCGCAGGATGAGTCGATCGTTGTCGAAGCCCTCGAAGCGCGTGAAGTCGATCGGGTCGCCGATCATGACCCTGATCGTGGCGCGACGCGGGAAGGGCCGGATCTTCGTGGTGCCCTGGATCGAGATCGGGACCACCGGAACACCCGCCGTCAGCGCCATGCGGGCGATGCCGGTCTTGCCCCGATACAGCCGACCGTCGGGGCTTCGCGTGCCCTCAGGGTATATCCCGAGAACGCTCCCCTCGGCGAGCGCCTTCAGCCCCGAATTGAGGGAGTTGGCCGAGGCCGTCCCGCCGGACCTGTCGATCGGCAGCTGCCCGACACCCAGCAGGAAGTGCTTGGTGAGGAACCCGATCACGCCCTTGCCCGTGAAGTACTGGCTCTTCGCCAGGAACGAGATCCGCCGCCGAAGCAGGATGGGGATGAAGAACGAGTCAATCGCCGCGAGGTGATTGATAGCCAGGATGACGGGGCCGGTCCGAGGGATGTGCTCCTCTCCCTCAACGTGTGGCCGAAACAGCAGCCGCAGGACGGGCGCGACAACGAAGCTCTTCAGGAACCAGTACAGGGCTTTGACATTCATGGTGCGATCTCGACTCTCAGACCAGCAGGTCGCGCTCGATGTGCATGGAAACCACCCAGTTGGGCGCATCCACGACTTCGGAAATCTTGAGGTCGGCTGCAACGCTTGCGAGCAGGTACGCGTCGATCGGGGCAAGCCCCGTACGGCGGACGATCTCGTCGACCAGGCCGCTGGCCGCATCCTTCGTCGCCTGCATGAGGTCGGGTCCGATGCCGGTCGCCGCGACCGCGTTGCCCGCACGCGCGGCACGCGCATCCGTCTCGACGATCGGGAACTTCAGCTCGCGGCCCTTGATCAGGTCGACCCTCATGGTGACCGTCGAACCGGTCTCGATGCCGGTGCCGCACACCTCGCCATCGCCCATCGCGGCGTGCGTGTCGCCGAGTGAGAGGAGCGCACCGGTGACACCGACCGGCAGCATCAGTTTGGCGCCTCCGCCGATGTGCCGGATGTCCATGTTGCCGCCCCACCGCGTCGGCACGAGGACGCTGGCCTGCCCGGCTTCCGGGGGCGCGACGCCGATAGTTCCGACCATCGGAACGCACGGGAACGACAGCCCGGGAAGCAGCTCGACCGTTCCGTTCGCGATCGCTGAGATGCGCAGGTGGGCATCCGGAAACTCGTCGGCCAGCAGCCCGAAGTTCGGGATGTTCGCGGTCCAGCCCCAGGCATCCACATCGATGTCGAGGATGTCGACCACCAGGATGTCGCCGGGCTCGGCTCCCTCGACCGCGATCGGCCCGCTCACCGGGTTGACGTTGGCGAAGTCCATCGCGATGACATCGTCCGCGGTCGAGTCCGGTGTCAGTTGGCCGCCGGACGCGTCCGCGACCTCGACGGTCAGCTCCTGCCCGGGAGACACCCGAAGAACGGGCGGGATGTCACGATCCCAGACGATATGCGTTCTCGAGCTGGACAGATGCATGGTCAAACTCTAATGACCCGCACGAGCAGTGGATGATTGGGGCATGCCTCGCACAACACACTTCCTCGACGTTCCCGACCTCACCGCAGCACGCGCGATCGTCACGGGAGCCAACAGCGGACTCGGCCTCGAACTGACGCGCCGACTCGCCGCGGCCGGCGCGGACGTGACCCTCGCCGTGCGCAACCGGGCCAAAGGTGAGGCTGCGATCGAGGCGATCCGCACCGGGATTCCGGATGCCCGGCTCGGCCTGCGCATCCTCGACCTGTCCTCGCTTGCGAGCGTTGCCGACTTCGCTGCCGCCGAGGTCGCCGGCGGACGTCCACTCGACATCCTGATCAACAACGCCGGGGTCATGATGCCTCCCAAGCGGGAAACGACCGAGGATGGTTTCGAGCTCCAGTTCGGTGGAAATTACCTCGGTCACTTTGCGCTGACGGCGCGGCTCCTGCCGCTTCTTCGCGCATCCGGGTCTTCGCGAGTCGTCAGCCTGAGCAGCATCTACGCGCATCGCGGGCGCCTCACCTGGGACGACCTGCAGGCCGAGAAGTCGTACGGTCCCGGCCGTGCCTACGGTCTCTCGAAGCTCGCCATGCTCATCTTCGCCCGTGAACTCAACCGACGGAGCGCGGCGGCGGGCTGGGGCATCCTGAGCGACGCGGCACATCCCGGAGCCACGATCACCAATCTCCAGCTCAGTGGTCCGATGCGCGGCCGAGAGAACGGACTCCTCGCCCGGCTCGGTCACCTGCAGTATCGCGTTCCCGGCCTCTACCAAAACGTCGACCAGGGAATCCTGCCGGCGCTGTTCGCCGCGTCCAGCTCCGCGGCCGTGGGCGGCGCCTACTATGGGCCGAGCGGATTCCAGGAGTTGAGGGGCGGATCGGCTCCCGCCCGCGTCCCGAGCCGTGCAAAAAACGCCGCCGATTCCGAGCGACTCTGGGCAACATCGGAACAGTTGGCCGGCGTTATTTTCCCCTCGCCGAACCGGTGACCTACTGACCCCTGAACGGGGGGCGCCAAAAAGCAACCAAATCCTCAGTATGTCCCCTACTATGGGGACACCGTAACACCCGAACGCCTCTGCGGTAGGCAAAAAATGTCGCACCCGAAACGCCCAGCGACAGGGCAAGCAGGAATACCCCCATGTCTCTTGCCACTGAAACAAATCTCGCTCCATTCGGTTGGTACCCCGACCCCGCCGGCAGCGGAATGCTCCGCTGGTGGAACGGTCAGCACTGGACCGATCATCTCGAGTACCCGCGCCCAGAGGTCCAGCTCGCTGCTGGATACTCCACAAGGGCGCGACGGACCCGCGTCCCGTTCTAGAGCCCCCGCACCCTCCAGGTTGCTTACCCCGAAAAGGGGGATTCAACCGCCGGCGCTTCACGCGTAGGTTGGTGCGTACCGTTACCCGAATCGGCCACCGCGGTTGGCCAATGCCGCAACCCGTAACGCCCAGCGGCAGGGCACTAAGACAGCGTCATCATGACCCTCGTAATTCGCGAAACCCTAGCGCCCTCCGGTTGGTATCTCGATCCGGCTGGCAGCGGCATGCTCAGATGGTGGAATGGCACCATCTGGACGCTCGAGCTGATGCCGGATCCGGTCGCAGTCGCTGCGGCCTACCCGCCGCGTAAGCTCCCGAAGCCGAACGCCTAAGGCCTATCGCTGCAGGCTGCTTCTGCGGCATCGTGCGAGCGCCCGAATCCTCCCGGGGGCTATCCCCGAGAGACACCGGCGTCACCCGGTCAAGCTATCGCTCAACCCAGCCCTGTCAGGCGGTGGGTGAACCTGCCGCCGAGGAGGGTCGCGGCGACCGGCATGACGCGAAGCTGATCGGCAGTGCAGACGCTGGCATCGAGTTCGGTGACGACAAGGTCGGCTGGCTGTCCGACCGCAACTGTCGACCGGGTGGATGCCGCAATCGCCTCGACCGCGGAGATCGACTGCTCCGGATGCCACGGCTCGCGTGCGCCCCGCGTGCGACCGACCGCCGCCGCCGCCGTCACCCACGGATCGAGCGGTGAGACCGGCGCATCGGAGCCGAACAGCAGGGATGCCCCGGCCCCAAGAAGGGAGCGAAGCGGAAACGCGCGGTTCGTGCGGCCCGACCAGTAGTGGTCGGCGACATCCCGATCGTCGAGCGCATGGTCCGGCTGCACGCTCGCCGCCACACCGAGCGGGGCAAAGCGGGGCAGGTCGGCGTCGGAGACGAGTTGGGCGTGTTCGATGCGGCCATGGCAGCCAACCGCCTCGAAGGCATCGAGAGCGACGGTGTTCGCCCGGTCGCCGATGGCGTGAACCGAGGGCTGGATCCCGGCCGTCGATGCCTTCCGAAGGAGTTCGACCAGCTCCTCGGGCCGCACCGTAAGCATGCCGTGCCCACCAGCGGGACCCGGATAATCGTCGAAGCAGTATGCCGTGCGCGTGTTCAGCGATCCGTCGATCAAAATCTTGAAGTTGCCCATCGTGAGCAGCGCGCCCTGCGCCTGGCCGGTCCGAAGGCCCAGTGCGATCGCGCGGTCGAGGTGCTCGGTGTAGACCCCGAACTCGACCCGGAGCGCATCCGTTCCGTTGGCCTGCCTGCGCCGCCAGGCATCGAGATTCCAGGCCATCTCGTAGTCCACGATTCCGACGACTCCGCGTGCGGCGGCGGCTCTCGCTGCGGAGTCCACCCAGCCGTCGAGCACGTCGTCGGCGACCGTGTCGATCCGGGCGGTCACTCGAAACGCGTCATCCTCGCGCAGCAGACCCGTCGGGTGCCCGGCGAATCCGTACAGTTCGAGCGCCGCCGTATTCAGCCAGACCGAGTGCAGGTCACCGCTGACCACGACAATGGGAGCCGCGGATGCCGCATCCAGCACCGCGAGATTCGGCGCGTCCGGCCAGAGCCCGTCGCGAAACCCGACCGCGACGAACGGCGACGACGAGGTCTCGTCGAGGACAGCGGAGATGCGGTGCGCCGTCTCGGCCGCGGACCGGGCGGGCGAGACGTCCAACCGTTGCGACTGCAGCGACCACTGGCTGAAGTGAACGTGATTGTCCCAGAGGCCGGGTGTGAGCCAGCGGCCGCCGAGGTCAATGCGATCCCCGTCAGCCGGGTCTGCAGCGCCAAGGTCGCCGATCGCGGTGATGACGCCGTCATCGATCCGAACGTCGACGACATCCGCACCGACCCTCGCGTTACTCAGCCTCATGCGCGCGTCGCATCTCGTCCGCCAGCGGTTGCGACGAATACGGGCCGTCCCCCTCGAGTGCGTCGATGATGCGCTCGACCACCTCTGGAGACTTGTTCTGGCTGAGTTTGAGCCGGGCATCGAACCGCGTGATTCTCATGCGAATTCCGACCGTGCCCGTGGCGATGTGGCGGGCCGCGGTCTCGTCCAGTTGCAGGCTGACCGGCTCCGGCATCCGCTTCTCGAAGTGGTCGACAAGCTCGCCGAGCACGCGGAAGTTCTCTTCCTCACTCAGGATTTCCGGGGTCGAATACAGGTGCGCCGTGACGTGGTTCCAGGTCGGAACGAAAGAGTCGTTGTCGTACCAGGCCGGCGACACGTAGCCGTGCGGACCCTGGATGATGACCAGCACCTCGTGCTGGCCGAGCTCGTGATTGCGCTCATCCGGACGCCCGACGTGGCTGACGATGCTGATGCCGTCAGCATCCTCCTCGAGCACGACCGGGTAGTGGGATGCGACAAGGCCCTTCGCCGTGTTCGACACGATGGTCGCCCACGGGTTCTCGCGAATGAGTCGCTTGACCTCGTTTTCGTCAGTCAGGATGTAGTCCGGCGTGTACCTCATGGCGCGGTTTGGTCGGGCGCGGTTTGATCGAACGGGCAGTAGTACAGCTTGCGCCCCGCGGCCATCTCCATGACGATGGGCGTTCCGCACACTCGACACGGCAGCCCGGTGCGGTGATACACCCAGTGACGGTCGTCGCGGTTGGCCAGTGCGGCCTCGTACTGCTTCTTGCCGAGGCCGTCCATGGTCAGCATCTGCCCGGTTTGGACGCCGATCGTCAGCAGCTTCTTCCAGTCTTTCCAGAGGGCGCGAACCGTCGCCTCCGGCAGGCGCTTGCCCGGGATGTGCGGGTCGAGCCGGGCGCGGAACAGCAGCTCGGCGCGGTAGACGTTGCCGATCCCGCTGACGATGCTCTGGTCCATGAGGAGCAGCCCGATTGGCGTGGACTTTTTCAGGACGGCAGCGACGAAGCGCTCCTCGCCCCGCTTCGGCGGATCGATGAGTGGATCCGGCCCGAGCTTGTCGATGGCGGCCTGCACCTCGGCCGGTGTGATGACCTCGCACGCGGTGGGCCCGCGAAGGTCGGCGACCGTGTCTTCGCTGAGCAGCCGAACGCGCACGGCGCCGATCGGGTCTGGCGGAAAGGTGTCGTACCCCGGCTCGATCTTCTCCTGCTCCGACATCCGTAGCCGGGTCACGCGCGGGGCGCCGATGCTGTGCAGGGAATCCTCGCCGCGGCTGTCGAGGATGGTGCCCTTCATGTTGGTCTGGCCCATCCGTCCGCCGGCGGATGCCGTGGTCGCGTCGGCCGTGATGTCACCAGCGAAGTCCCAGGCCCCGTAGATGCCGAGGTGCACCCGCAGCCACAGGCCGTTGTCGAACTCGAGGAACATCTGCTTGCCGACGGCCTTCGCCTCCGTCATTAGGCGCCCGTCGATCTTCGAGGCGTCGCCAGCGAACCGGCCCTGCGGCGAGGAGACGGCGACCTTTTTGCCGACGAAGTGCAGAGCGAACTGGCGCGCGATCCGATGTACGGAGTGTCCCTCAGGCATAGCGGCCCGCTCAGTCGATCTCGCGCCCGGCGATCAGGCCGGTCGTCTCGTACTCGGCGAGTTGGGCGATCCGGCGTTCGTGGCGCTCCTCGAAGCTGAACGGGGTGTTGATGAAGGTATCGATGTACAGGATCGCCTCCTCGACCGAGTGCTGGCGCGCGCCGATCGAGATCAGGTTGGCGTCGTTGTGCTGGCGCGCGAGCTGCGCAGTCGCAACGTTCCAGACGAGTGCGGCACGGGCACCCCGCACCTTGTTCGCGGCGATCTGCTCGCCGTTACCCGAGCCGCCGAAGATCACGCCGAGCGTCTCGATCCCCGCGGCCTGGTCGCGCACGACGGCACGAGCGGCGTTAATGCAGAAGCTTGGGTAGTCATCCAGCGGCTCAAAGGTCTTCGGGCCGTGATCGACGACCTCGTGCCCGGCATCCCGCAGGTGCTTCTGAAGGTCTTCGCTGAACTCGAGACCGGCGTGATCGGTCGCGATATGGATACGCATGAGCCCAGTTTAGAAGTCGCGGACGACATGCCGAGGCGCTGCCGACATCATCCCGATGATCATCCCGAAGGCCGATGACCGAGCCTCGAGGTTGGTTCAGGCTGGATCGGTGACCTCGCCAGCAGCATCGAACACAGCCGGTGCGAATCCAGCCGCTTCGAATCCCGCCGCTCGAATGTATGTGCGCGGCAAAGCGGGAATCGTGACGGTCGTCGCCGCATCCGCCCTCACCGGAATTCTCACTCCGTTCGGGGAACAGCTTCTGCCCAACGCCGTCCGCTCGATGGCGAACTCGTCTGGCCCTTGGGCCCTTGTCGCCTTCACTGCCATCTACTTCAGCTCTCTTCGCGGCTGGCGAGCGGCGATCATGGGAGTCGTTTCATTCCTGACGATGGATCTGTCGTTCTACGTCGTCTTCGAATCCCTCGGGATGTTCTACCCGCACCACTTCCTGGCCTTCTGGATCGGCGTCGGTGCTCTGATCGGGCCCGTCATCGGGCTCGCCGCCTCGTGGCTTCGCGCCGACGACATCGTTCCGCGCGCAGTCGCGGTTGCCGCGATGCCTGCCGTCCTTGTTGGCGAGGGGGTGTTCATGCTGGTGAGGCTGCCCGGCGAAAGCACGGTCTACGCGATCGCCTCCCTCGTGGTCGGGGCCGGAGTGTTCGTCGTTGCCTCGCGATTTCTCCTGCAACGTGCGCGACCGATCGCGATGAGCCTCGCCATGGGCCTCGGCGGCGCAGCGGCGTTTTTCTTCGTCTACGGCCTCATCCCGCTACTGCTGAACAAGGTCGTTCCGTAACGTCGTTCTCTAGCGTCGTTCCCTAGCGCTAAGGCCGCCAGAACCCGGTCATGCCGAGCAGCACGGTCTCGCGATTTGAGTCATCCGGTACCTCAACCGGCGGACCGAACACGTGGATGGCCCGCAACTCCTCCACCTGCGGCTCGACCGCATCCCACAGCAGGTCGATCAGGGTGTCCGACATCGCAAACGGGATGCCCATCAACTTGGCGAGGAGCGGGGCCTGGAACCCTCGATAGAAGCTGGTGTGCTGGAGAAAGGTGGCCACCGGGAAGTCGCCGTAGCTCAGGTGTGCGATCTGTCCATCGGCGATGGGTTTCGAAACGGCGGTCGTCGCGAGATCGTGGAGGCGGTCGTAGTTGCCGATCGGATCGTCGCCGAGGAGGTCGCCCTTCCAGGTTTCGCCGACCTCGTCCATGGTCTTACCCGCGATCACGTCGGGCACCCACGCTTCGTCGCGGGCGTGCGCTTCGAGCACCCCGCGCATCGTCGGACTCCTGGCTGTCGTCCACTCGCTGGGCGCTGGGTGGTCGAGATCCGCGGGCCTCAACTGGTCGATGACTTCTCGAAGCGCGGCGTCGGCGGCGAGGAAGAGATCCTGTTCTGCGGTGAGCGAATCGGTCATAGTCGAAAGCTAGCAGCGGGCACCGACCCCGTCGAGGTCTGCGATGATCGTCGCATGCGGGACTCCGAAGCGGTCGTGACCTCTGTCAACCGAGACGACGCCCACCGCTTCACGAAACCGCCGCGGGACCACATCACTCTTCTCGAGGGACTCGGCGTGGAAGGCGACTCGCACGCGGGCCTGACGGTGCAGCATCGCTCGCGGCTGGAGAAACACGGCGGCGATCCCAACCTGCGCCAGGTCCACCTCATCGCAGAGGAGCTCTTCGACGAGCTCGCGGCCAAGGGCTACACGCTCACCCCGGGCGATCTGGGCGAAAACGTGACGACCCGGGGCGTCGACCTTCTTGGCCTTCCGCGCGGAACTCGTCTGCGCCTCGGTTCGGATGCCGTGATCGAACTGACCGGGCTCCGCAACCCGTGCCTGCAGATAGATCGCTTTCGCACCGGACTCCTCAAGGAGGTAGTCGGTCGCGACGAGGGCGGAAATATCGTGCGCCGCGCGGGCGTGATGAGCATCGTGCTCGCGGGCGGCAGGGTCGCGGCCACCGACGTCATCCGAGTCGAGTTGCCCGCTGAGCCGCACATCCCGCTCGACTACGTCTAGCTAACACCACGGCCCAACCCACCACGGTCGAGTCGGGGCAAATGCCCCTTCCCGGGGCCCGGGAAGGACCATTTCACCAGACTCGACGGCGCGAACGGGCAACCCCGAGATTCGACCTCGACACGCCCCCTCACCAGGAGCAAACTAAGTATCACCGTTCGATTTATGGGGAGGTCCTCATGTCAACAGAACAGTTCGAATTTCTGCCGGTACTTTCGGCCGGTCGGCACAAGAACGCTCGGCGCGGTGCCTGCTTCATGGAGTACGCGTCCTACCTCGCCGGCATGCGCTGGAGCGATCATCCGGCCTGCACGCATCCGACGCTCGCGGCCCTCGCGCGCCTGGTCAACGACCTCACCTCCGACGCTGCACGGTCGCGTCTCGCCGTACACATCCCTTCGGTCGTCGGGCTGACCGGCGAAGATCCGCGCGTTCCCCTGCTCGTCTCGACGATTGCCGCGGCGTCCGCGCTTCCGATCGCGAGCCAGACTCGCCAGCGCGCCCTTGCCACGGCGCTCGTTCGTTGCGAGCGGTTGCTTGACAGGTGGAATGGGCCGGAGATCGAGCGCGCCCGGATGCGCATCCGGGTCGCGTTCCTCCTGACGCCGGGCACGGAGGGGTGGGCGCGCGACTACGTGCGCGAATCCGCACTCGACCTGCCCCGGGCGGGCGAACTCAACGACGAAGCGATCCTCAGAACGGCCGTCATCGGAATTGCGGATGCCTGTGTCGACGACGCCGATGCGCGCCTCGCGAACGTGCTCGCGCAAGCCATCGAAGAGTGCGCATCCGTTCTCGACCGGCCAGAACAGCCCCTCGGCTCCGCCGCTGCCGCCACCGCCACCGTCCCGCAGCTGGGAGTGCCCGTTTCCGCCTGACAACTAGACTCCTTAGCGGACATAATCCGTACGCAAGGGAGCATTAAGTGCCAGGAGAGAACCTCACCAGAGTCGAAGCCCAGGAGCGCAAAGCGCTCGTCACCGTCGCGAGCTACGAGGTAAAACTCGACGTCACGACCGGCGCTGAGACCTTCTCGAGTACGACAACGGTCACCTTCGATGCGAAGGCCGGGGCATCCACCTTCATCGACGCGTTCACGCGGACCGTGCACTCGGTGACCCTGAACGGTGAGTCGCTGGATCCGGCCGCCGTCAGTGATGGTGTGCGCATCCAGCTCGACAATCTCGCTGAGCACAACGTCCTCACGGTCGTTGCGGATGCCGAGTACACGAACACCGGTGAGGGCCTGCACCGCTTCGTTGATCCGGTCGACGGCGAGGTCTACCTCTACTCGCAGTTCGAGGTTCCGGACAGCCGCCGTGTCTTCGCCGTGTTCGAGCAACCCGACCTGAAGGCGACGTTCCAGTTCACGGTGACCGCGCCGGCCGAGTGGGAGGTCATCAGCAACTCGCACACCCCGGAGCCCGCGGTCAATGGAGCGACCGCCACCTGGACTTTCGCACCGACCCCCCTGCTCTCGAGCTACATCACCGCCCTGATCGCCGGGCCGTACGCCGTCGTCCGCGACACGCTGACCTCGAGCGATGGCCGCGAGATCCCGCTCGGAATCTTCTCGCGCAAATCCCTGAGCCAGTACCTCGACCACGACTACGTCTTCGAGACGACCCGCAAGGGCTTCGCCTACTTCGAGTCGAAGTTCGACTTCCCGTATCCCTTCGAGAAGTACGACCAGCTCTTCGTCCCCGAATACAACGCCGGAGCGATGGAGAACGCCGGAGCGATCACGTTCACCGAGGCGTACATCTTCCGCTCGAAGGTGACCGACGCCGTCAAGGAACGTCGCGTCATCACGATCCTGCACGAGCTCGCGCACATGTGGTTCGGCGATCTCGTCACCATGAAGTGGTGGAACGACCTCTGGCTCAACGAGTCGTTCGCCGAATGGGCATCCACCATGGCCGCCGCCGAGGCGACCGAGTGGACAGAGGCCTGGACGACGTTCTCCTCGATGGAGAAGGCGTGGGCCTACGAACAGGACCAGCTGCCGTCCACGCATCCGATCGTCGCGACGATCAACGACCTCGAGGATGTGCTTGTCAACTTCGACGGCATCACCTACGCCAAGGGCGGTTCGGTTCTCAAGCAGCTGGCGGCCTGGGTCGGCATCGAGCCCTTCTTCGCCGGCGTCGGGGCCTACTTCAAGAAGCACCAGTTCGGTAACACCCAGCTGAGCGACCTGCTCGCCGAGCTCGAGGTCACCTCCGGGCGCAAGCTCGGCGACTGGTCGAAGCTCTGGCTCGAGACCGCGGGCGTCAACACACTGCGCCCCGAGATCGAGGCGGACGCGGATGGCGTCATCACCGGATTCGAGGTTCGCCAGACCGCGGCGGCCGACTACCCGACCATCCGTCCCCACCGTCTCGCGATCGGGCTGTACGACTTCCAGGGCGACAAGCTGGTTCGCACCAACCGGGTCGAGCTGGATGTGGCGGGCGAGTCGACCACGGTCACCGAGCTCGTCGGCCTGAAGAAGCCCGCCCTCGTGCTGCTCAACGACGACGACCTCGCCTACGCGAAGATCCGCCTGGACGCGGACTCGCTCGCGGTCGCGACCGACCACCTCGCCGCCATCGAGAACCCGCTTGCCCGGGCGCTCGCCTGGGGTGCCGCGTGGGATGCGGTTCGCGACGCCGAGACGAAGCCGAGCGAATTCGTGAAGCTCGTGCTCGCCAACATCGCGACCGAAACCGAGTCGACAGTGGTGCGCACGACGCTCAGCCAGCTGGTCGAGGTCACGCGCTACTACGTGGCTCCCGCGAACCGCGCGGCGACGATCGAGCGGGTCGGGGATGCCCTCTGGGCGCTCGCGACCTCGGCAGCCCCCGGGTCGGACGCGCAGTTCCAGTTCGTGAAGTTCTTCGCGAACATCGCGTCGACGTCGGCGCACGTGGACATCCTGCAGAAGCTGCGCGACGGATCGAGCGTCCTCGAGGGCCTCGAAGTCGACACCGACCTCGACTGGGAGATCCTGCAGAGCCTTGTGCTGAACGGAGCCGCGGGCAAGCCCGAGGTGGATGCCGCACTCGCGAAGGACAACACCGCGAACGGCGCGCAGTTCGCGGCCCGCGCGATGGCGACCATCCCGACCGCTGAAGGCAAGAAGGCCGCGTTCGACTCCCTCGTCGATAAGGCGGACCTGCCGAACTCGATCGTGCGCTACACCGGAATCGGCTACCAGCACACGAACGACCCGTCGTCGCTGGCGGGCCAGGTTGCACCGTACTTCGCCATGTTGAACGACATCTGGAAGAACCGCAGTTACCACATCGCCGAGTACATCGTCGCTGGCCTCTATCCCTCCCCCCTCGCCTCGACAGAACTCGTCGACGCGACGAAGGCGTGGCTGAAGGACAACAACGACACTCCGGCGCTTCGCAGGATCGTGGTCGAAAACCTCGCCGGCGTCGAGCGCGCGCTGCTCGCCCAGGCCAGGGACGCCAGCTAGTACCGCTCTCGATCCGCGTCTGCCCCCGTCAGATGCGCCTGCCCCCGTACGTACGGGGGCAGACGCATCGGGCGGGGGCAGACAGGTTTTCACGACGATCGGGTCTACCTCACGGCGATTGCTGGATAGGGTGAACACCATGCAGGAAACCTCATGATCGAAGCGACCGGGCTCACGAAACGGTACGGAAGCAAAACGGCGGTCGACGGCATCGATTTCGCCGTGCGCCCGGGACTGGTGACCGGATTCCTCGGGCCCAACGGTGCGGGCAAATCGACCACCATGCGACTGATCGTCGGCCTGGACCGCCCAACCGCCGGCACCGTGACCCTCAACGGTCAGAGGTATGCAGACCTCAAGTCCCCGCTGCACGAGGTGGGCGTTCTGCTGGATGCGAAGGCCGTCCACACGGGCCGCAGCGCCTACAACCACCTCCGAGCCATCGCCGCGACACACCGCATCGGCCGTCGACGCGTCGATGAGGTCATCGCGCTCACCGGCCTCGAGTCCGTTGCCCGCAAGCGCGTCGGCGGCTTCTCGCTCGGCATGGGACAGCGGCTCGGGATCGCGACGGCCCTGCTCGGCGACCCGGGCATCCTGATCCTCGACGAACCGGTCAACGGTCTCGACCCGGAGGGCGTCATCTGGGTTCGCCAACTCGCCCGGCACCTCGCCAAGGAGGGCAGGACGATCTTCCTCTCCTCGCACCTCATGAGCGAGATGGCGCAGACCGCAGACCAGATCATCGTGCTCGGCCGTGGACGCATCATCGCTGATGCTCCGGTCGCCGACATCCTGGCCCAGGCCACCGGGACGGCCGTTCGGGTGCGCACACCGGATGCGGCCAGGCTCGCGCAGCTGCTGCACCGACCGCCGGAGGTAACAGTAACGCAGAGCGCTCCTGACCTGATCGAGGTCAACGGGCTCGCGTCGTCGCAGATCGGCGAGATCGCGGCGACCTCTCAAATCGTGCTCCACGAGCTGACTCCGGTCACCGGATCGCTCGAGGACGCCTACCTCGCCCTCACCCAGGATGAAGTCGAATACCACGCGGGCGGCACGCTCGAGGGAGCAGCACAGTGACGATACCAGCCGCACCAACGCCCACACGTATCGCATCCGCGCACCAGTCGGGGCGCCCGAAAGTGCGCGTGGTCGGCCTCTCGTTCGGCGGCATCCTCGTCTCCGAATTGATCAAGCTGTGGACGCTCCGTTCCACCGTGTGGTGCTGCGCCATCGTCCTCGCGCTCGCATTCGGGATCGGGCTGCTTGCCGCAGGGTTTGCCGGATCCCAGCCGGGCACGATCCCGGGGGCCGCGCAGCAGTCGCAGGCCGTGACTGTCGCGACGATCGGGGTCATCTTCGGCCAACTCGTCCTCTCGGTTCTTGGCGTGCTGGTCATCTCCGGCGAATACGGGACGGGCATGATCCGCTCGACATTGGCCGCGGTGCCGAAACGGATTCCGGCGCTGCTCGGCAAGGCGATCGTCCTCGCCGTGACCTCCCTGGCCCTCGGGCTGGTGACCATCTACGGGACAGCGCTCCTCCAACTTCCGTTCCTGTCGAACGCGGGCATCCACACGAATTTCGCTGACCCGAAGCTGAACCTCGCGCTTCTCGGTGGCGTTGCCTACCTCGCGCTGATCGCGCTGATGTCGTTCGGGATCGGCGCGATCATCCGCAATAGCGCCGGGGGCATCGCGACCGCCCTCGGCCTGCTGCTCGTCCTGCCGACAGTGCTGCAAATCTTCGCGGCGGTGACCCGTGCGACCTGGGTGCAGAACGTCGCGGAGTTCCTGCCGACCAACGCGGGCGGTCACCTGTTCACGTATGCCAGCACCGCTTCGACGTCCGTGGCTGGCGTCATCTCGCTCAACGCGACCGAGGGCGGTCTCGTCCTCGTGGCCTGGGCTGCGGTGGCGATCGTGGTTGCCGCGCTGCTGCTTCGTCGCAGGGATGCCTAAGACTCATTTATTAGACTGGCCCGGATGACTCAACTCGCGACGGCCGTGGCCACGAAGACCGACTGGTGGGACCAGTTTCTTCTTTTCGTCAGTAAAGACACGACCCCGCTGCACTCGCTGTTCGATGTCGTCGCGATCATTGTGGTCGCGATCATCGTTCGATTCATCCTGCGATTCGTGATCAACCGGGTCGTGCACCGGATCGTGAACGGCGTCAAGAAACGGCAGGGCACCGAAGATACCCAGGCGCTTCTAGCCTCCCCGCTGCGCGCCGTCCGGACGGTTCAACGCACCCGCACGCTCGGCAACGTGTTCAACAACATCGTCTCGACGGTCATCGTCATCATTGCCGTACTGATGATCGTCAGCTCGCTGAATGCGAACATCACTTCCTCCTTCGCCCTTGTGACGGGCGCGCTGGGTGCCGGCCTCGGCTTCGGCGCGCAGAACCTCGTCAAGGATGTGCTCAACGGCCTGTTCATGGTTGCGGAAGACCAGTACGGCGTGGGCGATGTCGTGGATGTGGGGGCCGCGACGGGCGTGGTCGAAGCGGTCGGCATCCGGATCACCCAGATTCGCGACGTGAACGGAACCGTGTGGTTCTGCCGCAACGGCGAGATCCTGCGCGTCGGCAACGTGTCGCAGGGCTGGTCCCGCGCCATCATGGATCTCGCTGTGCCGTACGACGTGGATGTCCAGCTGGTGCAGGAGAGGATCCTCGCGACCGCCGTCGACATGGCAACCAACTCGAAGTGGCGCGCGCGCGTCGTCGAAAAGCCGGAGGTCTGGGGAATCCAGTCGATCTCGGCGGACAACATCGTCATCCGGCTCGTGATGAAGACCCGTCCTGGGAGCAAGGATGACGTCGCCCGCGAACTTCGAACGCGACTCAAGGCGACCTTCGACGAGCTGGACATCAAGCTGCCATCCCTCACGAGCGTCATCCTCACCGGATTCGATGGGGCCGAGAACGTGAGCGGAGCGCATCAGCCGCGGACGACGCCGAACCCGGTTGTGACGACCGAGAGCCCGAAGCCGCCACGCGGGCGAGCCGCAAAGGCTGCGGCGGCCGATAAGCCTGCCGCTGGTGCTGCTGCGACGGGCGTCAAGCCCGCGACGAAGGATCCACGCGCGACCACCCTCCCCCTCCCGAAGGACAACCAATGACTGGCGACAAGCCCGTACCGCCCAGCCCCGTGACGCTGCGCACAAGCGAAACCGGCGAGGCCGTGCAGGGAAACCTGTGGCATGAACTCGGCGGCCGGCCGACGTTCGAGAAGCTCGTGCGCAAGTTCTACGAGGGTGTCGCGAACGACGAGGTGCTCCGTCCGATGTATCCGGAGGCGGATCTCGAGGGTGCCATCCAGCGACTCACGGGCTTCCTTGAGCAGTACTGGGGCGGGCCGACCACGTACAGCCAGGAGCGCGGACACCCAAGGCTCCGGATGCGGCACCAGCCGTTCAAGGTGAATCCGGATGCCAGGGACCGCTGGATGCGCCACATGCGCGCCGCCGTCGACAGCCTCGAACTCGCGCCGCTCAACGACGCGCTGCTGTGGGGCTACCTCGAGCGCGCCGCCCACGCGATGGTGAACACGTTCGACGAATAACCACCGCGCTACTCAACCGACAACAAGAGCGGGGCGAGCTCAGTCGGCGGCGGCAGACCGAGCGACGACGGTGCGCGCGTGACGCAGCACGGGCTCATCGACCATGCGACCGTCGAAGGTGAAGACGCCGCGCTCGGTTGCCGCGGCCTCGAGAACTGCCCGCGCATCCGCGACTTCGGCGGCGGTCGGCGCGTACGCCGAACGAATAACGGCGACCTGGCTCGGGTGGACGCAGGCTGTTGCGGCGAATCCGCTGGCCGCGGCATCCTCGGCCTCGAGGACAAGGCCCGACAGGTTCGGGATGTCCAGGAAAACGGAGTCGATTGCCGCCGTTTCATGAGCTGCAGCAGCAAGCAGAACCGCCGATCGGGCGTGCTTCGCGACCTCACGGTAGCTGCCATCCGCATGGCGACTGGAGGTTCCGCCGATCGAGGCGACGAGGTCCTCCGCGCCCCACATTAGCGCGACGACGTGGTCGGCGGTGGCGATTTCGCCGGCGGCAAGGACGCCAGCTGCGGTCTCACACAGCGCGATCACGTCATACTCCCGCAGGGCCTCGACCTCGGCGGCGTTGGTCGCTTTGGCGAGCATGACCGTGCGATATGCCGTGCGGGCGAGGGCGGCTAGATCCAGCTCGAAATCCTCGGTCGCGAACGCATTGACGCGCACGATCGTCCTCGCCGGATCGAGCGGATGCGACACCAGCGCCTCGCGGGCGGTCGCCTTGTCCGCGGGAGCAACCGCATCCTCGAGGTCGAGGACCACGGCATCCGCCCGCTCGGCCGCCTTCGCGTATCGATCCGGACGGTCGGCCGGGCAGAACAGGAGCGCCGGGCCGAACTCGAACGTCACGGGGTGCACCAGACGAGTGCGGTGCGGCCGGCGGTAGCAACCACGTCGCCATCCTGGTTCCGCGCGGTGTGCACCAGCGTCACAATGCCCTGGCCCGGCCGAGACGACGAAAGGCGTTTTGCGTCCACCACCGTCTCCGAATACATCGTGTCGCCGATGAACAGGGGCTTCGGAAACGCGACGTCGGTGAAGCCGAGATTGGCGACGAGAGTGCCCTGCGTGAGCTGCGCGACCGAGCTGCCGACAAGCGTCGAGAGCGTGAACATCGAGTTGACCAGACGCTGTCCGAACGGCTGGGTCGCCGCAAAGGCGGCGTCGAGGTGGAGCGCCTGCGTGTTCATCGTCAGGGTCGTGAACAGCACATTGTCGGCCTCGGTCACGGTGCGCCCCGGGCGATGGAGGTAGCGCGTGCCGAGTTCGAACTCCTCGAAGTAGAGGCCCCGCTGCTCAACAGTTTTCAGCGGCTCGCTCACAGCGTGCTCCCCGGACGGATCAGTTCGGACGGGATGCGCAGTGGTGCACCCGTCGCCTCGACGACTCTTGCAATGCTCACGCCCGGCACGAGTTCGCGCAGGACGAGCCCGCGGGAGCCGCGACGATCCTCGAACTCGATGACGGCGAGGTCGGTGATGATTCGATCCACGCAGCCACGCGCAACCACGGGAAGCGAACAGCGCCCGACGATCCGCGGGCGTCCCCGCCAGTCTGTGTGCTCCATCATCACGACGACGCGGTTGTTGGAGAGCTCGTCGATCGAGGCGCCTTCCATGCTGTTCACCATACGGCCGGGCTCGAGTTCGCTGGCCAGATCGCCGGATTCCGACACCTGTAGCGCACCGAACACCGCGACGTCGAGGCGGTCGTCGCTTCGCGAAAACCTACCGAGTGAACCGTGTTCGGAGTGCAGGATGATTTCTCCCGGTGCGATCTCACGAGGTGTCATCTCAACACCGAATCTCAAAATCCGAGTTCGCGGCTGATCACCATGAGCTGCACCTCGGTGGTGCCCTCGCCGATCTCGAGAATCTTGGAGTCCCGGTAGTGCCGCGCAACCGGATTCTCGTTCATGAATCCGTAGCCCCCGAAGATCTGGGTCGCATCCCGTGCGTTGTCCATCGCGGCCTCGCTGCAGATGAGTTTTGCGAGGCTGGCCTGCATCTTGAACGGCTGCCCAGCGTCGATGCGACGAGCCGCGTCATAGTAGGCGAGACGGGCGGCGTGCACTCGTGCCTGCATCCGCGCGATTGTGAAGGAGATGTGCTGGTTCTCGCCGATCGGGTGCCCGAAGACGTTGCGTGATTTCGCGTATCGGATCGACTCCTCGAGGCAGCCCTGCGCGGCACCCGTGCCGAGCGCGGCAAACGCGACGCGGCCCTCGTCGAGGCACTCGAGGAAATTCGCAAACCCACGACCGCGTTCGCCGAGAAGGTTGTCCTCTGGCACGCGCACGTTCGTGAAGGCCAGTGGATGCGTGTCGGACGTGTGCCAGCCGACCTTGTCGTAGGCAGGCAGCACCGTGAACCCTGGCGTGCCGCTTGGCAGGAGAATCGCGGAGAGTTCCTTCTTCGTGGATCCGTCGGAGCGCGTCGTCTCGCCTGTCACGCAGGCGATGGCGACCACGCTGGTGATCTCGGATCCGGAGTTCGTGATGAACTGCTTACTGCCGTTGATGACCCACTCGCCGTTCTCGAGCGTTGCGGTCGTCTTGGTGCCGCCGGCGTCGGATCCCGCGTCCGCCTCGGTCAGCCCGAAGCCGGCGAGAGCCCTGCCCGCCGTGAGATCCGGAAGCCACCGCAGCCGCTGCTCCTCGGTGCCGTTACGGAAGATCGGCATCATCCCGAGCCCCACGCCAGCCTCGAGGGTCACCCCGATCGACTGGTCTGCGCGGCTCAGCTGCTCGATCGCGAGGCAGAGCTGGAAGTAGGTCTTGCCCTGGCCGCCGTATTCCTTCGGGAAGGGCAGGCCGAACAGCCCCATCTCCCCCATCTGCGCGATGATCCCGTACGGAAGTTCGCGCTTGGTGTCGTACTCGTAGGCGGCGGGCGCGACCACGGTGTCGGCGAAATCCCTGACCTGGTCGATCAGGCGCTGCTCCTCGTCACTGAGGTTGTAGCTGGTAGTGAGATCCTGCAAAACGTCGTAACTCATGCTGCTGCTCCTTCGTGGGGGCTTATCGATGCGACGACCTGGTCGAGTGCAACCAGATCGCCCGGATGGACGTCGATGGTGACGACGCCGGCTAGCGATGCGAGCATTTTGTGCTCCATCTTCATGGCTTCTATGGTGACGAGCAGTTGCCCGATGCCGACCGAGTCGCCGGTCGCCGCTTCGACCGCAACGACCGTGCCCGGCATGGGCGAGCGGATATCCGGGTTGGCCGCACCCGCGACCCTCGTGAGAGTCGCGCGATGGTCGGCGAGTTGCGCCGCGCGATCGCGAAGCTGCCCGTCCCAGGTCGTGCCATTGGCGGCGATCCAGATGTGGCCGAGGTGTTCGGCGATTGTGAGCGTGGTGGTCGTGCCGTCGAGTTCGAGTCGGTGGGCGCGTTGATTTTGTTGGCGGAGGCGAGCGCCCTGGGGATCGGTGTCGCCGACGGTGACCGTGTCATCTCCGACACCGCTGTTAGAAACACAGGCGTCGACCGCGGTATCGGCGTCCAGCCGGAAGCTGTAGCGCGATGGGCGATGCGCGCCGAGGCGCCAGCCATCCGCCCGTTGCCAGGGCGACCCTGCCTGTACCCCGTGCACGAACAGCGCGGCGGCGACCAGGAAATCGTGCGGATCGACGGGCTTCAGGATGTCGCCCTCGCGCCGGGCGATCAGCCCCGTGTCGAGACGGCCGGCCCGCACCTCCTCGTCCGCGAGCAGCGACCGCAGGAACGCGACGTTGGTGCGCACACCGAGGACGACGGTGTCGGCCAGCGCCGCATCCAACAGTCGAATGGCCTCGTCACGGTCGGCCCCGTGCGCGATGATCTTCGCGAGCATCGGGTCGTAATCGGCGGTGATGACCTGGCCTTCGAATAGCGAGCTGTCGACGCGCACGCCGCTCGGCTGCTCGAGGTGCAGCACGGTTCCGGTCGAGGGCAGGAAGCCTCGCGCCGGGTCCTCGGAGTAGAGGCGCGCCTCGATCGCGTGGCCGGTGAGAATGATGTCCGACTGTGCGATCCCCAGCGGCTCTCCCGCGGCGATTCGCAGCTGCTGTTCGACCAGGTCGAGCCCCGTCACGAGTTCGGTCACGGGATGTTCGACCTGCAGCCGCGTGTTCATCTCCATGAAGAAGAACTCGTCGGGCGCGGCCGCGCTCACGAGAAATTCGACCGTCCCGGCGCCGCGGTAGTCGACGCTGCGGGCGACCTCGCAGGCCGCCTCCCCCATCCGACGCCGCTGCTCGGCACTGAGCAACGGCGACGGAGCCTCTTCGATGATCTTCTGGTGCCGACGCTGCAGCGAGCACTCGCGCTCTCCGAGATGGATGACCGCGCCGTGCGCATCCGCGAGAACCTGCACCTCGATGTGCCGCGGCTCGCTGACGTAACGCTCGAGCAGCAACGTGTCGTCGCCGAACGCGCCGAGCGCGACCCTGCGCGTCGCAACGAGCGCGGCGGGGAGGTCTTCGAGATCCTCAACGACGGTCATCCCCTTGCCGCCACCACCGGCGGACGGCTTGATGATGAGCGGCACGCCCACGGTTTTCGCGGCCGCGATCAACTCGGCATCGGACATCCCCGCGGATCCCGCGCCCGGCGTCACGGAGACCCCGCGCTGGGCGACGTGCTCTTTGGCCCGGATCTTGTCGCCCATGATGTCGATCGCCAGGGCGTCGGGGCCGACGAAGACGATGCCGGCGTTTGCGCAGGCGCGGGCGAAGTCGGCGTTCTCGGACAGGAATCCGTAGCCGGGATGAATCGCCTCGACGCCCTCGCGCTTCGCCGCCGCGATGATCGCGTCGATGTTGAGGTAGCTCATCGCAGCGGATGCCGGACCGATGCGGACGGCGACATCCGCCATTCCGACGTGCTTCGCGGCCGCATCCGCATCGCTGTAGACGGCGACCGAGCGGATGCCGAGGGCCCGCAGCGTCTCGAGGACGCGGCAGGCGATTTCGCCGCGGTTGGCGACCAGCACTGAGGTGAACACGGTCACATCCTGAACAGGCCGAAGGCCGGATCTGGCAGCGGAACCGCCGCCACGACGTCGAGCGCGAGGCCCAGGATCGTGCGGGTGTCCGCCGGGTCGATGATGCCGTCGTCCCAGAGTCGCGCGGTCGAGTAGTACGGGCTGCCCTGAGTCTCGTACTGGTCGCGGATCGGCGCGCTGAACGCGGCCTCGTCGGCTGCCGACCACTCGTCGCCCCTGCCCTCGATCTGCTCGCGGCGAATGGTCGAGAGGACGGATGCGGCCTGCGGTCCGCCCATCACCGAGACCCGGCTGGCGGGCCACATCCAGAGGAATCGAGGATCGTAGGCGCGCCCGCACATCGAGTAGTTGCCCGCGCCGAACGAACCGCCGATGACGACCGTCAGCTTCGGGACACGGGTCGTCGCGACGGCCGTGACCATCTTGGCCCCGTTCCTCGCGATGCCCTGAGCCTCGGCCTCACGACCGACCATGAACCCCGAAATGTTCTGCAGGAACAGCAGCGGAATGCCGCGCTGGTCGCACAGCTCGATGAAGTGCGCGCCTTTCAACGCCGACTCGCTGAACAGCACGCCGTTGTTCGCCACGATGCCGATCGGATGCCCGTGCAGACGCGCAAACCCGGTCACCAGGGTTGTCCCGTACTCGCTCTTGAACTCGGCGAACTCGCTCGCATCCACAAGACGTGCGATCACCTCTCGCACGTCGTACGGGCTTTGCACGTCCGTCGGGACAACCCCGTACAGTCCGTCGGTGACGGCGGGATCGCGGGTCTCGATGACATCCCAGGCGGGCTCTGCCGGCTTCGGCAGGGTCGCGACAATATCGCGCACGATCTCGAGCGCGTGCTCGTCATCGTCGGCGAGGTGGTCGACCACGCCGGAGACGCGGGCGTGCAGGTCTCCCCCGCCGAGCTCCTCCGCCGTGACGATTTCGCCGATCGCGGCCTTCACGAGCGGTGGTCCGCCGAGGAAGATCGTGCCCTGGTTGCGAACGATCACGGTCTGGTCGCTCATTGCCGGCACGTAGGCGCCACCCGCCGTGCACGAGCCCATGACGCTGGCGATCTGCGGGATGCGCGCCGCGGACATCCGCGCCTGGTTGAAGAAGATTCGGCCGAAATGGTCGCGGTCGGGGAAGACCTCGTCCTGCATGGGCAGGTACGCGCCGCCCGAGTCGACAAGGTAGATGCAGGGCAGGCGGTTCTCGAAGGCGATCTCCTGTGCGCGCAGGTGCTTCTTGACCGTCAGCGGAAAGTAGGTGCCGCCCTTGACCGTCGCGTCGTTCGAGATCACGAGGACCGGTCGGCCGTGCACGAGACCGATGCCGGCGACGACTCCCGCCCCCGGGGCCTCGTCGCCGTAGACGCCGTTGGCTGCGAGCGGCGCGATCTCAAGAAAGGGACTCCCGACATCCAGCAGCTGGTCGACGCGCTCGCGGGGAAGGAGTTTTCCGCGGGCAACGTGGCGTTCGCGGGACTTGGCCGGCCCGCCGAGAGCCGCCGTCGCGAGGCGTTCCTTCAGCTCCGCAACGAGGGCGCGCTGGGCGGAGTCGTTGTCGCGAAAAGCGTGATCGCTTCGATCCGCGCGAGTGCTGAGCGTCTCCATCGACAGTCCATTCAGTTAGCGTGCCCTAACTGAGTTTAGGTTAGTGTAGATTAACTGGAATGTCCAGCCCGGTGACCGCGCGTGAGCGCGCAAAGACCTCTCGCGAACGCGCAAAAGCGGATCGTCGCTCGGCGCTGCTCGCCGCCGCAGCGACACTTTTCGCGGAGCGGGGCTTCGCGCGAGTCTCCCTCGAAGACCTCGGTGCCGCGGTCGGCGTCAGCGGCCCCGCGGTCTACCGGCACTTCGAGAGCAAACAGGCCGTGCTCGCGGCCCTGCTCGTGGATGTCTCGCGCGGGCTGCTCACCGGCGGCCAGGCGGTCATCGCCGCCGCCCCGAGCCACGAGGCTGCACTCCGCGGACTCGTGGCGTTCCACGTCGACTTCGCGCTCTCCAATCCGGATGTGATCGTGGTCCAGGATCGGGACCTCGGCAGCCTGGGACCTGCGGACGCGGGGGACGTACGCAGCCTGCAGCGGAGTTACATCGAGGCGTGGGTCGGCGTGCTCGGCGGCATCCATCCGTCCATCGCGACGAGCGAACTACGGATCCGTGCGAGGGCCACATTCGGACTCATCAACTCGACGCCACACAGCGCCCGCTCGTCGTCACGCGCCGTCGTTCGCGCGCTCCTGGAGTCGATGGCGCTGGCGGCGCTGACGTCGGCGTAGGTCACTGCGCCGTTAACCACCTCGCAGAAGCACCTCGTGGATCGCGCGAGTCACCTCGCAGAACCGCCGCGCCCGCGCAATAGGGGTCAATGCGGACTACCGGGGCGTCCGCGGATGCCCCGGTAGTCCGCATTGACCCCGTTTCGCGCGGCAGCGATCGCTGCGGCCGTGATGGCCGCGGCTGGCGGTGGTTGCGGGGTCGCCGGTGGCTGCGGGGTCGCCGGTGGCTGCGGCCGTTGGGGCTGCGGTCACCGTTCGCGCGTCTCTGAAAACGAAGGAGTTTCGCGCGGAATCCGCACCCAACGCGGCGTTCACGGCAGTTTTGGCCCCGTTCTCCTTCGTTTTCAGTACGGGAACGAGACCAGCACGTTGCCGTCCTAGGCTCAGGGGATGACCGCCGTGAAACAACTGCGCCTCGTCGTCGAGGCCGAAGACTACGAAACCGCGCTGCACTTCTACCGCGACGTGCTTGGGCTGACCGAGTCGGCTGCATTCGAGGGAGACGGTGACGCGCGCGTCGCCATCCTCGAGGCCGGGCGCGCGACGCTCGAGCTCGTGAATCCGGCGCAGAAACGGATGATCGACGAAGTCGAAGCGGATGGCCAGCCGAGCCCGCGCATCCGGGTCGCCTTCGAAGTGGATGACGCTGCCGCCGTCACAAAGCAACTCTCCAATGTCGGTGCGCCACTGGTTTCCGCGCCGCGCGAAACGCCCTGGCACTCGCTCAACTCCCGGCTGAATGCACCCGCGGGCTTGCAGGTCACGGTCTTCCAGGAGCTGGAACAGCCCGCGCAACGGGACGAACACGATGGCTTCTTTCGCCCGGAGTGGTGACGAATCAAGCCGCCGAGCGCACGCAGCGTAATGCCGGGTGAACGGGCTACACCATCGTCAGGACCATGCCCGGGTTCGACAGGATTGCGCCGATATCGGTCAGGAATCTCGACCCCTGCTCGCCATCCACCAGCCGGTGATCGAACGAGAGACTGAGCGTCATGACGTCGCGCAGCGCAATTTCGCCGCGGAACTCCCACGGTGTTCGCCGCACGGCTCCCATCGCGAGAATCGCGGCCTCACCCGGGTTCAGGATGGGTGTGCCAGCGTCGATCCCGAACACGCCGACGTTGGTGATCGAGATCGTTCCGCCGGTCAGGGACGCGGGCGTCGTGAGACCATCGCGCGCTGTCGTCGCGAGGTCGGCCAGCGCCGAGGTCAGTTCGGTAAGCGACAGTGCGTCGGCGTCCTGGATGTTCGGAACCAACAGTCCGCGCGGGGTCGCCACGGCGATCCCAAGGTTTACATGGCCGAACTCCACGATCTCCTGCGCTGCCTCATCCCAGCGCGAATTGAGCGACGGATTGCGCCCAACCGCGATGCACAGCGCCTTCGACACGATCGAGAGCATGGTGACGCGCTGCCCGGTCTTTTCCCGCAGCTGCGCGACCAGCTCGGACGTCGGCGTGACATCGATCGTCAGGAACTCGGTGACGTGCGGCGCGCTGAACGCGCTCCGCACCATCGCCTCGGCCGTCGCCTTGCGCACACCCTTGATCGGCGTGCGGGTCTCGCGAGCTCGCGGCGCCATCGGCACAGAGACGCTTGCTTCAGACTGAGCGGGACCCGATCCAACCTCGCCCGATCCAACCTCGCCCGATCCAGCAGCGCCGGATCCAGCGCCGGATGTCGCCCCCAGGACATCCGCGCGCGTGATCATCCCGGAATCGCCGGTCCCGGTCACGCCAGCAAGGTCGACCCCGAGGTCGGCCGCGAGCTTGCGCACGGGTGGAGTGGTGCGGACCGCCTCGCCGGAAATGGGAGCTTCGAGGTGCTTAGCAGCCACAGGGTCAGCAACCACAGGGTCAGCAACCACAGGGTCAGCAATCACAGGAGCGGCACCGAGGCCGGCAGCGACAGAAGCAGCAGCACGCGACGGCTTCTTCCGCTTCGGCCGATTGCCGCTGTCCACCGGTGGCCCGTACCCGACAAGCACGGCATTGCGCTCGGGCTTCGCGGCGGCAGGGGCTGCAGGGGCAGGGGCGGAAGCAGCAGGGGCTGCAGAGGCAGCAGATCCAGAAGCTGGAGCAGCCGCAGGCTCATCCAGATCGAACGCGACGAGCCGCGTGCCGACCGCTACCGTCGTCCCGGGTTCGACGTACAGCTGGGAGACGACCCCGGCGAACGGCGACGGCAGCTGCACAATGGCCTTGGCCGTCTCGACCTCGGCGATCGGCTGGTTCAGTGCGACCAGCTCGCCGACGGCAACGTGCCAGGCGACGAGTTCGGACTCGGTGAGCCCCTCGCCGAGATCCGGCATCGCAAAATCGCGCGTCATGAGGCACCCCACGGGGTGAGGGAGTTCTCTCGGCCCATGACCCTGTCCACCGCGTCGAGAATGCGGTCGAGGTCGGGGAGGAAGTGCTCCTCGAGCCTGGACGGCGGATACGGGATGTCGAAGCCCGTCACCCGCGCGGGCGCGGCCTCGAGCGAGAAGAAACAGCGGTCGGTGATGCTCGCCGCGATCTCCGCTCCGAGTCCCCCGGACTGCGCAGCCTCGTGAGTGATGACGAGCCGACCGGTCTTACGAACGGAGGCCTCGACGGTGTCGAAGTCGATGGGCGACAACGAGCGAAGGTCGATGACCTCGATTGAGAGGCCGTCGTCAACGGCTGCGGCAGCAGCATCCAGGGCGGTCGCGACGAGAGGACCGTAGGCGACGAGCGTGACGTCCGTTCCCTCGAGCGCGACCCGAGCCTTGCCGAGCGGAAGGGGCACGGCGTCGAGATCGACCTCGCCCTTCACCCAATACCGACGCTTGGGCTCGAAGAAGATCACCGGGTCATCGCTGTCGATGGCCTGCCGAATCATCGAGTACGCGTCCTGGGGATTCGAGCAGGTGACGACGCGGAGGCCGGCGGTGTGCGCGAAGTAGGCCTCGGGCGACTCGGAGTGATGCTCGACCGCGCCGATGCCCCCGCCGTACGGCACGCGAATGGTCAGCGGGACCCGTACCTTTCCCCCCGTGCGCGCGTGCAGTTTGGCGAGCTGGGCGACGATCTGGTCGAAGGCCGGGTAGATGAATCCGTCGAATTGGATCTCGACAACGGGACGATAGCCGCGGAACGCCATCCCGATCGCGGTACCCACGATGCCGGCTTCGGCCAGAGGCGTGTCCATGACGCGTTCGGGGCCGAAGTCGTTCTTGAGGCCGTCCGTCACTCGGAACACCCCGCCGAGCGCGCCGATGTCCTCGCCCATGAGCAGGACGTGATCGTTCTCTTCGAGCGACCGGCGAAGTCCAGCGCCGATTGCCTTCGAGAGAGTCAGTTCACTCATCGAGTTTCCCCCTCGATGTAGGAGAGGTACGCGGCATAGTCGCGCTTCTGTCGGTCGAGTCCCGTGTGCGGCTCGGCGTAGATGTTGTCGAAGACGCTCAGCGGCTCCGGATTTTCGAGCTCGACGCAGGCGGAGCGGAACTCGGCGGCGACCGCATCCGACTTCGCCGCGATGGCCGCACGCACCTCCGGGGTCAGCGCTCCCTCCGTTTCGAGGTAGCGCTCGACGCGCAGGATCGGATCCTTCATGGCCCACTCCTCGTGTTCGGCACGATCCTCGTAGCGTGACGGATCGTCGGATGTCGTGTGCGGTCCCATTCGGTAGGTGACCGCCTCGATGAATGTCGGGCCGCCTCCGCTGCGCGCCCGATCGAGCGCAATGCGAGTGGCCGCAGTGACCGCGAGAATGTCGTTGCCGTCGACCCGCATGCTCGGGACGCCGAACCCGGGCGCACGGTCGGCAATCGAACGCACCGCCTGCAGCCCAACCGGTTCGGAGATCGCCCACTGGTTGTTCTGGCAGAAGAAGATGACGGGCGCGTTGAAACTCGCGGCGAAGATCATCGCCTCGTTGGGGTCGCCCTGGCTGGTTGCGCCATCGCCGAAGTAGGCAATGGCAACCGAGTCGACGCCATCTTTCTTGCAGGCGATGGCGTATCCGGTGGCGTGCAGGGTCTGGGCGCCGATGATGACGGCCGGGGTCGCCATCCCGATCTCGTAGGGGTTCCAGCCCGAGTTCGCGGTGCCGCGCCACACCCGCAGGAGGTCGACGAGCTTGACCCCGCGACAGTAGGCGACGGCGTTCTCGCGGTAGCTCGAGAACGCGAAGTCGTCTTTGCGCAGGGCTCGCGCCGATCCGATCTGGGCCGCCTCCTGGCCGAGCAGCGGGGCCCAGAGAGCGAGCTCGCCCTGGCGCTGGAGTGCGGTGGCCTCGACGTCGATGCGGCGGACGATGACCATGTCTTCGTACAGCGAGACCAGCCGGTCGGACGTGATGTCTTCGATCCAGCTGTCATAGTCCGGCTGGTCGGACCGCACGCCTTCCGGCGAGAGAAGTTGGACCAGATCTTCGTTGGGAATCGTCACCAGGTCGGATTTATCGACCACGCCCGATTTATCAGTCAGGTCGGGGCTTTCAGGTTCGGAAACTGAGGTTCGCATGGAAACTCCCTGTGATGCGTCCCGACCGATTGGTGAATCGGAGCAAAGACGATCTTGCGGCTTCGGCCGGTGGGCCTTGACCGCCCCGAGCGCCATTGCCCGAGCAAAATGAGATTAGCACTCGGCGGCGATCGCCAGCTAGCGGCGCTCGGGTTCCACGGGCCTGACTCTCAACGGCTGCTGAGAACGCGGTGCACGAGCGGCACGCCGGGCCGGTAGGCCAGGTGCACGTAGGTGGGGGCATCCAGGATGACGAGGTCCGCCCGTTTGCCAGGCTCGATCGCCCCGATGTCGTCCCGCCGGAGCGCCGCGGCGGCTCCCGCGGTCGCGGCGTGAAGGGCCTCGGCCGGCGTCATCCCCATGTCGCGCACGGCGACGGCGATGCAAAACGGCATCGACGAGGTGTAGCTCGAGCCGGGGTTGCAGTCGGTCGCGATGGCGACGGTGACTCCGGAATCCAGCAGGCGGCGCGCATCCGGATACGGCTGCCGTGTCGAGAATTCGACTCCCGGAAGCAGGGTGGCGACGGTATTCCCGGACGCGAGCGCGTCGACGTCGGAGTCGGAGAGGAACGTGCAGTGATCGACCGCCGCGGCTCCGAGCTCGACGGCAAGTTTCACCCCGCCGGATTCACCCAGCTGGCCGGAGTGCATTCGTGCGCCGAGTCCGCGCGCGATCCCCGCGGAGAGGATGGCGCGGGCCTGGTCGACATCGAAGGCGCCGTCCTCGCAGAACACGTCGATCCAGCGGGCATGAGGCGCACAGGCATCGAGCATCGCGCCAGTGACGAGGTCGACATAGCCGCTCACGTCGCCAGCGAACTCGACCGGAACGACATGCGCACCGAGGTAGGTCGTCTCGCGCGTCAGCGTGGATGCGAGCCTGAGTGCGCGGGATTCGTCGCCTATCGTGAGTCCGTAGCCGCTCTTGATCTCGACCGTCGTCGTCCCCTGGGCGCGCATCTCGGCGACAAGTCGCGTTGCGTTGGTGAGCAATTCTGAGTCGCTGGCGGCGCGCGTCGCCGTGACCGTGCTTCTAATGCCTCCCGCGGAATATGACTGTCCGGCCATCCGCGCCTCGAACTCGCCCGCGCGATCGCCGGCGAACATCAGGTGGCTGTGCGTGTCCACGAAACCGGGGATGACGCAGCGGCCGGCGGCGTCGATGCGCTCGTCGGCGGCAGGTGCTGAGCCGACAGAGGACCTGCTGTCGCCGATCCAGGCAATCACGCCGTCCTCGATGACGACGGCCGCGCCGGTTCGCTCGGCGCCCGGCGTGACCAGCAGCCCGATGTTGTCGATCAGCGTGGATTTCTGGCTTGCCGCGGTCATGGATTCAGTCTGCCCATCGATGCCCGCTCGATTGCCGTGCCCAGAAGTGCGCCAACGTCACCGAGGCCGTGACGGCCCTCGGATACGCGAACCACGCCGCCGACGACGACGGTCGTGACGTCACCCGAGGTCGCGGCGAGCCAGGCCTGGTCTGCCGCGACCCCGGCCGTGCGCGGCGACCCGAGATCGACGGCGACGAGGTCGCAGACCGTGCCGACCTCGATGCGTCCGCCGTCCCAGCCGAGCGATGCGTACCCGTGCGCGGATGCCGCGGTGAGCAGCTGCACCGGCGTGAACCGGCCGCGCTCGCCCGTCGCGAGGCGCTCATCCATCTCGAGTCCCCTGATCTCCTCGAATGGATCGATGACCGCGTTCTGATCGCTGCCGAGGCTGAGCCGCGCGCCGGAGTTCACGAGCGCGCCCGCCGGGCCGATGCCGTCGGCGAGGTCGCGCTCCGTGGTCGGGCAGAAGCATACGGTGCTGTGGCTGGAGCCGAGAAGTTGGACGTCGGCGTCGCTAAGGTTCGTGCCGTGCACGGCCGTGAACGACGGGCCGAGGAGCCCGGCGTCGGCGAACACGGCAGTGGGTGTCGCGCCGAACGCGCTCCGCGCATCCTCGTTCTCCGCACGCTGTTCCGACACGTGCGCGTGCAGCGGCAGTCCCCTCGTGACGTCGCGAATCGCCGCAAAGAGTTCGGGCGGGACGGCACGCACCGAGTGGATGGCGGCTCCCCCGCGCGCCAGCGGACCGAACCGTACGGCGTCGCGCCGCTGTGCCCACCGCGCGACCGTGTCGTCGCTGAACCGACGCTGCGCTGGTTCGAGCGGCAGACCCGCGCCACCGGCGAGATAGAGGGTGTCGAGCAACGTGAGCCGGATGCCGGCCGCGCTGGCCGCCGCGACCACGGCATCCTCCATGGCGGTCGCGTTCTCGTAGCGCGAGCCGTCGGGCCGGTGGTGCAGGTAGTGGAATTCGCCGACGACCGTGTATCCGGCGAGAACCATCTCGGCGAACACGGCCGTCGCAAGTTCGAGGTAGCTCTCCGGATCGAGGGCGTTCGCGACCCGGTACATTTCCTCGCGCCAGGTCCAGAAGGTACCGCCGTCGGCGTGGGTGCGTCCGCGCAGCGCGCGGTGGAATGCGTGGGAGTGCCCGTTCGCGAGACCGGGCAGGACCAGCCCCGGAAGGGTCAGGTCACCGTCGCGCCTGACCGCACCGGAGACGACCGCGGTGATGCTGCCGTTCGATTCCTCGATGCGAACCGAACGCGCCACCGCACCACCGATCACCGCCTGCCCGCACCAGAAGCTGCTCATGCCGCTCGACTCCGGATGGCGGCGGCCAAGGCGACGACCCCGCGCTCGCAGTCCGCATCCTCGGCGTACTCCTCCGGCGCGTGCGAGATTCCGCTCGGGTTGCGCACGAGGATCATCGCGGTGGGGATCCCCGCGAGTGCGAGAACGCCCGCGTCGTGCCCGGCACCGGATGGGAGCAGCGGCAGGGTGCCACCGAGCGACGTGCCAAGTTCCGCGACGAATGCGGGATCGAAGGGTGTCGCCGGCGTCCAGGACTCGAGTGCCGCGTCTCGCCCGATTTCGGCCATCGCCCGCCGAACAAGAGTCTCGTCGCTCCCCCTCGCGTCGATCCAGGCCGAGACCGAACCCGGGATCGCGTTGACCGCACCGGGACTGACGCGAATCTTGCCCACCGTCGCAAGGATGCCGTGCGATTTGGCTGCGATCCGCACCTCGAGGATGACCCGGGCGAGATCCAGCATCGGATCCCGTCGATCGGCCAGTCGCGTCGTCCCCGCGTGGTTCTGCTGCCCGACAAGGTCGACGCGCCAGCGGCCGTGCGGCCAGATCTGCGTCGCGAGGCCGAGCGGAGCATCCGAGGTCAACCCGTCCACACCCGCGCTGCTCGCGAGGTGTCCCTGCTCCACGTGCAGCTCGATGAACTCACCGATGCGGGCGAGGCGCTCGGCGTCGAGGCCGACGTGTTCTGGCGACTGGCCGGCCGCGCTCATGGCCTCGGCGGTCGTGATCCCGTCGACGTCCGTGAGGGCACGAAACGCGTCCGGCTGCAGAGCACCGGTGAGCAGGCGCGAACCGGCGCAGGCGACACCGAATCGCGCACCCTCCTCATCCGAGAACGCGACGATCGCGATGGGGCGGCCCGGCACGAAATCGCTAACTGAGCCAAGGGCGTCGAGCGCGGCGAATGCCGATGCCACTCCGAGCGGCCCGTCGAACGCACCCCCGCGCGGAACGCTGTCGAGGTGCGAACCGACGACGAGTGCCGTGCCAGGGAGCGACGGATTCAGCCACGCCCACAGGTTGCCATTGCGATCGGTCTCGACCTCGAGCCCCCGTGACGAGGCCTGCGCGACGAACCAGGTCCGGCAATCGGCGTCGGCGCTCGTCCAGGCGAGCCGGTCGTAACCGCCCGCGCGACTGGCGCCGACATCGGTCAGCTCGGCCAGCAGCGAGACGACGCTCACACCTCTCCCTCCCTCATCGGGATGCGCACGTCCAGGCGCTCGGCGACCTCGATGGCCTCGTCGTAACCGGCGTCCACATGCCGGATGACGCCCATCGCCGGATCGTTGCTGAGCACGCGTGCGAGCTTCTCGGCGGCGAGCGGCGTGCCGTCGGCGACGGTCACCTGTCCGGCGTGGATCGAGCGCCCGATGCCGACTCCCCCGCCGTGGTGGATCGAGACCCAGGTCGCCCCCGACGACGTGTTCACGAGAGCGTTCAGGAGCGGCCAGTCGGCGATCGCATCCGATCCGTCCTTCATGGCTTCGGTCTCGCGGTACGGGGAGGCGACCGATCCGGAGTCGAGATGATCGCGGCCGATGACGACGGGCGCCGACAGCTCGCCGGATGCCACCATGTCGTTGAACTTCAGCCCGGCGCGATCGCGCTCGCCGTAGCCGAGCCAGCAGATCCGGGCGGGCAGGCCCTGGAAGTGCACGCGTTCCTGCGCCATCCGGATCCACTTGGCGAGCGACTCGTTCTCCGGGAACAGCTCGAGCACCGCGCGGTCGGTCTTGTAGATGTCCTCAGGGTCTCCGCTGAGCGCGGCCCAGCGGAACGGCCCCTTGCCCTCCGAGAACAGCGGACGGATGTACGCGGGCACGAACCCGGGGAACGCGAACGCATCCGCGTACCCGGCGGTCTTCGCCTCGGTGCGGATGTTGTTGCCGTAGTCGAACACCTCGGCACCGGCGTTCTGGAAGCCGACCATCGCCTCGACCTGCTTCGCCATCGAGTGGCGGGCGGCATCCGCGAACCCGATGGGATCGGCATCCCGCTTCGCGTGCCACTCCTCGAATGAATATGCCAATGGCAGGTACGCGAGCGGATCGTGCGCGCTGGTCTGGTCGGTCACTATGTCGATCTCGGCGTTCATTGCCAGCAGCTGCGGGAAGACGGATGCCGCGTTCCCGAGCAGCCCGATCGACAGCGCCTTCCTCGCATCGCGAGCCGCGTACGCCAGCTCGAGCGCGTGCGCGATCGATCTCGCCTCGACGTCGAGATAGCCGTGCTCGATGCGGCGGGCGATGCGCGACGGATCGACATCCACGCAGATCGCGACGCCGTCGTTCATGGTCACCGCGAGCGGTTGCGCGCCGCCCATGCCGCCGAGTCCGCCGGTGAGGGTGATGGTGCCGGCGAGCGTTCCACCAAACCTCTTTGCGGCCACGGCGGAGAACGTCTCGTAGGTTCCCTGCAGGATGCCCTGGGTACCGATGTAGATCCACGATCCGGCGGTCATCTGGCCGTACATCGTCAGTCCGAGCTGCTCGAGGCGACGGAACTCGTCCCAGTTCGCCCAGTCGCCGACAAGGTTCGAGTTCGCGAGCAACACGCGCGGCGCCCACTCGTGCGTCTGCAGCACGCCGACCGGTTTGCCCGACTGCACGAGCATGGTCTCGTCACCCTTGAGCGTCGTCAGCGTGCGAACGATGGCGTCGAAGCTGTTCCAGTCGCGGGCCGCCTTGCCCGTGCCGCCGTAGACGACGAGCTTGTCCGGATGCTCCGCAACTTCGGGGTCGAGGTTGTTCTGCAGCATCCGAAGCGCCGCCTCCTGCGGCCAGCCAAGGGTGTGAAGTTCGGTTCCGCGATGCGCCCTGACCGGGCGTGGGCCGCTGATCGTCATACGAGCACTCCCCCAGCTTCGGACACCACGGATGCCGCGGCGGCCAGCAAAGACCCGTTCCGCACCGCGGCGACAGCGGCGGCGATCTCGGGTGCGAGGTACCGGTCGGTGGCCGGCCCCGGGGTGGTCTCCCGCAGCTTGGCGACGACGGCCGCGGACACGGCCGCTGGCTCGATCGGCTTGCGCAGATCCATGGCACGGGCGCTCGTCAACAACTCGATCGCGATCACGCGCGTTACGCCGTCGATCGATCGACGAAGCTTGCGTGCCGCACTCCAGCCCATGGACACATGATCCTCCTGCATGGCCGACGACGGAATGGAGTCGACGGATGCCGGATTCGCCAGCCGCTTCAGCTCGCTCACGATCCCCGCCTGCGTGTACTGCGCGATCATGTGCCCTGAGTCGACGCCGGGATCATCGGCGAGGAACGCGTTCAGCCCGTGATTGCGCGCGACGTCAAGAAAGCGATCGGTCCGGCGCTCGCTCATGCTCGCGAGGTCGGCTGTGACGATCGCCAGGAAGTCGAGGACGTAGCCGACCGGAGCGCCGTGGAAGTTGCCGTTGGACTCGACCCGGCCGTCCAGCGTCACGACGGGGTTGTCGACGGCGGAAGCGAGTTCCCGAGTGGCGACCGCCGCGGCGTGGTCTATCGTGTCGCGGACGGCGCCGTGAACCTGCGGGGCACAGCGCAGCGAGTAGGCATCCTGCACCCTGGTGAAGCCGTCTGGATGCGAGAGCATGGGCGATCCGCTGAGCACCACGCGCATGTTGGCGGCGGAGTCGCGCTGGCCGGGATGCGGGCGCAGCTCCTGCAGGTCGGAGGCGAACACGGCATCCGTGCCTCGAAGCCCCTCGACGCTCATGGCGGCCGCGAGGTCGGCCGTCGTGACGAGCGCGCGGAGGTCGTGGATCGCGAGGACGAGCATCCCGAGCATGCCGTCCGTGCCGTTGATGAGCGCGAGGCCCTCCTTCTCGCGGAGGACGAGCGGCTCGATACCGGCCTCGGCGAGCGCGGCCGATGCCGGCGTGAGCACCCCGTCGGCGTCGCGGACCTCGCCCTCGCCGAGCAGCGCGAGCGCGCAGTGCGCCAGCGGCGCGAGATCGCCGGAGCAGCCGAGGCTGCCGTACTCCATCACGACCGGCGTGATGCCGGCGTTGAGCACGGCGGCGTAGGTCTCGGCGACAACGGGCCGCACGCCCGTTCGGCCCGTGGCGAGCGTCGACAGTCGCAGCAGCATGAGCGCCCGGACGACCTCACGCTCGACCTCTGGACCGGATCCCGCGGCGTGGCTGCGCACGAGCGAGCGCTGCAACTGCGCACGCCGTTCGACCGGGATCTGCTTGCTCGCCAGCGCCCCGAAGCCGGTCGAGATGCCGTAGTGCGGCGCGCTGTCGGATGCCAGTGCCTCGATGATCGCGCGGCTCTCGGCCATCGCGGCGAGCGCCTCCGGATCCAGCTCGATCCGTGCGCCCTCCCGCGCGACTGCTACCACCTCTGAAAACGAAGGAGATCCGACGCCGAGCAGCACTGAAGTGGGTTTCATGACGTGATTCAACTCCGAACTCCTTCGTTTTGGGTGGTGGCTGAGGCATATGCTGTCTGGGATGTCAGACAGTGCTGCGCCCATCCCACCGGTGCCCAACATCACGTCGCCCAACATCGTGACGCCCAACATCCCGGCGGCACGCAACGCCCTCCGCGTCCTGACCTACCTGGCCAGTCGCAGCGGAGCGGTTAGCGCCTCAACCCTCGCCCGCGCCCTCGACCTGCCGCGCTCGTCCGCCTACCAACTCCTTGCCGTGATGATGGATGAGGGATTCGTCGTGCACTACCCCGAGGACCAGGCCTACGGACTCAGCACTCTCCTTCCCGAAATCGGAACGTCGGCGCTGCGCACCACGCGCCTCGGACGGCTCGCGG
>JAODMY010000072.1 GCA_025465535.1 Glaciihabitans sp.
GACCTTCCCGCGGACGAGCAGACGGCAGCGCTCCTGTCCGCTCGTGCCGCTTCCGTCCAGCATCCGACGATCGCGGAAGAGGTCGCGGAGCACCCGGAGATCGCACAGGGTTGAGACAGTGATCGCCGTTGATGGAAAGTACGTCCTCACCGAGCTCTCTGAGCTCGTCGACCCCGCGCACACCGCGCTCGTGGTTGTCGACATGCAACACGACTTCATCGACCCGGATGGGCTGTTCGGCCAGCTCGGGATCGACCTGTCGATGTACGAGGAGTCGCGACCGCGACTGGCCGCACTCCTGGCCGACGCACGCCGCAACGGGGTGCTGGTGATCCACATCCAGAACACGGCCCTCCCGGACCGGATGAGCGATTCACCCGCGCAGATCCGCTTCAACCTCAGGATGCACGATGGGGCAAGGCACGGTGGACCGCCACTGCGGTACACCGTGCCCGGCTCCGTCGGCCACGAGTTCGCCGACGGTTTTACTCCGCTTCCTGGCGAACTCGTGGTCCGGAAATACCGCTCAAGCGCGTTTTGGGGCACCAATCTGGAACTGCTGCTCCGGAGCAACGCCATCCAGACGGTGGTCGTGGGTGGCTGCACAACGGAGGGATGCGTGGAGTCGACCGCGCGGGATGCGATGTTCAACGATCACTACGTGGTCGTCGCGACGGACTGCGTCGGCAGCGACGACCGAGCGCAGCATGACGCTTCGATGCTGCTGATGCAACACCGATTCGATATGGCGAACGCCGAAGAGATCGCCTCGGCCTGGCGCGAGCACACAGGGCACGACGGAGAGGAAAACTGATGAGCAGGAAGCTGGAGGGCCGCGTCGCCGTTGTCACGGGTGCGGCCTCGGGTATCGGCAAGGGAATCGCGATCGCATTCGCGCGTGAGGGAGCCCGGATCGTGGTTGCCGATCGCTCGGGCGAGACGGAGGCGGCCGCGGTGCTTGCCGCCATCGCCGAACTCGGTGGTGAAGCGATCTTCGTTCGCACCGACGTGAGCGACGAGACCAGCGTGAACGAGATGGCGGCAAAGGCCATCGAGCGTTTCGGCCGCGTCGATATCCTCGTGAATAACGCCGGGATCTTCTCGGAGTCACTGCTGGAGAACATGCCCGTTGCGGAATGGGATCGGGTCGTCGGCATCAATCTTCGCGGCACCTTCCTCTGTTCTCGGGCGCTCGTCGGGCAGATGCTGGATCGCGGTGACGGCAGGATCATCAATATCGCCTCCCAGCTTGGTCAGATCGGGGGAGTCTCTGCCGCGCACTACGTCGCGAGCAAGGCTGGCGTGATCGGGCTGACCAAGGCGCTCGCACGGGAGGTATCGCACCGTGGGGTGCTCGTGAACGCGATCGCACCCGGCCCGATCGAGACACCACTTCTCGATGGTGAAACGGAGGAGTGGCGCAGCGCGAAACTTGCCGAGCTGCCGATCCGGCGTTTCGGAACGGTCGATGAGGTGACGCCGACGGCGGTGCTGTTGGCTTCATCAGACGGTTCGTACTATGTCGGTCAGACGCTGGGCCCCAATGGCGGGGACGTGATGCTCTAGGCCAAGGCCCTGAGCAGGAAGAATTGCAGATGAATATTGCAGAAGTTGTCGCCTCCGCACGAGAGGCCGGCGTCAAGCTCATTCGTTTCGAGTACTGCGACGTTAGTGGAATCGCGAGAACGAAGGCGATCCACATTGCCCAACTCGAACACAAACTGCTCGAGGGCGTCAGCCTGACTCGAGCGCAGATGTCGATCAACATGCTCGAAGAGATGGTGCCAATCGAGGGGTTCGAGCCCATCGGTGAGATTCGACTTGTGCCCGACATCTCGACGTTCACGGTGCTCCCGTGGGTGCCATCCAGCGCGAGCGTCATGTGCGACCAGCTCGGACATGACAGGGTCAATTGGGGAGCCTGCACCCGCTCATACCTGAAAGACGTCATCGAGCGTGCCGCCGGTCACGGGCTGTCCGTCCAGGCGACCTTCGAGAACGAGTACTACCTGGCTCGCGAGGAGGATGGCCGCTACATTCCGTTCGATGTTCCGGACCACGCGCCGGTCTACAGCGCGATCGGACACGACCTGAACGCCGAGATCATGGTGGAGACCATCGATGCGCTTGAGTCACAGGGGATATCCGTCGAGCAGGCCATCAACGAGTTCGGCGCGGGCCAGCACGAGATTTCGATTCGACACTCAGACGCGCTTCGCGCCGCGGACAACCAGATGAAGTTCCGGGACACGATCAGGGGGGTCGCGCGCAGGCACGACCTGTTCGCATCCTTCGCGCCGAAGCCCTACCCCGACCAGATCGGCAGCGGCGCTCACGTGCACTTCAGCCTCTGGGACCTCGCGGGCAAGAACAGCCTGCTGTATGACAAGAGCGCCGAACGGGGCCTGTCGAAGATGGGAAGGCACTTTATCGCGGGGGTCGCGGAGCACCTGCCGGCGCTCGTCGCGTTGACGGCTCCGAGCTACAACTCCTATCGCAGGCTCACGCCGAATTCGTGGGCCTCCGCGACGACCGCGTGGGGGTTCGACAACAAGGAGGCGGCGCTTCGCGTCTGCTCGCCGTTCTACCAGCGCGAGGAGCAGAGCTACAACATCGAGTTCAAGACCTCCGACGCGAGTGCGAATCCGTACCTCTCCCTCGGAGCGTTGATTGCGTGCGGCCTTGACGGCATCGAACGGGAGCTTGAGCCGGGGGAACCGAGCGAGCACGACCCCGCATACCTCTCCGCCGAGGAGCTCGTCCGAGGCAAGGTTCGTCCGCTGCCGACCTCGATGGACGACGCGCTGGACGAACTCGAAAGGGACACCTTCCTGCTCGGTACCATGGGCGACATGCTCGCCCGTTGCTACCTTGGCGTTCGTCGTTCGGAGGCCGAGGCGTTTGGTGCGGAAGACCTGGACTTCGAGATTCGCAACCATTTCTACCGGTTCTGATGACGAACTTCGTTGACCTGGCGGATGTGCCGGTCGTTGACAACCACGCTCACGCGATCGAGGCGCGGCAGCCGACCGGGCTTGCCAGCTGGAGGGCGCTGTTCACCGAGTCTCCCGACCCCGGGATGCGGGCGCACGAGGTGGCGGATACCGCGTTCTATCGCCGACTGATTCGGTCGTTGGAAGCGTTCTACGGCGTATCCGGTGAGGATGGCGTGCTGCGCGCGCGAGAAAGCCGCAGCGCTGCGGAGCTGGTCTCCGAGCTGTTTCGCGACGCCTCGATTCTGGGCGTCGTCATCGATACGGGGTATCCCGCGCCGGAGAACGCGATGGAAGTGGCTGACTTCATGGCGGCGAGCGGTGCGGAATATGTCGGCCTGCTTCGGCTCGAGGTCGAGTTCCAGCGGCTGCTCGTCGAGTACGGATCCTACGACGATTTCATCGCGAGCGTGCGCGAATTCGTGTCCGACGTTCGAGGCGGGGGATTCGCCGGTTTCAAGAGCATTGCCGCCTACCGCACGGGGCTTGCGATCGAGCGATGGTCGGATGATGCTGCGCGCGACGCATACGCGCAGGCTCGGGTCGAGGTCGAGCTGACCGGCAGCGTCAGACTCGGCTACAAGCCGCTGCTCGACACTCTCCTTCACCTCGCATTCGAGGCGGCGGCGGTCCAGGAGCTTCCCGTTCAGTTCCATGTCGGGTACGGGGATCCCGATGTTGACCTGCGTCGAGCGTCGCCGCTCGAATTGCGGAACATCCTCGAGGATTCGGCGTACCGGTCAATGCCGGTCGTGCTCCTGCACGGCTGTTGGCCCTACTTTCGCGAGGGTGCCTACCTCGCCTCCGTGTACGGCAACGCCTATCTCGACCTGTCGTATGCCGTCCCGTTCATCTCGATCGGTGAGATGACGTCGATGACGCGGGCGGCCCTCGCGGTGGCTCCGTTCAGCAAACTGATGTACAGCTCCGACGGCTCTCGAATCCCCGAACTGAGCTGGATCGCAGCGAAAGACGGGCGACAGGTGATCGGCTCCGTCCTCGGTGAGCTCATCGCCGACGGTGACCTTGATATCGATCAGGCACGAGATGCGGGGGAACGGATCCTTCGGGACAACGCGCTGCGGCTTTATGGATTTCGTTCGCAGGTGACGAGATGAAGCAGCTCGAGGGCAAGCGGGCGTTCGTCACGGGCGGCGGTGGCGCGCTCGGCCGAGCGAGCAGCGTGCTCTTTGCTCGTGAGGGTGCGGTGGTCGCCGTCATCGACATCAACCGGGCTGCGGCCGAGGAGACCGTTCGACTGGTCTCCGCCGTCGGTGGTCGAGCGATCGCGATCGAGGCGGACATCCGCGAGGAGGCGCAGGTCGAACTCGCCGTGAACCAGGCGGTCGCCGAGTTCGGGGGACTCGACACGCTGTTCAATAACGCGGGGATCATGCCTCACCAGGACGAATCCTTCCTCGATGGCGACCTTGAGCTCTGGCACCAGATCAGCAGCATCAACCTGGATGGAACCATGCTGTGCTCGAAGCATGTCGTGCCCCACATCGTGGCAGCAGGCGGGGGCGCTGTGGTCAACATGAGTTCGTTCCTGGCGGTGCTCGGCACGACCTACCCACAGGATGGCTATGCCGCGAGCAAGGGCGCGATCGCCTCGTTGACCAGGTCGATGGCTGTCCAGCTCGGCAGCAGGGGCATCCGGGTCAATGGGCTTGCGCCCGGGCCCATTATGACCGCGCACGTCGAGCAGTTCTTCCCGGATCCTGCCGCACGCGCCATCCGGCTCGAGCGAGTGCCGCTCGGCCGTTTCGGGCAACCGGAGGACGCCGCGGGGCTCGCGTGCTTCCTTGCATCGGATGCGGCATCCTGGCTCACGGGCCAGGTCATCGTGCTCGACGGTGGCATTTCCAGCAATTACCTGTAAGGAAGAAGACAGACCATGTGCCGACTATTGGGCTACGTCACCCGGACGCCGACGACTCTCGCGGAATTGCTCGGCGAAGCAGACCTTCAGGAATTCGCTGAGCTGTCCCGAAAGCACGCGGACGGCTGGGGGCTCGCCTGGCCGGAGAACGATGGTGTCGAGGTGGCGAAGTCGCCGGATGCGGCCCGTACGAGCCCGCTGTTCGCCCGGATGTCCCACGAGCACGTTTCCGATCTCGGCCTCATGCACCTGAGGTGGGCGACGCTCGGCCTGAACGTGGTCGCCGAGAACACCCATCCGTTCACCGACGGCTCGATCGCATTCGCGCACAACGGTTCCATCAAGCCACCGGAGTCTCTCGACACCCTCATCCCCGACGACCTGAAGGCATTGCGGAAGGGCACGACGGACAGCGAACGGTATTTCCTCATGCTGCTCGACCGCGCTCGTCACACCGACCCGGCGACGGCGCTGGCCGAGACCGTGAACCTGATCGCGTCATCCCTGAAGTTCAGCAGTCTCAACGCCATGGTCGCCACGAGCACGCAACTCGTCGCGGTGAGCCGATTCGATGCCATCGCCGAGGCGAAGGAAGCGGAGCCCCTCTACTACCAGCTGCGCTACCGGGTGACACCGAACGCCGTGGTCGTAGCCTCCAGCGGGTGGGGCGACGGTTGGACCATACTTCAGAACGGTGAGATGCTCGTCGTCGATCGTGGCACGCTTGACGTGTCAGTAAGTCAGCTATCCGAAGTGAACGTGGTTCGATGACGAAAGAAATGGCCGCGACCGCTCGCGAGCCACGCGCCAGCGAACTGGCGTACAACGATCTACTCGAACGGATCATCAATCTCCGGCTGCCTCCGGGTTCGCTCATCAATGAGCAGGCGATGGCCAATGAACTCGGGCTGGGCAGGATGCCGGTTCGGGAAGCGATAGCGCGGCTGGCCACCGACAGGTTCATCACGGTCGTCCCTCGGCGTGGCGCCGTCGTCGCACCGGTTGGCCTGGACGATGTCCTCAACATGTTCGAGGCACGGGAGGCCATTGAGTGCGGCGTAGCATATATCGTGGCCACGCGAGCAACGAAGGAGGATCTCGATATTCTCCGAGAACTCGTGAAGGCCGCGGATGGTGCGCGCGAGGGGAACGACCACGAAGCGTTCCTGCATGACGATCACGCGATCCACGCGTTCCTCGTGCACATGGTCCGCAACTCGCTGTTGCAGGATGCCGCTGATCGACTGCTCCTCCACAACCTGCGATTCTGGCGGATGTACTGGGGTTCCCGGCCCGCCCAGACGTCGACCATGATGTCCCATTCCGATCTGGTCGCTGCTCTCGAGGCCCACGACCCCGACCTTGCAGCCAAGGCGATGCGTGAGCACCTCTCCGCGTCGCTGAGTTTGGTGCAGGCGTCGTTCTGACTTTTTGATCCGCGCGATGGTCGCCGGGTCACCGATCCAACAAGGAGTTTTGCTTGATGTTCACGCACGTGCCCTGTGTACGGGTTCGACCCGTTTTTTGTGGCGATGACAAGGCGGCCGGCCTGTGAAGCCGCTCGAGGACATCAGGATCCTCGCGGTCGAGCAGTACGGCGCAGGGCCGTTCGGCAGCGTTCACCTCGCGGACCTCGGGGCCGAGGTCATCAAGGTCGAGGACCCGAGCAATGGCGGCGACGTCGGACGCTACGTTCCGCCCTACCAGGAGGGCGAAGACAGCCTGTTCTTTGAGGTGTTCAACCGCAACAAGCGCAGCATCAACATTGACCTGTCGACTCCCGAAGGGCGGCAGGTATTCGAGGATCTCGTTCGCGTCAGTGACGTCGTCTACTCAAACCTCCGTGGGGACGTTCCCGCGAAGATCGGGATCACCTACGACGACCTCAAACACCTCAATCCCAAGATCGTCTGCTGTGCGCTGACGGGATTCGGGATGACCGGACCGCGGGCGAAGGAGCCGGGTTACGACTACGTGCTGCAGGGGATGGCCGGGTGGATGGACATCACCGGTGAGCCATCCGGGCCGCCGACCAAGTCCGGGCTTTCGCTCGTGGACTATTCGGGCGGGCTCGTCGCAGCGATCTCGATTCTCGCCGGCGTCCACGCCGCGCGCCGCGACGGGGTGGGGATGGACTGCGACGTCAGCCTGTTCGACACCGCGATCTCGATGCTTACCTACCCGGCGATCTGGAACCTCAACGGCGACTTCGAGCCGGTTCGGACCCACAATTCGGCGCATCCGTCGCTCGTCCCCTTCCAGGCCTTCCAGACCAGCGACAGCTGGATCGTCGTCGCCTGCCCGAAGGAGAAGTTCTGGCAGCGGCTCGGGGATGTCATGGAGCGGCCCGACCTCGTGACCGACGAACGGTACGCGACGTTCGCGGACCGTCGCCGCAACGCCGGCGAGCTGATCCCGATCCTCGAGGAGATCTTCGCGTCTCGCACCGAGGAGGAGTGGCTGCGACTGCTGCGTGCGGCCGGCGTCCCCTGCGGACCGGTGAACACGGTTTCGCAGGCCCTCGCCGACGATCACACCATTGCTCGCGGGATGGTCGTCGAGACCGAGCATCCGGTATTCGGCACGGTTCGACAGGTGCGCAGCCCCGTGCGGGTCGGCGCTCCGGTCACCGATTACCGCCGCGCACCGCAGCGCAACGAGGACGCGGAATACATCTACTCCGAGATGCTGGGTTACGACGTCGAGCGGATCGAACGGCTGACCGCCGGCAGCAAAGAAGAAGTCGCTTCGGAAGGAATGAGCAAATGACCGAACGCGAGGGCTGGCAGGGTCGGTTCTTCGAGGACTTCGAAGTCGGGGACGTTTACCGGCACGGACTCGGACGAACGATCACGGCAACCGACAACACCTGGTTCACCCTGCTCACCCAGAACACCGCGCGCGTGCACTTCGATGCCAACTACGCCAAGCAGACGGAGTTCGGGCGACCGCTGGTGAACTCGACGTTGACTATTGCGCTCGTGACGGGCCAGTCGGTCAACGATGTTTCCTACAACGTCATGGCCAATCTCGGCTGGGATGAGGTGCGACTCCCCAATCCGCTGTTCGAGGGTGACACCGTCTACTCGTCGTCCGAGGTGCTGAGCCTGCGCGAATCGAAGTCTCGCCCGCAGGTCGGAATCGTCGCCGTGCACACGATCGGCACCAACCAGGATGGCGTGCCGGTCATCACGTTCAATCGGACCGTGATGGTCTATCGTCGCGGATTCGGGCCCGTCGCCGGGCCGGCCATCCCGGAATGACGACCGTCTCGTCTCGGGATCCGGAGATCGAGCAGAGGAGTTCGGTCGCGAGATCGTTTCTCTTCGTTCCGGGCGACCGACCCGATCGGGTCGGCAAAGCGCTCGGCTCCGGGGCCGACGCGATAATCATCGACCTCGAAGACGCCGTTCGGCCCGAGGTGCGGCCGTACGCGCGATCCGTCATCCGGGAGCTGGGCGAACAACCCGGGGTCCCGTCACAGCCTCTGATTTTTGCGAGGGTGAATCCGTTCGGGTCTACCGACTTTGCGGAGGATGTCGAAGCCGCTATCGATGGTCGGGTCGATGGCATCGTGATGCCGAAGTTCGTCCCGGGTCAAGCCGCGACCGAGATGGATGCCGCACTGTCGGCGATCGAGTCGAGTCGGGCCGGTTCGGACCGGATGCCGGTCATCGGCCTGGTCGAGTCGGCTGCCGGTCTGCTCGGCCTGTCGGCCCCCACCGGGTTTCCCTCCCGGGTGAAGCGGCTGGCCTTCGGCGCCGCGGACTTCTATGCTGATCTTCGAATCTCATATCACCCGTCGGGCATACACACCGATCTGGCGATGGCGGCCCTGGTTGTCGCGAGCGCCGCGCAGGGCCTTCCCGCGCCACTCGATTCCCCGCACTTCTCGATCGGCGACGACGTCGGGCTGGAGGCGGCCGTCGGCAGGGCTCGCGACCGGGGATTCGGTGGCGGGCTGTGCATCCACCCCAATCAGATTGCTCTCGTCAACGCTGGATTTGCAGCATCGGAGGATGAGCGGGCCTGGGCAGTGAAGGTGCTTGCCGCGTGGGATGATCCGTCGAGCGCTGGAGCAATCCGGGTCGGCGACGAACTCATCGACGAAGCGATGGCTCGCCGTGCCAGGCAGATCATCGTCCAGGTCGAAAGCCTCCGCGTACTCGGCGAAAAAGACGTCACGTAGCCGGCACCTGTTTGGCGCGGAGGGCCGACCAGGTCGGGTCGATCGAGACGTTACTCACGACCTCCCAGCCCTCGGCATCCATTCCCTCCCGGATGCTGTCGCGGTTGATGTCTGCTTTGTTTCCCTTGGGGTAGCAGATCCAGACGGCCTTCGCGCCCGCAAGCGGAGGGAGGCTTTCGCTCAAACGCTGCTGGAGTTCGGCTGCGTCGGCGACGAAGATCAGCGCGGCGTCGGCCGCGGCCGGTTCCCCGATCAAGCGGGAGTCGGCGGGAAGGGGGCCGAGCAGTTGTGCGGCACTCGAAAGCCCGATGAGATGCACCGCGTAGCCGGCCTTGATCTGGAGTTTGTCCGCGGTGGTTTTTTGTTGCATAGGGTAAACCTATGTCCAGCGCCATGACGACAACCGAATACACGACTGCCGAATACACGATTCCTGGGATGCACGTGCGTGAGCACACCGTGACCGTGCCGCTCGACTGGGCTGACCCGGAGGGTGCCGGAATCCGGGTGTTTGCACGCGAGCTCGTGGATCCGCGCCGCAGGGACGAGGCGTTGCCGCTACTCGTGTTTCTCCAGGGCGGCCCCGGCGGTAAATCGCCCCGACCCGAGACCACGGGTGAGTGGATCGGCAGCGCGCTGAAGACGCACCGCGTGGTGCTGCTCGACCAGCGGGGCACGGGGCGAAGCTCGCGAGTGACCGGCGACGTCATCAGCCGTTTCGGCGCCGAGGATGGCGCGCGCTACCTGCTGAACTTTCGCGCGGACTCCATCGTCGCCGACCTCGAATACCTGCGGAAGACCGTCTTCGGCGGCGCAAAGTGGTCGACGCTCGGCCAGAGCTATGGTGGATTCCTGACGCTGACCTACCTGTCGAAAGCGCCGGAGGCTCTCGAAAGCTGCTACGTCGTGGGTGGGCTGGCGGGCATCCATCCGTCCGCCGACGAGGTGTATCGCCGCACCTATCCGCGGGTCGAGGGCAAGACGGCCCGCTTCTATGCGCGGTACCCACAGGATGTGGATCGCGTCGCTGCCGTCGCGGACTTCATCGACGCCCACGACGTGCGCCTGCCGGACGGCGATCGGCTCAGCGTGCGGCGCCTTCAGAGCCTCGGTCTCGACTTCGGCATGAAGCCGAGCTTCGAGCGGATGCACTGGCTCTTCGATGAGGCCTGGACGAACGAGGGTGCGACTCCGGATGCGCTCGCTGACGTCTTCCTCAACGAGGTCTACCAGCGCACGAATTTCTGGGACAACCCCCTATTCGTCGTGATGCAGGAGAGCATCTACGGCAGTGGGCCGAATCCGACCCGGTGGGCGGCATCCCGTGTCCTGCCCGCGAATTTCTCGACGTCCAACCGGCCGCTGCAGTTCACCGGCGAGATGATGTTCCCGTGGATGCTCGAGGAGATCGCCTCCCTTCGCCCCTTTGCCGCCGCAGCCAATGCTCTGGCCGAGACCGCCGAGTACCCGCCGCTCTACGATCTCGATCGGCTCGCGTCGAACGAGGTTCCGGTGAACGCGGCGGTGTACTTCGACGACATGTACGTCGATCGGGACCTCTCTCTCGAGACGGCGGCGCAGGTCGGTAACGTACAGACCTGGGTGACCAACGAGTATGAGCACGACGGGATCCACGACGGCTCGACCGTGTTCGACCGGTTGGTCGAGCTTCGCCAGCGCTGACCTGACACAATCCGAGGATGGTGTCCCTCCAGCGCGGAGTTCGTTCGATCGTTGCGGCGTTCTCGCGGTCACGCTTCTTCCGTCGCTACGGATCTCGGATCATGCCCCCACTCGAACGCGGTTGGGCGAGGGTCACGGGCGGCCGATCTCCGCTGAGCGGTGTGCTCGTTCCCTCTCTCGTGCTGCACACGATCGGCACGAAATCCGGACTCGAGCGGGACACGCCCCTGATGTACTGCCCGGAGCCAGACGGACGGATGCTCGTGACCGGCAGCAACTTCGCTCGCGACAAACACCCGGCCTGGACCGCGAACCTCGCCGCGCATCCGGATGCCGCTGTCACAATCCGCGGGAAGCGGCTTCCCGTGCACGCGGCCCGCATTGCCGACGAGGAGCTCGACGAAACCTGGGCCTGGATCGAGCGGCAGTGGCCGGGCTACCGAGGCTACGAGCGAAATTCCGGGCGGGTTCTCAGGATCTTCCGGCTGGTTCCGTCCGACGAGGCCAAGCCGAATCCCTAGGCTTGATCGTATGCGATATGTGATCATCGGAGCCGGGGCAATCGGCGGAAGTATCGCGGCACGGCTCGCGCAACACAGCGTCGAGCATCCTCCGCTCCTCATTGCGCGAGGCGCGCACGGCGACGCCATCCGGGCGAACGGACTGCGCCTGCGCACGCCGGACGAGGATGTGTTCGTGCCGATCGACGTCGCCTCCTCGCCCGCTGAGGTGAAGTTGCGGGCGGACGACGTGCTGGTGCTCGCAACCAAGACCCACCAGGCCGAGACCGCGCTGACGCAGTGGGTCGACCAGCCCGTGTTCGACGACACCGATTCGGTGGTCGGCACGGCCGGTGATCGACTCCCGGTGCTTCTCGCGCTCAACGGCGTCGCCAGCGAGCGAATCGCCCTGCGCCTGTTCGACCGCGTGTACGGCGTCTGCGTCTGGATGCCGGCCGTGCACCTCGAGCCGGGCGAGGTCATCCTGCGAATCGCGCCGGCCAGCGGCGTCTTCATCATCGGCCGTTATGCGTCGGCACAGGATGACGCAGATTGCGAGCTTCTTGCGACCGTCGAGTCCGACTGGACCGCGAGCTCGTTGGGGATCCACGTGGTCGATGACGTCATGCGCTGGAAGTACACGAAGCTGCTGAGCAATCTTGGTAACGCGCCGCAGGCTCTCCTCGCCAGGACCGAGCCGATCGACGAGCTTGTCGACACCCTGCGCGATGAGGCGATCGCGGTTTACCGTGCCGCCGGAATCGACTGGGCGAGCGACGAGGAGGAAAAGGTCTGGCGCGGCGACCTGTTCGACGTCCGCAAGGTTCCGGGGACTCCGGACGAGCTCGGCGGTTCGTCCTGGCAGTCGCTGGCACGCGGATCCGGGTCGATCGAAACCGACTACCTGAACGGCGAGATCGCGTATCTCGCGCGCAGCCTTGGAGGTCGAGCACCCCTGAACGCTGTCGTGCAGAGGCTCGCACGCCAGGCCGCCGTCGGTGGTGCGCCCGTCGGTTCGATGACGGTTGCCGACCTCGAGGCCGAGTTCACGCGGGTCTAGCGAGGTAGGAACCAGTCGTTACGACAGGTTCGGCTCCCAGCCGAGTGCCGGCGCGATGTGGCTCGCGACCGTTTCCAGCAGGTGGGTGTTGTACTCGACGCCAAGCTGGTTCGGGACGGTCAACAGGATGGTGTCGGCCTCGCGAACGGCGGCATCCTCGAGGAGTCCGGCGACGATTTTCTCGGGCTCACCGATGTAGCTCTTGCCGAACCGGGCGATCGTGGTGGCGTCGAGGTGACCGACCTGGTCCTCCTCGTCGCGACCGGATCCAAAGTAGGCGCGATCCTCATCCGTCGTGATCGGCAGGATGCTGCGGCTGACCGAAACGCGCGGCTCGCGTTCCCAGCCCGCCGCCTTCCACGCCTCGCGGAACAGGGCGATCTGTTCCGCCTGAAGGTCGCCGAACGGGACCCCGGTGTCCTCGGTGAGCAGGGTCGAGCTCATGAGGTTGAGACCCTTCTCTGCCGTCCACTGGCCGGTCGCGCGGCTGCCCGCACCCCACCAGATGCGCTCGGCGAGCCCGGGCGACTGCGGCATGATCGGCAGGGGATTCGTGGATCCCGTCATCTGTGGATTCGCGTTCGCGACACCCGCGCCCTGGATAGCGGCCATGAACAGGTCGGTGTGCGCGCGCGCGAGAGCCGCGTCATCCATGCCCTCCGGTGGGACGAAGCCGAACGATTCGGAACCCCTCAGCGCGGTCTCGGGTGAGCCACGGCTGACGCCGAGCTGGAGCCGACCGCTGCTGATGAGGTCCGCGGCTGCCGCTTCCTCGGCCATGTAGAGCGGATTCTCGTAGCGCATGTCGATGACACCGGTGCCGATTTCGATGCGACTCGTTCGCGCCGCGATCGCGGACAGCAGCGGGAACGGCGAGGCCAGCTGGCGCGCGAAGTGGTGAACGCGGAAGAACGCGCCGTCGATCCCGAGCTCTTCGGCAGACACGGCCAGGTCGATCGACTGGAGCAGCGCATCCTGGGCGGTTCGTGTCTGCGATCCGGGGGCGGGCTGCCAGTGCCCGAACGAGAGGAATCCGATCTTCTTCTTCACGCTAACTGCAGCGCCGCACAGCGCTTCGCTATTCCCAACGTGAATCAGTGCATGTGCGTGAACGCGTCCCAGGCGGCCCGACGATCGGCGCGGGAGTCGAGCTCGACCCGGTCGGGATCGTCGAAGACGTAGTTCGCGCGGGTGGCCCTGTCGTATTGCGGCCACGACGCATCCACTGTTCCGTCAACGGCGAAGCGGAACCAGAAGTCCTGCATCCGTTGGCTGATGGCCGCGAGGGTGTTCGCCCCACCGAAGAGCGTCGTGAGTTTGCCGACGGCCGTGCGAGTTCGATCGAAGACAGTGAGGAGGTCGGCGCCGTGGGTCGCATCGATTTGGAGGGCCCGAAGGAGTGGCGTCGCGTACTCGAGCCGATAGACCCAGGTTGGTGCGATTGCGGACTGCGATTGGCCGATTTCATAGGTCGGAAACCAGAATGCGAAGTCCCCGCCGAAGTCGAGCGTGCCGCGGCGATCGGGGAAGCGATAGACCTTTCGCATCAGTGCGTCGCCGGCGGCCGAGGTATTCGCGAGCAGTCCATCGATGCGGGTTCGCGTGGTCGCGAGGATGCGGCGCTTGCCCCAGAACACCGATCCTTCGCGCGCGCAGGTGCCGATGATGAGGGGGACCGGATGCGTGTTCCCGGCCTTGAACGCATCCATCGGATGCTCGGGCAGGTAGTCGCCGTCGACGACCGGACTGAAGGCCTGGTCGCCGGGGTACTGGTCGGGGATCCGGGTGAACAGCAGGCGAGCGGCGGTGACCATGGCATCCATGCTCGACGTCCGCAGCGCATCGGCCTCGCGTCCGGGCTCGGCCCCAAGCAGCTCGAGGAACTCGCGTGCCCACTGGCGTGTGACATCCGGACGGTAGACCGCGTTGCTCGGTGGACTCTGCGCGATCGCCCGCGCCAACAGCCCGCGAGCGGCCGGAGTCGCGAGCAGCGTCGTGACCGCATTGCCGCCTGAACTCTCGCCGTAAACGGTCACGTTTGACGGGTCACCGCCGAATGCCGCGATGTTGTCGCGCACCCACTCGAGCGCCGCGACCTGGTCGCGCAGGCCGAGGTTGTTATCAAATCCAAACTCACTGAAATCGAGATAGCCGAAGGCGTTCAGCCGATAGTTGAAAGTGACGTGGATGGCCCCGCGACGGACGAAGTTGGCTCCGCGGAGTGGGATGTCGGCGGGGGAGCCCACGCCATATGCCCCGCCGTGGATATAGACCATGACCGGCAGTGAACGATCGATGGATGCCGGCGCAATGACGTTGAGCGTGAGGCAGTCCTCGCTGCGCGGAGTACTTCTTCGCGTGCCGACGAATGGTCCCTTTCGGTCCTGCGGTGCCGAGGGGCCGAACCGGGTCGCATCCCGCACGCCCGTCCACGGCGGTGTCCGCTGGGGAGCGCGAAGCCGCAGTTCGCCAACGGCCGCAGCGGCGAACGGTATGCCTCGCCAGGCGCGAACTCCGTCGGCCGCCAGACCCCGAACCACGCCCGCCGCGGTCGCGATGTCGAGGGTCATGCGTCGAGCTTAAGTCGCTTTGCCCGAGTTATGGCTAAGAGTCTGCTGGGTGAGTGGCGATGTTCTCGTCTGCCCCCGCCAGATGCGTCTGCCCCCGTACGTACGGGGGCAGACGCATCACCCGGGGGCAGACAGGGTCTCGCTGACCCTAGAATTTCGTCCATGATGGATTGGATCGCGGAAGCGCTCTTCGGGCTTTTCAGCAGTGTGATGCCAAATGGTTTCCCCGCATCCAGGCGCAAACGCGAAGAGGCGAAGCTGGCCCAGCGTGCCGGGGAGAAACCTCAGCCACCGTTTCTTCCGTCAACGACTGGGCTAGACAAGTGAGCCGCTCCCTCATCAAGTAGCTAGTCGTCTGCCCCCGCCAGATGCGTCTGCCCCCGTACGTACGGGGGCAGACGCATCACCCGGGGGCAGACGCAGTTTCAGCGGTCAGCCGATTAGCTCCGCTCGAGTCGGGTCAGCTCGGATCGAGCAGGTGCTGGATGAGCATGGTCGCCGCCCCGACGACCCCGCCGGTTTCACCGGCGCGCGACTCGGTGATGGTCAGGTGGCGCGTCGCCAGCGGCGTCGACTGTCCGTAGACGACCTCGCGAACACCGGCGACGAGATTCTCGTCCGCGCGGGCGATGCTGCCGCCGATCACGATGATCGACGGATTCAGGATGTTCACGCAGGTCGCGACGACCTCGCCGAGATCCCGGCCGGCCTGGCGGATCGCATCCGTCGCCCGGGTGTCGCCGCGTTTGGCGAGCTCGACGACATCCGCACTGGAGGCCGCCTGGAGTCCCTGTGCCGAGAGTGCCCGAGCAATGCCGGGGCCGCTCGCGAGTTCTTCGAGGTCGGCATCGACATCACCGTGGGCGGGCGTGCGCGAGGTGAACGGAACGCGCACGTGACCGAGATCGCCGGCCGTTCCCTGGGCCCCGCGCTGAAGTTTTCCGCCACTGATGATCCCCGCTCCGATACCGGTGGCGACCTTGACGAACAGCAGGTCGTCAATCGCTCGCCAGACGGTGGCGTGTTCGCCAAGCGCCAGCAGGTTGACGTCGTTGTCGACCAGCACGGGAACGTCGAAGGTCGCCCGAATGTAGGCGGGAACGTCGAAGCGATCCCAGCCCGGCATGATCGGGGGATTCGTGGGCATGCCGGTCGAGTGCTCGACCGGACCGGGAAGTCCGATTCCCACGCCCACGATGTCTGAGGCCGGCCGGCCGAGGCGCTCCCGCAGGAGCTCCGCCGCATCCAGGGCCCAGCGGAGGACCGTCTCCGGCCCGTCGGCGATATCGAGCGAGGTCGATTCGAGGTCGAGAACGGTACCGGAGAGATCGGTGAGGGCGACAAGGCCATGGGTTGCACCGAGGTCGATGGCGAGCAGGATGCGCGCCGCGGGCTGGAACGCGACGAAACCGGGCGGTCGTCCGCCTGACGAGACCCCGTTGGTCGACACCGCGACAAGGCCTGTTTCGATGAGGGAGTCGAGACGCGCGGCGACGGTCGATCGGGCAAGCCCGGACAGCTCCGCGAGTTCGGATCTGGTCCGTGCCGATCCGTCGCGCAGATGCACGAGAAGTCGGGCGGCCTCCGGGGTCAGGAGCGGTTCCGGGCGGGCCATACTCGCCATTGAACCACACCGATCGAACACCGAAACGAAATATGTCGACAAAGTGCTGACTTTTGCATGTTCTTCGACAGAAGTATGCTGAGATGGATGTCCCGAGACATTTTCGATGAGGAGAATCGTGAGCAATTCCAGGTTGTCAGTGCAGTTGTACACCGTGCGCGAAGCGATGAGCGAGGATCTGCCTGGCACGCTCCAGCGCATTGCCGACATCGGTTTCAGTCAGGTCGAGCCGTATAACTTCGACGCAGTTGCTGGGCTGGGGGATGCGCTGAAAGCCGCGGGTCTCACGGCACCGACGACGCACGCTCACTTCGTCGGCGAAGACGACGCTCGCCTCGAGGAACTGTTCGCCGCGGCACACGACCTCGGAATCGCGACGGTCATCGATCCACATGTGCCTGTCGAACGCTGGCAGACGGCCGAATCCGTCGCCGAGATCGCAGGCCAGCTGAACGCCGCCGCGGTCATCGCGGCAAAGCACGGAGTCGTTGTCGGCTACCACAACCACGGCCACGAGCTGCGTTCCGTGATTGACGGTGAGCCCGCGCTCGAGTTGTTCGCGCGTCACCTGTCCCCGGAGGTCGTGCTCGAGGTCGATACCTACTGGGTTGCGGTCGGCGGCCAGGATCCGGTCGCGGTGCTGAAGCGGCTCGGCGACCGGGTCGTCGCCATCCACGTGAAGGATGGGCCGCCATCCGACGACAATCTCGACCAGGTCGCCGTCGGAAGCGGAGGGATGCCGGTGAAGGAGATCATCGCCGCCGCGCCAAATGCGCTCCGAGTGGTCGAGCTCGACGACTCGCGCGGCGATCGGTTTACGGCAATCGCCGATAGCTACGCGTTTCTCGTGAAGGAGAACCTCGCGTGAGCGCCTCCACAGGCCGCGTCGGTGTCGGCGTCATCGGCGCCGGCGTCATTAGTTCCCAGTACCTCGACAACCTCACGACGTTCCCCGACCTCGAGGTCCGCTTCATCGCCGACATCGATCTCGAGCGCGCGGAGGCCCAGGCAAAGAAGTACGGTGTTGCCGGTCACGGTTCCGTCGAGCAGTTGCTTCAGGATGACGGCATCGAGATCGTCGTCAATCTCACGATTCCGAAGGCGCACGTCGAGGTGGCGCTGCAGGTGCTCGCCGCGGGCAAGCATGTCTGGACCGAGAAGCCCTTCGCCCTCGATCGCGAGAGCGGAATCACGCTTCTGGATGCGGCACACTCCGCGGGCCTTCGGGTCGCGACCGCGCCCGACACCTTCCTCGGTGCCGGCCTGCAGTCATCCCGTCGGTATCTCGAGAGCGGTGCGATCGGCACGCCGTTGACGGCCCTCACGCTGCTGCAGAGCCCCGGCCCGGAGTCGTGGCATCCGAATCCCGACTTCCTGTTCCAGGAGGGCGCCGGCCCACTGTTCGACATCGGACCGTACTACCTCACAACGTTGGTGCAGTTCTTCGGACCCGTCAAGCGCGTCACCGCCGTCGCCGGCAAGGCCAAGCCGACGCGCACGATCGGTTCGGGGCCGCGGGCAGGGGAGCAGTTCGACGTCACGGTTCCGACGCACGTCAGCGCGCTGTTCGAGTTCGAGAGCGGGCAGACCGCCCAGAGCGTGTTCAGCTTCGACTCGAAGGTGCGTCGCACGCAGTTCGAGGTGTCCGGGGTGGACGGGACTCTTGTGGTCCCGGATCCGAACACCTTCGACGGCGACCTCATCGTGTGGGGGGATGGCGACGAGTCCACGACCGTTCCGAGCGTCGGCAGTACGTCGACTCGCGGAACCGGAGTGGTCGAGCTGGCGCAGTCGATCCGCGCCGGACGACCGGAGCGCGCATCCGGCGAACTCGCATTCCACGTTCTCGACATCATGGTGTCGACGATCGAGTCAGCCGAGAAGGGGGCTCCCGTCGACATCGCGAGCTCCGTCGTCGTCGCCCCGCCGCTTCCGGAGAGCTGGGATCCTCGCGACGCGACACTCGCGAAATGAGTTCGCCAGCGATCGGCGCCGGTTTTGTGGGCGGTGGCTTCATGGCCACCGTCCACAGCAGGGCGTCGCGCTCCGCACGCGCTCGCCTGGTCGGGATCGTCGGCTCCCGGCCAGAGCGGTCGATCGAGGCTGCGGAGGAGCTCGGTATCGAGCGCGCGTTCGACAGCCTCGACGACCTCCTCGCCGACGATTCGATCGAGGTGGTGCACGTGTGCACGCCCAATTCGCTGCACACCGAGCAGGCCCTCGCGGTCATCGCCGCGGGCAAGCATGTCGTGTGCGAAAAGCCGCTGGCGATCTCGGCCGCCGAGGCGAAGATCCTCGTGGATGCCGCCTCAGCAGCCGGAGTGACGGCCACGGTCCCGTTCGTGTACCGGTTCCATCCGATGGTTCGGGAAGCGCGCGCCCGGGTGGCGAGCGGCGAGGCCGGGCGGGTGCTCAGCATCCATGGTTCGTATCTTCAGGACTGGCTGCTCGATGCATCCGATGACAACTGGCGCGTGGATTCGGCGCTGGGTGGCCAGTCGCGTGCGTTTGCCGACATCGGTTCGCACCTCGTCGATCTCATCGAGTTCATTACGGCCGAGCGGATCTCGCGAGTGTCCGCGATCAAGCGCACGTTCTTCCCCGATCGATCCCTTCACACGGCGGTCGCGACCGAGGATGCGGTGGCCGTCGCTCTCGAGACCCGGAGCGGTGCGCTCGGCACGCTGTTGATCTCGCAGGTCGCTCCCGGCCGCAAGAATCGGCTGTATCTGGAGATCGCGGGCAGCTCCGAGAGCATCGGCTTCGACCAGGAGCAGCCGGAGACGCTCTGGCTCGGGCGCCGCTCGGGCAGTCAGCTTCTGCCGCGGGATCCCGACCAGCTGTCGGATGACGCGCGTCGCCTGTCCGTCGTCCCCGGTGGTCACGCGCAGGGCTATGTCGACGCCTTCGCGGGTTTCGTCTCCGACAGCTACGCGGCAATCCGTGGCGCTGCACCCGAGGGACTGCCACGGTTCGAAGATGGACTGAGGGCCGCACGAATTACGGATGCCGTGATGACGGCCGCCGGAACCGGCAAGTGGATCGACATCCCCGAAGGAGACAACTCATGACTCATCCCGTCACGCTGTTCACCGGCCAGTGGGCCGATTTGCCATTCGAAGAGGTCGCGAGGCTCGCGAGCGAATGGGGTTACGACGGACTCGAGATCGCCGCTTCCGGCGACCACCTCGATCTCGAGCTCGCCGACACCGACGACGCGTACCTGAAGTCGCGGCTCGACATCCTCGATCGCCACAACCTCAAGGTCTTCGCGATCTCGAACCATCTGACCGGCCAGGCCGTCTGTGACGACCCGATCGATTTCCGCCACAAGGCGATCGTTCGGCCGAGCACCTGGGGCGACGGGGACCCGGAGGGTGTTCGCCAACGCGCCGCGGAAGACATGAAGCGCTCGGCGCGCGTTGCCCGCAAGCTGGGCGTGGATGTCGTGGTCGGCTTCACCGGGTCGAGCATCTGGCCGTACGTCGCACAGTTTCCACCCGTGCCGGCATCCGTCATCGAGGCCGGGTACGAGGACTTCGCAACCCGATGGAACCCGATCCTCGACGTCTTCGATTCCGAGGGCGTCCGATTCGCGCACGAGGTGCACCCGAGCGAGATCGCGTACGACTACTGGACAAGTGTTCGCACCCTCGAGGCCATCGATCACCGCGAGGCGTTCGGCTTCAACTGGGATCCGAGCCACATGATGTGGCAGAACATCGACCCCGTCGGGTTCATCGTCGATTTCAAGGACCGGATCTACCACGTCGACTGCAAGGACACACGGATGCGCCCGCACAACGGGCGCGCCGGAGTGCTCGGCTCGCATCTTCCTTGGGGTGAGCCGCGCCGCGGCTGGGACTTCGTGTCGACCGGTCATGGAGACGTGCCATGGGAGGACGCGTTCCGCGCGCTCGAGGCGATCGGCTACGCCGGTCCGATCTCGATCGAGTGGGAGGATGCCGGCATGGATCGCCTCCACGGAGCGAAGCAGGCCATCGAGTACATCCGCTCGCTGCTCTGGGACCAGCCGACGACATCCTTCGATGCGGCGTTCAGCAACCAGTAGCGTTACTGCCTGCTCGTCCCATCCTCAGTAACATCGTGCCATGGCAAAGCGGAAACCTCCTCCAGAAAAGAAGGTGTGGGCGCGCATTGTCAATCAGGGCTGGGAGATCTACCTGACCAATGGCGAGACCCTGCGACCCATCGAACTCATAGGTCGAGAGCAAGCAGAGCGATTGGCGCGGACCCTGAGCGTATACCGGATCAGCTTTCTGAGCCCTGTCGTGAACCTGACTGGGAACGAAAAGCAGATTGCGGCCGAGCTTGCACTGGTCGATGACTCCGGCCGATCCGATTTCGACACAAATACGGCCCGGATCTTCGGAGCTGATACTCAGACCCGCGCGGTCGTATTTGAGTACAACCACTGAGCTTCGAGTACAACCACTGAGCCGAATCGACGAAGCTAACGCAATGTCGGTGGCTCTCCATAAGCTACGTACACGTACTACATAGGTGCGCGACGCGAGGGAGCAACAATGGCAGGCACCGGCGGGGGATACGGCTTCACGCTGATGAAGGCCGCACAGGTCTGGCGCACCGAGGCGGGCCTCGCGCTGCGTGAGCATGAGCTGACCGTCCCGCAGTTCTTCGTCGTGATGGCGCTGTACCGGCAGGCTCGGCACGATTGGGATCCGCTCACCCAGGCCGAAGTCGGCGTGCGCCTCGGGATGGATGCCAACACGACCTCGCAGATCGTCCGCGCGCTCGAGCGCCGCGGCCTGCTCACTCGCGCACCGCATCCGGACGACGGGCGGGCCCGCTCGCTCGCGCTGACACCGGAAGGAATCGAGCGTGGACGAGCCGCCTCCGCGACCGCTCGCGCACTCAATGACGTGTTCTTCTCGGCCGTCGCCCCCGAGCAGCAACAGGCACTCGGCAACGTTCTCGACACCCTCACCACCGCATCGGAGGCACGATCATGACCACATTCACCATCGTCCCGGACGGCCCGTTCTCGCTCGCTGCCGCAGCGGGATTCGGCTTCGGACCGAACACCGGGCGTCCCGTGGACAAGGACGCTGGCATGAAACTCGCGTTCGTGACCGATGACCTGGCTCACCAGGTCGAGGTCTCGCTGGGCCAGGATCCGAGTGGGGCTGTCACGGGAAGCATCGATTTCGAAGACGATGCTGACGCCACCGCAATCGAGCGCCAGGTTGCCCGCATCCTCTCGCTCGACCACTCGGGTTCAGACTGGCTCGCGGTCGGCGAGAGGGATCCCGTGCTCGGCGACATGCAGCGCACTCACGAAGGACTTCGACCCGTGCTGTTCCACTCGCCGTACGAGGCCGCCGCCTGGTCGATCATCAGCGCGCGACGCCACCGCGCCCAAGGGACGGCGGTGCGCAATCGGCTCGCGGCCACGTTCGGGCGTGTCTTCGGCGAAGGCGCTGAGCAGGTGCTCGCGTTCCCGATGCCGGAGCAGCTGCTGAAGGTGCGCGAACTCCAGGGACTCGAGGAGACACGCATCCAGCGCCTGCACGCCGTCGCGAACGCGGCGCTGGCGGGCGAGCTGGAGCCCGCCCGCCTGCTCGCGATGGATCCGGGCGACGCCCTCGCCCACATCCAGAAGCTCCCCGGAATCGGGCCGACCTACTCGATGCTCATCCTGCTGCGATCGACGGGGGCCACCGACATCATCACGGGGCTCGAGCCGCGGATGCCCAGCTACCTCGCGCACTTCTATGGGCTTGGCACCGAGGCCACACCGCAACAGATCGCCGAGATCATGGATCGCTGGCGCCCGTACCGAACCTGGTCGTCGGTCCTGACGCGCGTTGCCGGGGACAGTCTCGGCCTTCCGCTACCGGCCGCACCGTCATCCGCGAACCGGTCGCGCAGGTAACATCTGTGGTAGTTCGAGCGTAAGGAAATGTCACGCCTCCGGTTCCCGTTTTTCTCGCAGCCTGGTTTTTCGACCCGGTCTCCTGCGTGGTCGCCATCGTCCTTGCGGTCGTCTACGGTGCCGGCGTGCTCGCCCTCCGTCGCAAAGGCGAACGCTGGTCCGGCTGGCTGACCGCGGCGTTCATCTTCCTCGGAATCGGCTCGTTCGTCGTCGTCAATTTCGGATTCCTCGGGGTCTACAGCCACGACCTGCGCTGGGCGTTCAGCACGCGAACGGCACTGCTGCTCTTCGTGATTCCGGCGCTGCTCGCGCTCGGTCGGCCGGTCACGCTGGCTCGGCGGGCACTGAGCGGCCGCGGGGTCGGCATGCTCGACCGTTTCATGGCGTCCCGACCGATCCGCGTCGCCGGCAATGCCGTGATCGCACCGCTCGTGACCGTTGCCATCTTCTCGATCTTCCTGACGAAGTTCTCCGGTGCGATGCGTCTGAGCTCGCTCGGGCAGGCAACGATGACGATCGTGATTCCGCTCATTGGCCTCCTGCTGGTGTTGCCGCTCGTCGAGTACTCGTCGCATCGGTCGTCGTTCTTCGTCACGGTCGAGTTCCTGCTCGCGATGGTCGAGCTCGTGATCGACGCGATTCCCGGCATCCTGATTCGACTGAACGGCGGTGTGCTCGACGGGCTGCCCGCGATCGCCGGCTGGCATCCGTTGTGGTGGCCTTCTCCGATCCGCGACCAGCAACTCTCGGGGGACCTGTTGTGGTTCATCGCAGAACTCGCCGACATCCCCGTGCTGATCATCCTGTTCGTCCGCTGGTCTAGGGTCGATCGCAAAGAGGCGAAGTCTTACGACGACCTGAGTGACGAAGAGATGGATGCGCTCACCCAGGAGTACCTTCGCCTCCACCGCGGGGAGTCGCCAGACCCTCGCTAGGCCTCCATCCTTAGGTCACAGTGACCTATGTCACTGTGGCCCATGCCACAATGGTCGGCATGGTTCTGGAGATCTTCGTGCTCAGTGTGCTTCGCACCGGGCCGGTGCACGGCTATGAGCTGAAGCGGCGCGTACAGCGTCCCTCGTTCACGTTGCTGAGCAACAACTCGCTGTACCCGATGCTCCGCCGGTTTGAAAGCGACGGCATTGTCACCAAGACGGTCGAGGCCCAGGAGGGCAAACCGTCGAAGAACGTGTACGCGATTACCGACCGGGGGCGCGCTCACCTGACCGAGTTGCTGCGCAATCTGCCGGTGAGTGTCGCGGCAAACGAGGAGGAGTTCCTCGTCCGCCTCAGCTTCTTCCCCGAGCTTCCGATCGATTCGCGACTCGACGTGCTCGCGGCGAGGACCGCGGTTTTGGATGCCAGGCACGCCCAGGTCGCGACTCTGGTCGAGGAGACCGACGAGTCCCCGAGGCGCGAGTGGCAGAACCTCGTGATGAAGCGCGTGCTCGAAGGGATCGACAACGAACGACGATGGATCGCCTCGCTGGCGAAGAAGGCAGAGCTGTAATGACCCAGACCATTGCCCCCGCAACGTCGACGCCGATCGGTGCGATCGCCCGATACGCGCTCCTGATCGGCCCACTCCTCAGCATGATCGACTCGAGCATCGTGAACGTCGCCGTGCCATCGATCGCGAAAGACTTCGGTACGAACGGCAACGCTGTCGACCTTGGCCAGATCCAATGGATCGTGAGCGGATACCTGCTCGCACTCGGCGTCTCGCTCGCCGCGACCGCATACCTCGCCAAGCGATTCGGGGTCCTGCGCGTGTACACGATCAGCACCGTCCTATTCGTGCTGGCGTCGGCGGCCTGCGCGGCGGCCGTCAATGTCGACTGGCTGATCGCGTTTCGAGCCGTGCAGGGCTTCGTGGGTGCGCCGCTGGTGCCGCTCGCCCTCAGCATCCTGCTCGGCAAGGATGGGATCGGCGGTGGCAAGATCCCGATCTCCGCGGCCCTCACGCTCTTCCTGGCCCCCGCCCTCGGCCCGACCATCGGCGGCCTGATCCTGAGCGGAGACGACCCGTCGGACTGGCGTTGGATCTTCCTGATCAACGTCCCCGTCGGAATCATCGGACTGCTCCTCCTCGTGAAGGTGCCGCGCCACGTCGGGGCGTCCGCCGACAGGTCCACCAGGTTCGATCCGTTCGGATTCCTCCTTCTCGCGATCGGCCTCACGGCTGCTCTCTTCGGCGCGACCGAGGGCGCATCCCAGGGCAAGGATGTGGGCTGGGGCGCGCCGATCTCCTACCTGCCGCTCGGCATTGGGCTGCTGATGCTCGTCGGCTACACGTTCTGGGCGCTGAACCGTGCCAATCCGGCGGTGAACGTCGCGATGATCCGGCACCGCAACTCCGCCATCGCGCTCGTGCTTCAGGTGCTGTGTTCCGTGATCGCATTCGGGACGGTCTTCCTGCTGCCGATCTTCACTCAGAACGTCCAGGGGCACACGGCCTTCCAAACCGGGATCGCCCTCCTTCCGCAGGGCATCATCATGGGAATCGGAACCTTCGTCGGACAGAAGCTTTCGGGACGGATCCCGCTCAAGGTCCTCGTCGTGGCCGGATTTGCGATCCTCGCCATCTCGAGCGTGTTCCTGATCTTCCTGGACAAGGACACGTCCCTCGTCATCATTGGCGCCATCCTCTCCGGGCGTGCGATCGCCATCGGATTCGTGACGGCACCGCTCCTGATCGCGATGCTTGCACCGCTGTCCGAGAGGGAACTGCCCGACGGCAACACCCTGTTCAACATCACGCAGCGCCTCGGTGGATCGATCGGTGTCAGCATCCTCGGCTCGATCGTAGGAGCGGCGGGGCTCACGACCGCCGGGATAACGGATCGGTTCCACTGGGTGGGCGGGGGACTGGTCGCCCTCGCGGTAATCGCCGGCATCCTGTCGCTGTTCCTCACCCAGGACAAGAACGCTCCCGTGCGTGAGGTCAGCGTGGTCGCCGAGTAGCTCCAACCCGCGTCTGCCCCCGTGTGATGCGTCTGCCCCCGTACGTACGGGGGCAGACAGGGCTCTCGGCTACTCGCCTTGGCCGTCGTCGCGTGGGTCGTGGGTGTCACGCCCGCGCAGTTTTTCGAGGTCGCGTCTCTCGCGCTTGGTCGGGCGACCGGCGCCCCGATCGCGCATCGGGGCGAGCGCAACCTCTTCGCGTGGCGGGGGCGGGGGCGTCAGATCGGTGTAGCTCGCGGCGGCAACCGGGGCGCTGACCCGCTTGGTCAGGATGGCGCCAACGACGACAATCTTGTCGAAACCCGACTCGCGAAGGCGGATTTCATCGCCGACGTGAACGGATTGAGCCGCCTTCACCCGCTCTCCGTTGATGCGGACATGCCCGGCCCGACAAGCCGCCGTCGCGAGCGAGCGCGTCTTGATGAGCCGCACGGCCCAGATCCAGCTGTCGACCCGGGCGGTGTCTGCCGTCGCCATCAGTGCGCGGAAGCGAGCTCGGACTCTGCGCGTTCGGGCTCTGTCAGTTCGGGCTCTGTCAGTTCGGAGCCGGCCAGTTCGGCTTTCCAGCGGACCAGGCTGCGGACGGTCTCGCTCGAGTCGTCCGCGAGTCTCTCCATCACATCCGCCGGCACGAAGAAGTTGACCGCGAGCCAGCCGCGAACCACCTCCGATTCGTCATCCGCCATCGAGCGCAGGATGTCGCAGGATGTCGACTCATTCCTCGCCACGCAGCCGCGAACTCCCGCATCGGGATCCTTCGACAGGCGAATGACGACATCCTCCGGCGCGTGATAGCTGCTCGCCGCGCTCTCCCGGATCTTGGGATTGGCGTCGGCGGCGAGGAGTCGCAGCCGCGCGATCTTGCTGGCGGTCACCGGGGGAGCAGGATGCTGTGTCGCGGCGAGTGCCGCCGCCTCCTCGGAGGTGAGCATGGATGGCGCAGCTTCACGCATCGCGCGCCGCTGGGCCGGGGTATTGAACCGAATGCACGACATATCGACCACCGTACTCGCGTGGGTCAGGCCGCAGCGGATGCCGCGCGCCGTCGTCGCGGAAACCACGGTACGACTGCCGAGGTGGTCGCTTGGTACTCCGCGTACTCGGGATATTTCGAGCGCGTGATGCTCTCCGTGAATATGGTCGAGCCGATGAACAGCGTGGTCAGCAGGAACGCGCCGAGTACCGTCCACTGCAGGATCGAGCCCGCAGCGACGACGCCGAAGAAGAACAGCGTCCACCACTGCGCCTGCTCGAAGAAGAAGTTCGGATGACGGCTGAAGCGCCAGAGACCGGTCTGCGCGAAGCGGGGCTGGGGAGCGCGCCCGGCAGCGATCTCGGACTTCTTCCAGCCCTGGAAGTTCCACTGCTGCTGGTCTGACACCGTCTCACCGACCAATAGTCCGAGGAAGACGATGGTGACAACGACATCCCAGAATCCGAAGGGCGTCGTGCGGTGGCTCCAGGCTGTGAAGGCGGGCAGCGCAATGAGCAGCAGAATGACGTTTTGCCAGAGCACGATGAAAAAGAAGTTGAAGAGTTCGAACTGCCAGCGGTTCATCCGGCCACGCAATACGGCCCAGCGGTAGTCCTCGACTCCGCGGTAACCGCCCTTGCGTGCGAAGTTGTAGGTCAGCCGGGCTCCCCACAGGGTGACGAGCACGGCCATGACGTCGAGGCGCTCGTTGGCGAGCCCCGTCGCGCCGGCGAAAATCCAGACGTAGACCACGGGGATGATCGACCAGATGCGGTCGACCCAGGAGTGGTCGTGCGTGATGAGCGAAGCGACCCAGACGAAGGCGCACACGCCGATGGCGGTGAGGAAACAGACGTAAAGTGGGGTCACTTCGACGAGCCTAGCGTTGCTCGTACTTCGGTAGACTCGCAGCATGGGAGCCACAGGCCAGAGCGAGGTCAGCTCCCGAATTTTCACAATTCCGAACCTCTTGAGCTTTATTCGGCTCGCCCTCGTTCCGGTTTTTCTGGTGTTGATCATCCTCCGCGCCGACTTCGCGGCACTCGTGGTTCTCGTGATCTCGAGCGTCACCGACTACTTTGACGGCCAGATCGCTCGCCGGTTCGGGCAAGTCACCAGGCTCGGGCAATTGCTTGATCCCGCGGCGGACCGCCTCTTCATTTTCGCCGCCCTGATCGGCCTTTCTGTCAGCGGCATCATCCCGTGGTGGCTCGGAGCCGTCATCATCGGCCGGGATGTCATGCTCGCCGTTCTCGGAATCATCCTCGCCAACAACGGTTTCGGCCCACTGCCCGTGCACCACCTCGGCAAATTCGGAACATTTTCACTCCTCTATGCACTGCCCATTCTCATGCTCGGTGGGGCGTTCCATCAGATCGGCTGGATCACCAACCCGGTTGGATGGGCGTTCGCTCTTTGGGGCGCATTCGTTTACTGGTGGGCCGGCGTGATATATCTCCGTGAAACCGCGCGAGTTATTAGGATTCCGAGGGGTATAGCTACCGCTTCATCAGATACGCTGGGGGGCTGAATGGAGGTTCATGATGGTTGATTCACATGACGCGGGTCCGACGGAGCCGTTTACGCCTCCTGTTCCATCGTCGTCACCCACCGACACGACCATGACTTTCACGGCCGGGTTCGCGGCTCAGGTCGCTTCCGTTGGCGGCGATGTCGCGCCGCAGGAGCACGAGGCCATCGCCGCGCTGCCGTCCGGTTCCGCTCTTCTCGTCGTTCGCCGCGGACCGAATGTGGGCGCGCGCTTCCTGCTCGATGCCGATGTCACGACCGTTGGGCGCCATCCGGATGCGGACATCTTCCTTGACGACGTGACCGTGTCCCGTCGTCACGCCGAGTTTCTTCGCGAAGGCAAGAACTTCCAGGTCAAAGATTTGGGCAGCCTTAATGGCACCTACTTCGACGGCAATCGCATTGACGGTGTTGCCGCGTTGAGCGATGGCTCAGAGGTGCAGGTCGGAAAGTTTCGATTGACGTTCTATGCATCGCGCGTCGATCTCGCGCACGTGGCAAGCCGCTAGTGGCTCGCGTATCGGCCCAGGCGTCCGTCAAGTCGGAGTCGGGGGGCGCATCCCTGCTCAGTATCGGCCAGGTGCTCGCCCGGCTGAACCCCGAATTCCCTGATCTGACCCCGTCGAAACTTCGCTTCCTCGAGGAACGCCAACTCATTTCGCCCGCCCGCACCGAGTCCGGCTACCGCAAATTCTCGCCCGCGGACCTCACGCGGCTCCGCTTCGTGCTCACGATGCAGCGCGACCACTACGTTCCGCTCAAGGTCATTCGCGGCTATCTCGATGAGTTGGATGCCGGTCGCCAGCCGGTACTGCCCGGGGGATCCACGCAGGCGCCATCCATGCTTTCGGGGGAGCGCAAGTACACGCGAGACGAACTCATCCGTGAGGCCGGCGCGACCGTCATGCTCATGGGCGACGCCATCACGGCCTCCCTCATTGTGCCGGCAGACGTGTTCGGGGACGAAGCTCTCTCGGTGCTCCGCGCTCTCGTCGAACTGCAGCGCTCGGGCATCGAGCCGCGTCACCTTCGTGGATTTCGCGGGGCGGCCGAACGCGAGCTCGGCCTCATCGAGAGTGCGCTCATCCCGGTCGCCCGTCGCAAGGACGCCTCGAGCCGCGCCAAGGCGGCAGAACTGGCCAAGGAGATCGCCGGCCAGCTGGAGATTGTGCGCGGAAGCCTGATCCGCTCCGCGCTTTCGAAGCTTTGATGGCGGATCTCCTGGTCCCCATTTTCGACACGCCGCCGATTTTTCGACGAATGTCGTTGATCGAGATTGATCACGTGGGTAGCGTTAGGTTTAGCAAAACCGTCAACGTCAACTTCAAGCTGAAGGCTAGACATTGATGCGTTTGCACATCTGTTATATGAGAGGCACGAGCCATGAGTGAGAGCGAAGTCAGCCGTAGTGAGGGTTCCCGCTACGACCTGGGCCTGCTCTTTACCGACGGGATGCCCGATCTCGACGACACCGCGGGTTATCGCGGCGCAATCGCGGCACGTGCCGCCGGTATCAGCTACCGCCAGCTTGACTACTGGGCCCGCACGCAGCTGGTCGAGCCGACCGTGCGTGGCGCGGCAGGATCCGGATCCCAGCGACTCTACGGATTCCGCGACATCCTCGTCCTCAAGCTCGTCAAGAGACTTCTCGACACCGGCATCTCGCTTCAGCAGATCCGGACCGCCGTCAATCAGCTTCGTGAGGCCGGCGTCAGCGACCTGGCCCAGACCACGCTCATGAGCGATGGCGCGAGCGTCTACCTCTGCACAACCAATGATGAAGTCATCGACCTCGTCAACCGCGGCCAGGGTGTCTTCGGTATTGCGGTCGGTAAGGTGCTCCGCGAGGTGGAGACCAGCCTCGTTGAGCTCGACTCGATCAAGGGCGAAGATCCGGCCGACGAGCTCGCCCAGCGCAGGGCCGTTCGCGCAAGCTAGTTCTGCGGGTCTCCCCGCATCCGGCCAGCGATTCGCCGAGATGGGTCAACGCGGACAAGATGGGCGTCCGCGGACGCCCCAATTGACCGCATTGGCCCAAATTAGCGCCGCGCGACCAGCGCAGCGGCCTAATTACGCGAACTCGCCGAGCTTGGCGGTGCGCATGACGCGCTCGAGCAGCTGATCGAAGTTGCGCGCCATTTCCTGCGCGCTCTCGCCTGGCCAGACGTGCAGCGGCTTGGCCGCGCCCTGTGCCTGCTGCAGCGAGGTCCGCTCAGGAAGTTGCGGGGAGAGCACGAGCGGTCCGAACATGTCGCGCAGCTCTTTGATCCGGAACTGGTGTTCAAGCGACTGGACGCGCGCACGGTTCACGATAATGCCGAGCGGCTGAAGCCGGGGCGAGAGTCCGCGACGGATCTCTTCGATGGCTCGCAGCGCGCGGTCGGCCGCCGCGACGGAGAACAGGCCGGGCTCGGTCACGACGGTTACCCGGTCGCTTGCCGCCCAGGCGGTGCGGGTCAGGGCATTCAGCGACGGTGCGCAGTCGACGAGCACGAGGTCATAGTCGGCCTCGACATTCGCGAGAGCCTCCTCGAGCTTCCAAATGTCGCGGATGCTCGGGTGTGGTCCGTCGAAATTGATGGCGGAAGGGGATCCGATCATCACGTCGATCTTGCCGGAGCGTCCCCTTGTCCAGCCGCTGGAGGTGATGGCGGCGCGAACGATCTTCTCCTTGGGGGAGGCGAGAACATCGGCCACATTCAGGTGACCGGCGACATTGATGTCCATACCGGTCGAGACATCCGACTGCGGGTCGAGATCGACGACGAGGGTGCGCAGGCCCTTGGCAAAAGCGGCTGAGGCCAGCCCGAGCGTCACTGTGGTCTTTCCCACGCCCCCCTTGAGGGAGCTGACGCTGAGTACATGCACGAGTAACGACGATACCTTCACTAGTCTTAAGAAACCTAAATGAACACGCTTCGAATGACGCTGTCGGCATGTCGCGTAGTTGAGTCCACTTTAGGATTGGCCCAGTTGTGAAAGGACCACATGTTCAAGAAGATCCTGGTTGCTAACCGCGGTGAAATTGCCATCCGCGCGTTCCGTGCGGCGTTCGAACTCGGGGCCGCCACGGTCGCCGTTTTCCCGTACGAAGACCGCAATTCCATGCATCGGCTGAAGGCGGATGAGGCCTACCAGATCGGTGACAAGGGTCATCCGGTTCGGGCCTATCTTGACGTCGCGGAGATCATCCGGGTGGCCAGGGAATCCGGCGCGGACGCGATTTATCCCGGCTACGGATTTCTCTCAGAAAACCCGGATCTTGCCCAGGCCGCTGCCGACGCCGGCATCACCTTCATCGGCCCGCCGACCCGCGTTCTCGAAATGGCCGGCAACAAGGTCACCGCAAAGGAGCACGCGATCGAGGCGGGCGTTCCTGTCCTGAAGTCGACTCCGGCATCCCGCGACATCGACGAACTTCTGGGCGGCGCGGACGCGATCGGGTTCCCGATCTTCGCCAAGGCAGTCGCGGGCGGTGGCGGCCGGGGGATGCGCCGGGTTGAGAAGAAGGAAGATCTTCGCGAGGCGCTCGAGGCCGCAATGCGAGAGGCCGACAGCGCGTTCGGCGACCCGACAATGTTCCTAGAGCAGGCGGTTGTCCGACCGCGCCACATCGAGGTCCAGATCCTCGCTGATGCGACGGGGGAGACCGTCCATCTTTTCGAGCGCGACTGCTCTGTACAGCGACGTCACCAGAAGGTCATCGAGATCGCTCCGGCGCCGAACCTCGACGAAGACATCCGCCAGGCGATGTACCGCGATGCGATCGCGTTCGCGCGCTCCATCAACTACGAGAACGCGGGAACCGTCGAGTTCCTGCTCGATACCGTGGGGGAGCGCAAGGGCAAGCACTTCTTCATCGAGATGAATCCGCGCATCCAGGTCGAGCACACGGTGACCGAGGAGGTCACCGACGTCGACCTGGTCCAGTCCCAGATGCGGATCGCGGCCGGGCAGTCCCTCGAGCAGCTCGGGCTCCAGCAGAAAGACCTGCGCCTGCGTGGCGCAGCTCTGCAGTGCCGCATCACCACCGAGGATCCGGCCGCGGGATTCCGCCCGGACACGGGCAAGATCACGACGTACCGTTCGCCCGGCGGCGCCGGGATCCGTTTGGACGGCGGGACCATCAACGCGGGCGCCCAGATTTCTCCGCACTTCGATTCGATGCTCGTGAAGATGACCTGCCGCGGCCGCGACTTCACCGCGGCGGTCACTCGGGCCAAGCGCGGGCTTGCCGAGTTCCGCCTGCGCGGGGTGACGACGAACATCCCGTTCCTGCAGGCTGTGCTGGATGATCCGGACTTCGCGGCGGGAGATCTGAGCACGTCGTTCATCGAGGAACGGCCGTGGTTGGTGCGTGGCCACCAGTCGAAGGATCGTGGCACGAAGATCGTGAACTGGCTCGCCGACATGACGGTCAACCAGCCGAACGGCAGCGGTGAGGGCATCATCAACCCGGCGCTGAAGCTCCCGGATATCGACCTTGACTCGCCGGCCCCGGCGGGTTCTCGGCAGAAGTTGCTCGAGCTCGGACCGGTCGGTTTTGCAGCCGCGCTTCGTGCGCAGACCGCCCTTGCCGTGACCGAGACAACGATGCGCGACGCCCACCAGTCGCTGCTGGCGACCCGCGTGCGCACCCGCGACCTCGTCGCCGTCGCTCCGTACGTTGCCCGGCTCACACCGGAACTCCTTTCGGTCGAGGCATGGGGCGGCGCGACCTACGATGTGGCGCTGCGTTTCCTCGCCGAGGACCCGTGGGAGCGACTTGCCGCGTTGCGGGAAGCGCTGCCGAACATCAACATCCAGATGCTGCTTCGCGGTCGAAACACAGTCGGCTACACGCCGTACCCGACCGAGGTGACGGATTCGTTCGTGCGGGAGGCTGCGGCGACCGGCGTTGACATCTTCCGCATCTTCGACGCGCTCAACGACGTCTCGCAGATGAAGCCGGCCATCGACTCCGTCCTGGCTACTGGAACGACGATCGCCGAAGTCGCGCTCTGCTACACGGCAGACCTGCTGGACCCGGACGAGAAGCTGTACACGCTCGACTACTACCTGCGCCTGGCCGAGCAGATCGTCGAGGCCGGTGCGCACATCATCGCCATCAAGGACATGGCGGGCCTCCTTCGGGCCGAGGCCGGCGAGAAGCTCGTGACGGCCCTGCGTTCGCGTTTCGACCTTCCCGTCCACCTCCACACCCACGACACCGCGGGCGGCCAGCTCGCGACGCTGCTGGCCGCGAGCCGTGCCGGTGCGGATGCGGTGGATGTGGCGAGCGCTCCGATGGCCGGTACCACGAGCCAGCCGTCGGCATCCGCCCTCGTCGCGGCGCTCGCCCACACCGAGCGCGACACGGGACTCTCCCTCCAGGCCGTCTCGGACCTCGAGCCATACTGGGAGGCCGTTCGCCACGTCTACCGGCCGTTCGAGTCCGGACTGCCGGGTCCGACCGGTCGCGTGTACAAGCACGAGATCCCGGGTGGGCAGCTTTCGAATCTCCGACAGCAGGCCATCGCACTGGGGCTCGCCGACCAGTTCGAGAAGATCGAGGACCTGTACGCGGCCGCCAGCCGGATCCTCGGCCGTCCGCCCAAGGTCACCCCGTCGTCCAAGGTCGTTGGCGATCTGGCGCTGGCGCTTGCCGCGGCGAACGCCGACCCAGACGACTTCGAGCAGAACCCGCAGAAATACGACATCCCCGACTCCGTCATCGGCTTCATGGCCGGCGAGCTCGGCGACCTGCCAGGGGGATGGCCGGAGCCGTTCCGCAGCAAGGTTCTCGCGGGCAGGAAGGTGAAGATCGGCGTCGAGCCGGTCAGCGCGGAAGACCTCGCCGACCTCGAGGTCGACGGGACGACCCGGCGACGGACCTTGAACCGACTGTTATTCGCCGGCCCAACGAGGATCTTCGAAGAGAATCGCGAGGTTTTCGGCGACCTCTCCGTCATGGACACGACCGACTACCTCTACGGCCTGCAACAGGGCACAGAGCACGTCATCGAGATGAGCAAGGGCGTCAGCCTCTACATCGGGCTCGAGGCCATCGGTGAGGCCGACGAGAAGGGGATGCGCACCGTCATGACGACTATGAACGGCCAGTTGCGTCCGGTGTTCGTTCGGGACCGCAAGGTCGACGTGCAGAGCAAGGCGGCCGAGAAAGCCGACCCGACCAGGCCCGGCCATGTAGCCGCGCCGTTCTCCGGTGTCGTCACGCTGCAGGTCGAGGAGGGGGCGACCGTGGTCGTCGGACAGCCGGTCGCATCCATCGAGGCGATGAAGATGGAGGCCGCAATCACGTCGCCGGTTGCCGGGACCGTGCGTCGTGTCGCGATCCCGAAGACCCAGCAGGTGGATGCCGGAGATCTCATCATCGACGTTGGCTGAAGACGAGTCCCAACCCCGCCTCGGCCTGATTGGTACGCTTGATAGCCGAACTAACAGGGAAGGGTAGGCGATTCTCGTGACGCAACGAAACCTCACGCAGCGCAAGAAGGCTGCCTCGTCGAGCCAATTGATCGACCCCGAGACCATGAACATCAACATCGACCTGCCGGCGACGGTGCACACGGCCCCCGAGGACGAGGTCGCACTCGCGATCGACGAGACCGCGGTGAGCCCGGGCCTCGTGGATGTCGGTCTCCAGGGGACGACCTCGATTTCCGTGGTCGCGACCGCGGTTCCGGCTGCGGTCGTGCCCGAGCCAGAGGAGCCGGTCATCTCTCCGCTTCCCACGCACGATGCGCCCCCGCGGCGGGATCGCCAGCGTGGGGTGCCGTCGACTGGCTCGGAGTCTGCATCAATGCTTACGGCCGAGCGATTGATCCACACCCGCCGCAGGCGTCGTCCTGCGCCGGAGGGGGCCTGGCCGCGCCTGGTCTTCAACACCAGTCTTCATCTCGTCAACATCGGTGATTCGCGCCGGGTGCGGGAGCGCAAGGCCGTCGATGCCCGCATCGAGAAGGCGTTCGAGGGCGGTACTCGTTTCGTGCCCGTCCTTACCCGAAAGGGTGGAGTCGGCAAGACCACCGTCACCACGCTGCTCGGAATGGCGCTGTCGACCGTTCGCGAGGATCGGATCATCGCGATCGACGCCAACCCGGATCGTGGCACGCTCGCCGAACGCATCGACAAGCCGTCATCCTCAACGGTGCGAGACGTCGTGATGCATGCCCCATCCATCTCGAGTGTCACCGACTTCACCGAACTCGTCTCGCGTGACGCGACGCGGCTCGACGTTCTCGCGTCCGACACGGACCCGCACCTCTCTGAGGCCTTCGACGAAGACGACTACAACGTGGTCGCTGACCAGGTCGCGCGCTACTACTCGATCGCGCTGACCGACTGCGGAACTGGCATCGTGCACTCGGTCATGCGAGCGACCCTGAGGCGGGCAGACTCCATCGTCATCGTGTCTGGCGGCAGCGTGGATGAGGCTCGCCTCGCGTCGGAGACCCTCACCTGGCTCGAGTCGAACGGCTACGGCGAGCTGGTGAGCAACGCGATCGTGGCGATCAACACCGCGACCCATGGCACCAACCTGGTCAAGCTTGATGAGATCGAGGCGCACTTCGTGTCCCGTGTCCGGGCCGTTGTGAAGATCCCGTACGACCCGCAGCTCGCAACCGGCTCCGTGGTGAGCTATCGCGACCTCAAACCACTGACCAGGGAGTCAGCGCGCGAACTCGCAGCGCTCGTCGTCGACGGCCTCCCCGCACGACGGGATGCCTAAGGCATGACAGAACGACAGATCAGGCTTTTCGGCGACCCCGTTCTCCGATCGGCCTGCGATCCGATCGTGCCGGGCAACAAGCACGTGCGCGAGCTCGTGGATGACCTGCTTGAGACCGTCGCGGTCCCGGGTCGTGCGGGGCTGGCAGCCAACCAGATCGGCATTGCGCTTCGCGCATTCAGCTACAACATCGACGGCGACATCGGCTACATCCTCAATCCGGTAATCGCCGAAGTCAGTGGAGAACCGGAGACGGTCGACGAGGGCTGCCTCTCGGTTCCCGGTTTCTTTTTTCCCCGGAAGCGGTATCCCTACGCCCGTGTCACGGGCATTGACCTTGACGGCAACGAGATCGAGATCAGTGGCGAGGGCATCATGGCGCAGGCGCTCCAACACGAGACCGATCACCTCGACGGACACCTCTACATCGAGGGCCTTGAGCAAGACGTGAAAAAGGATGCCATGCGCCAAATCCGCCAGGCGTCCTGGTACTGAGCGACTTCACCCGGAAGCTGGTCAAGTCGGGCGGGCCCACGCCGAACCGCTGAGCCGGGAGTCGAGATGGCACTTGTTGTCGCCCCGGGAGTGCCGTGCCGACAAGTTGCGTCAAACTCGTCGGCGGGCGGCCTACTGACCGCTAAACCGGCTGTCGGGATGACGCTCCTTGTCGCCCCGGGAGTGCTGTGCCGACAAGATGCGTCAAATTGGTCGGCGGTCAGCCCGCTGACCGCTAAACCGGCTGTCGGGATGACGCTCGTTGTCGCCCCGGGAGTGGCGTGCCGACAAGTTGCGTCAAATTGGTCGGCGGGCGGCCCGCTGACCGCTAAACCGGCTGTCGAGATGACGCTCGTTGTCGCCCCGGGAGTGGCGTGCCGACAAGTTGCGTCAACTGGGCAGCGGTCACCGGTCTGCGGTCAGCGGTCACCTGTCTGCGGTCTGCGGTCACCGGGCAGCGGTCTGCGGTCTGCGAAAGCGAAAGCGATGGTCAACGGCGCTGCTCGACGCGGCGTCGGCTATTTCTTGGGCGTCGGCTGCTTTTCCTCGGTCGGAACGCCCGCGTACATCCCGTCGATGACGTCTGAGAAGTCCTTAAGGATGACGTTGCGCTTGATGCTCATCTTCGGGGTGAGGTGGCCGCTCTCCTCGGTCAGGTCGCTGTCGAGGATGTGGAACTTGCGGATCGACTCCGCCCGCGACACGTTCCCGTTTGCACGGTCGACCGCTTTCTGCACTTCGGCGATGACGATGGGATTCGCGCTTGCCTCAGCCAGCGTCTGATCGGCGGGCTGGCCCTGGCTCTTCAACCAGGACGGCAGCATCTCCCGATCGAGGCTGACGAGGGCCGCGATAAATGGCTTCTGTTCGCCGACGACGATGACCTGGTCGATGATCGGATCCGCGCGGATGGGATCCTCGAGGACAGCGGGCGACACATTCTTGCCTCCCGCGGTGACGATGATCTCTTTCTTGCGACCGGTGATGGTCAGGTAGCCGTTCTCATCGAGCGTGCCGATGTCGCCGGTCTTGAACCAGCCGTCGTGCATCACCTCGTCGGTCGCCTTCTGGTTTCCCCAGTAGCCGTCGAAGACATCGATGCCCTTGCCTTCGATCTCGCCATCGTCGGCGATGCGGATCGAGACCCCGGGAAGAGGCGGCCCGACCGTGCCGATCTTGAAGTTGGACGGCAGGTTGACCGTCAGGGGAGCGGTGGTCTCGGTGAGGCCGTAGCCCTCGAGGATGCTGATGCCGAGGCTCCGGTAGAAGTGGCCGAGTCGGAGCCCAAGGGGCGCGGATCCGGATACCGCGTACTGCACACGGCCGCCGAGTGCGGCGCGAATCTTCGAGAGCACGAGACGGTCGAACAGGGCGAACTGGAGCTTGAGACCGAGCGGCACGGATCCGGCGTCGATCGCCTTCGAGTGAGCGATGGCGACGTCCGCGGCCTTGCGGAAGATCTTGCCGCGGCCACCCTCTTCCGCCTTCTGCTCCGAGGAGTTGTAGACCTTCTCGAAGACGCGCGGAACGGCGAGCAGGAACGTCGGACGGAAGGATGCCATGGCCGGCAGCAGCTGGCGCGTGTCGGCCTGGTGCCCGACCTTGACCCCCGCGTCCACGCACATGACCGCAATGAACCGCGCGAAGACGTGAGCCATCGTGACGAACAGGAGCGTGCTCATCCCGTCGTTGACGACCTGGGGGAGTGCTGCCTTGGCGTTGCGCGAGAGCTCGAAGAAGTTGGAGTGGGTGAGGATGCAGCCCTTGGGACGCCCGGTCGTGCCCGCGGTGTAGATGAGGGTGGCGACATCCGATCCCTTGGCGAGCGCGCGTCGGCGATCGATCTCGGCATCCTCGATGTCGACGCCGGCGGTCGTGAGTTTGTGGACCATGCCCGTGTCGATGCGCCACACCAGGCCGACCTTCGGCAGGTCGGAGTGCACCTCGTCGAATCGGGCGTAGTGGTCGGCGGTCTCCGTGATGATCGCGATGGCTCCGGAGTCTTCGAGGTCCCAGAGGATCTGGCTGGGTGAAGACGTCTCGTAGACGGGCACGAGGATTGCACCGGCAAACCAGACGGCGAAGTCGATGAGGCTCCACTCGTAGCGAGTTCGGCACATCATGCCGATCTTGTCGCCCGGCTTGATCCCCGCTGCGACGAATCCTTTGGCCAGGTCACGAACCTGCGTCAGGAACTCTGCCGCGGTGACATCGGTCCAGCCGCCATCCGTCTGCGGAAGGGAGAACAGGGCCAGATCCGGAGTGGCGTTGACCCGATCCATGAGGAGGTCGGTGACATTGGCATTCGGGTCAGCCTTGACGGCTGCGGGCATATCAAATTGCTGCACGGTATCTCCCTTGGCACCGGTAAGTCATGGTTATTACTCTATCCGGAGCACTCCAAGCTACTGGTTCTCGCCATGGCGCTAACCTCCGGCGGCATCCTCAGTACACTCGTTTCTCGTGCATGCCATCGGGATCGACATCGGCGGGACCAAGATCGCGGGAGCTCTCGTTTCCGACCAGGGCGAGATCATTCGCGAGGAGCGTGTCCCCACGAGCGCGGGTGACGCTGATGCAATCGTCGACTCTGTCGTCACGATGGTCGAGCGACTGTCCGAGGGTACCGAGGTCGTGGCGGCCGGGGTGGCGGCGGCCGGATTCATCGACGCCGCGCAGTCCATCGTCTATTACGCGCCCAACATCAATTGGCGCAATGAGCCGCTCCGAGCTCGCCTGCTTGAGCGCCTCGACGTTGACATCACCATCGACAACGACGCGAATGCCGCGGGCTGGGCGGAGTTCCGTTTCGGCGCCGGCCGCCTGTACAGCGATATGACAATGCTCACGATCGGCACCGGCGTCGGCGGCGCGATCGTCACCCAGGACCGCCTTTTCCGAGGTGGATTCGGTGCGGGCGCCGAAATCGGTCACCTTCGTGTGGTGCCGGATGGCTTGCCATGCGGATGCGGCGCGCGCGGCTGCATCGAACAGTACGGCTCCGGTCGTGCACTTCTTCGGATGGCAAACGACATCGCGGACGTCGGTGGCATCGGCCTCGCCCTTGCGGACGCAAGGAGAGAAACCGGTTCACTCACCGGCGAGCAGGTCGGCGCACTTATCGTGGCGGAGGATGCCGGTGCCCTGCAGGCGCTGCGGCAACTTGGCGGATGGCTGGGTGCGGCATGCGCGAGCCTTGCCGCCGTGCTCGATCCACAGGTCTTTGTGTTCGGCGGGGGAGTGGCCGTCGCTGGCGATCTGCTCCTCGACCCGATCCGGGAATCCTTTCTCGCTCACCTGCCCGCGCGCGGCTTCCACCCGGAGCCGGTGTTTGCGACGGCCGAATTGGTCAACAACGCCGGTGTCGTGGGCGCGGCGGATCTCGCGCGCATCCACGCCGAGTCTCGCCGAACGCCGTCGCACTAGGCTAGAAGCGGTGTCAGGAGGCTTCCGATGTTGTACTGGGTGATCAAGAACATGATCGTCGGTCCCTTTCTCCTGACCGTGTTCCGTCCGTGGGTCGTCGGCCGTGAGAACATCCCCAAAACGGGTGCGGTGATCTTCGCCGGCAACCATCTGTCGTTTATCGACTCGGTGTTTCTGCCTGTCGTACTCGATCGCCATATTTCCTTCCTCGCCAAGAGTGACTACTGGCACAAGAAGGGCATCATGGGGTTTCTCTCGAAGACCTTCTTCAAGGGCACGGGGATGCTGCCGATCGATCGTTCGGGTGGCAAGGCCTCAGAGGCTTCGCTGAACACCGGACTCAGTGTTCTCGCCCAGGGTGGCCAGCTCGGTATCTACCCGGAGGGAACGCGCAGCCCCGACGGCCGGATGTACCGCGGTCGCACCGGTGTCGCCAGGATGATTCTCGAGTCCGGCGTGCCGGTAGTCCCGGTTGCCATGCTCGACACAGACAAAGTCATGCCGACCGGATCTAAAATCCCCAAGGTGCGTCGCGTCGGGATCATCTTCGGCGAACCCCTCGACTTCACTCGTTTTCGCGGGCTCGAAGGGGATCGTTTCGTGCTTCGGTCGATCACCGACGAGATCATGTATGAGCTCAATCGGCTGAGCGGCCAGGAATATGTCGATGTTTATGCCTCGACGGTCAAAGAGAAGATCAGCACAAGGAATCTCGCCAGCAAAAGTCACTGACGTTCTCGTCAGATCCCGTCTCCATTCCATTACAGCGCAAGGAAATACCCGTGGTTGACCCAGAAGACACAGTTGTGCTCGCCGATCCGTCGGTGCTTGCCGGCCTCGACCACTGGCGCACGCTGCCGATCAGCCAGCAGCCGGCGTGGCCCGATCCGGATGCCGTAGCGGCAGCCAGCGCCGAGATCGCGACGATGCCCCCGCTGGTGTTTGCCGGCGAGGTCGACATCCTGCGCGAGCGCCTGGCACGCGCTGCAAGGGGCGAAGCGTTCCTGCTGCAGGGCGGCGACTGTGCCGAGACGTTCGCCGGAGCTACGGCCGAGGCGATTCGCAACCGGGTGAAGACGATCCTGCAGATGGCCGTCGTGCTCACCTACGGCGCGTCGATGCCCATTGTGAAGATGGGGCGGATGGCCGGCCAGTTCGCCAAGCCGCGCTCGAGCGACACCGAGACCCGCGGCGACGTGACCCTGCCCGCGTACCGAGGCGACATCGTCAACGGCTACGACTTCACTCCGGAATCGCGCGAGGCCGATCCGCGTCGGCTTGTGCAGGGTTACCACACCGCCGCATCCACCCTGAATCTCATCCGCGCATTCACCCAGGGTGGATTCGCCGACCTCCGCCAGGTGCACAGTTGGAACCGCGGTTTCGCCTCGAACCCCGCCAATCACCGCTACGAGAAGCTCGCGAGCGAGATCGACAAGGCCATCCGGTTCATGGAAGCGGCGGGCGCCGACTTCGACGAGCTCAAGCGCGTGGAGTTCTACTCCAGCCACGAGGGTCTGCTCATGGACTATGAGCGCCCCATGACGCGGATCGACTCGCGCAACGGCACCCCGGTCAACACCTCGGCCCACTTCGTCTGGATCGGGGAGCGCACCCGGGCGCTGGAGGGTGCGCACGTCGACTATTTCAGCCGCATCCGCAATCCGATCGGCGTCAAGCTCGGTCCGTCGACCACCCCGGAAGACATGAAGCAGCTCATCGACAAACTCGATCCTGAGCGCGAGCCCGGTCGACTGACGTTCGTGGCTCGCATGGGCGCCGGCAGGGTTCGGGATGCCCTTCCCCCGCTTCTCGAAGCGATCAAGGGGATGGATGCGACTCCGCTCTGGATCACCGACCCGATGCACGGCAACGGGCTCACCACCCCCACGGGATACAAGACACGCCGCTTCGACGACATCGTGGACGAGGTCAAGGGATTCTTCGAGGTGCACCGCGCGGTCGGGACGTACCCCGGCGGCATCCACATCGAACTGACCGGCGACGACGTGACGGAGTGCCTCGGCGGTTCGGAGCAGATCGACGAAGCGGATCTCGCAACGCGCTACGAATCGTTGTGCGACCCTCGCCTGAACCACATGCAGTCGCTAGAGCTGGCGTTTCTGGTTGCGGAAGAACTCAGCGCGCTCGACGACTGACGTGGCTGCAGCATGGCCGCCACCCTGCCGCCGCCGTTGCCTAAAAACCGTTGAACTTGATCGTCAGTGCGGTGCCCTTCGGCACCGACTCGCCCGCGCCTGGATCCACGCTCTCCACCGTGACCAGCTGACCGTTGCCGACGTCGGCCAGTGGGCTGTATTTGAGGTTGAAGCCGGCATTCTTCAGCAGGACCTTGGCGTTCGCCCAGGTCTGGTTGATGACGTTGGGGATCAGCACCATCTGCGGTCCCCGCGACGTGATGAGCAGCACGTCGTTCTGGCCCTTCTGGAAGATTCGTGCAGCCCCATTCGTGGTCTGCGGGTCGATCTTGATGACGTCGCCCTTGGGCACCGTCGGGTCGTAGACGGATGTCCCCGGAGTTGCTCCGAGCCCGGCTGCCGAGAGTTTTGCTTCGGCTGCGCTCACGGTCATACCGTTCACGATGGGCAGAGGGCCAGCTGAGACGACGAGTTGGATGGTGCGCGCCTCGCTGTAGGTGGATTGAGTGCGCAGGCTCTTCCCGTTGGCGTCGAGGTCGTCGATGACCTGGTCGATCGGAACCTTCGCGTCGAACTGCTCGACGGATGTCTTCGCCGCAACGAAACCGGCCTTGATCACCAGTCTGCGCGCGTCGCTCTCGGGGGATCCCACCACGTTGGGCAGCGCCAGCTGCGCCGGTCCGATTGAGCGGATGAGTGTGATCGGTGCGTTCTTGGCGATCGTGCTCCCGATGGCGGGATCGGTTCCCATCACTTCGCCCGTCGCGACCGTCGGGTCGGTGTGTTGCCCCGTCGCCGAGTCGACCTTGAGCCCCAGCTTCTCGAGTTGCGCGCGAGCATCGGCCACGCTCGTACCCCTGAGGCTGCTTGGGATGATCACCTGCGAGCCGGGACCCGAACCGAAATACCACGCGGTACCGCCGACCAGAGCAAGCAAGACGAGAAAAAGTGCGATCAGCCACCGCCCGCGCGTGCGTCGCCTGTGCGCGCGGGCCGAGAGTTCGTCAACGCTCCCCGTGATAGGCGCGGTCTCGCGACGGCGAGCCGGCGACAGTATCTGGGTTTCGAGCGTTCCGCGCTGACCGGGAGGCACCGCGGTCGGGAATACCATCGTGCGCTGCGTGGCCGTGGCCGCCGTGCCCGCCTGAAGGCCGGACTGGATGGAGAGAACCTCATCCAGCATCGCGCGCGCATCGCGAGGTCGTTCATCCGGCTCGCGAGCGGTTGCCCAGAGCACGAGTTCGTCGAGGTCGACCGGGACCCGGGGATTCTTGCCGCTGGGCGTTGGGACTGAATCGTTCGCGTGCTGGTAGGCGATCTGCATGGGCTGCTCGCCCTTGAACGGCTGCTCGCCGGTCAGCATTTCGTAGGTCATGATTCCGACGGCGTAGATATCGCTGCGGGTATCGGCGACCCCGCGTGTCACGAGTTCGGGTGAGAGGTAGGCGATCGTGCCGAGGAGCGCGGCGCCCGTCGCAGTGTTCGCGCTGGCCGCACGCGCGAGTCCGAAGTCGCCGATCTTGATACGGCCGTCATCCGCCAGCAGGACATTCTCTGGCTTGAGGTCGCGGTGGACGATGCCAGCCTTGTGTGCGGCGGAGAGTCCCGCGAGCACGGCCTCAAGGATGTCGAGGGTCTGTTCCGTGGTGAGCTTCTTGTGTTCCTGCAGAAGGTCACGAAGGGTGATGCCGGGCAGATATTCCATGACGAGGTACGCCATGTCGGTGTCCTGGCCCTGGTCGAATACGTTGACGACATTGGGATGCGCAAGGCGCGCTGCCGACCGCGCCTCCTGGATGAACCGTTCCTTGAACTTAGTGTCGTCGGAGAGGTGACCGTGCATGATCTTGATCGCAACACGACGCTCGAGGCGAAGATCGGTGGCGAGATAAACCGTTGCCATCCCCCCGCGCGCGATGCGCGAACGGACCTGGTATCGGCCGTCGATGAGACGACCGATCGTGGGATCCGTTGAGTTGACAGTCACCGTTCGATTCTAGGTTCGTCAGCACTGCGCACCGGTCAGAACACGGCGGGTGAAGCCACTTAGTGCGCGGTGACGCTATCCGAGCTGAGCGAGCCAGGCTGTGGCGGACGCTTGCCACTTGGCGTAGGCATCCGGGTACGCCGAGATCTCAACGGCCTGCGCGGCCTGGGTGACGGTCATCGACTGCCAGTTTGGAATATCGAGCAGCCCGCGGGTCTTGCCCTTGTTCGGATTGCTTGGCCCACCGTAGAAGAGTTCACTCGCATAGGTCGTGTTCTCGAGCTGCTCCACCGTGCCCCACCCGGTGCTCGGACGCTGCTGGAACAGGCCGACCGAGTCGCGGTCGCCGCCACTCAGGTTGATGAGTCCGGATTCCTGCGCGGCTGCGGCAAGGGCGATGATGATCCCGTAGCTCGGAACACTGAGCTTCTTGCCGACCGCGATGATGGTGAGGGCATTGACTTTCATCGCCGGGCTCAGCGGTGTGATCGTCGCTCCAACTTGCGCGGGCTGCGTGCCTGTCGACCCCGGAGCGGTGGTTGCGGGGGCGGTGGATGTCGTGGTTGCGGGGATGACCAGCGTGCGCCCCGCGTAGATGATGCTCGAGGAACTGAGACCGTTGGCTTGAAGAATCGCCGTGACGGTGACCCCGTACTTCTTCGCGATCGACGTCACGGTGTCACCCGACTTGATCGTGTACTTGGTGGATGACGTCGATGTCGCCGTGGTCGGAGCGCTGGTCGCCGGCGGAGCAGCCACGGGTGTGGTCGGTGCCGAAGCCGGTGTCGATGCGACGGCCGTCCCGGTCAGCTTGAGGACCTGGCCCGGGAAGATGAGTGACTTCGAAGTGAGGCCGTTGAGCGCGAGCACCGACGCGGTAGACAGGTGATATCGGGCGGCGATTGCGCTTACGGTGTCGCCGGACTTCACGGTGTAGCTGGCTGGGGTTGAGGTCGTCGTGGTTGTAGTGCTCGGCGCACTCGAAGTCGGAGTTATCGCCGGCTTGCTCGTGGCGGGAGTCGGTGCCGGCGCGGCAACCGCCTTCGTCAGCTTGAGGACCTGGCCGGGGAAAATGAGTGACTTCCAGCTGAGGCCGTTGAGCGCGAGCACGGATGCGGTAGACAGGCCGTAGCGGCCAGCGATCCCGCTGACGGTGTCGCCCGACTTGACGGTGTAGTTCGTCGGGGTGGATGCGGTCGTCAGAGCGGCGACGGTCGGCTGGGCGACGACGACTGGCTTCGCACTCGCCCCGGCAGAGGCGACGGCGTCTCGTACCGCGGTGGTGAGATCCGAGGTGTCCGATTTCGGATCCTGGGGCCGCTTCGGAGCAGCTTCCGTTGTTCCGCCAAGGTTGAGACTGGCCAATGCAAGGGAGCCGACCAACAGCACGGGCATAGTCGAGAGGATGTTTCGTGCCATCCGACTCTGATCCCGCTGCTCGCGCGCCTCGAGATGACGTGCCGCCGACGGTTCGGATTGGGCTCGGAGTCGGCTTGGTACGAGTCCAGCCAACGGCGAGGCGGCCCAATCGCTGCGCGCGTCACGCTCTAAGTTGTCTGACATTCGCTTCCCGTCATACTCCCGACCCCGAGTTTGCTGAAGTCGTGTTGCCAAGGCAACCCCCTGTTGCCTGTCACCCAAAATGACACAGAACCGTACCCCTGTCAATCATTGGGACTGATGTGACTGAAGTGGACTTTGTCAAAAACAGCAGCCAAATGCGGGGTTCGCGCCCCTCCTCATGACAGGATTAACCCGTGGCTGATCTTTCTGGCGTGCAGTGGCTGACCATTCCTGACCTCACAGAATTGCTGGGTCTGAAGGTAAGTCAAGTTCGTCGACTCATCGAAGACCGCGCGCTGCTCGCGAGTCGGCTGGATGGCGTCTGGCGGGTCCCCGCTGATTTCATCGTCGATGGCGAACCAATGAGTGAGCTCAAAGGCACACTCGTCGTACTGGGAGACAGCGGATTCAACGACGAGGAGGCCATGACCTGGCTCCTCAGCCCGGAGGACAGCCTTGGCGCGAGTCCGATCGAGGCGTTGAGGAACGGCCGCAAGGCCGAGGTGCGTCGCGTGGCTCAGGCGCTCGGCTTCTAGTTCCGGCTCAGCGCGTGCCTAGCCCAGCTCAGCGCGTGCACCGGGGGGCGACCTGACACCTGTTGTCGGTTGGGGCGGCTTGGAGTGGCAACAAGTGTCAACTCGTGGATGAATTCGCTGTAAAAGCTGAATGCGTTCAGTTCGGTTATGCAGCACGGTTTGTCACCGTGTCGGTGAGCTGCCCGAGTTGAGCGAGTGCGTCCCGGGTGAGGGGCGCTTCGGCGAGTGCCTCTCTCGCCAACAGGACATTGTGGGCGATCATGCGCTCGACCTTGTCGACGCTTCCCGAGTCGCGGATCGTGTTCTGCAGCATCCGGATCTGCCCGGCATCGAGGTCTGGATCACCGAGCAGCTCGTCAAGTAGGCGCACGGCATTCGCGGGGAGGCTCGCTCGCGCGAGTGCAACGAGAACGGTGCGCTTACCCTCGCGGAGGTCGTCGCCGGCGGGCTTTCCCGTCACATCCGGGTCCCCGAAAACGCCGAGCATGTCGTCCCGCAACTGGTAAGCGATACCAAGCGGGAGTCCGAACGCTCGTAGCGCGGTGAGCTGCGCAGGGGTGGCTGCGCCCAGGGACGCGCCGATCGCGAGGGGCGCCTCGACGCTGTACTTCGCCGACTTGTAGACGATAACCCGGTGCGCGCGAGCCAGCTGGTCGGCATCCGGGGTGCCCTGCCACGATCGCTCCTCGAGAATGTCGAGGTACTGGCCGGTCGTCACTTCGGTGCGCATCCGATTGAATTCGGCGCGCGCGGTGAGAGCGGCCGTCGGGTTGCGTAGGACGGCGAGCCCCTCATCGATGAGCTCGTCGCTCCAGCCGAGCAGAAGGTCGCCAAGCAGAAGCCCACCCGACATTCCGAAGCTGCCGGCTGATCCCGCCCAGCCGCTTTCGCGGTGCAACGACTCGAACCTCTTGTGTGCAGCCGGGAGGCCCCGTCGGGTATCCGAGTTGTCCATGATGTCGTCGTGGACGAGCGCGGCCGCATGAAAGAATTCGAGACCGCTCGCCACTTTGACGACGGCGTCGAGGTCAAGCGGGGTATCCGATTCACCGAGGGGGTCGAATTCGTCCCGTCCGGAGCCGACAGCGCTCCACCCCCAGTAGCAGAAGAGGGCGCGAAACCGCTTGCCCCCGCGAAGCATCTCGCGCGAATAATCAAGGAATGTCGCGAGTTCTGGCGCAATTTCGAGGATTCCTGGACCCCTCTCGTCGAGAAATTCGTCAATTCGCATCTGAACGAGGTCAACTAACCGGGTACTCACAGGCACCGTCCTAGCCTAGCTAGGCGCTCGGGGATACTATTAGTTTCTAGTTATCGGCGTACTCCCGAACCGGAGGGAAACAGGATGCCACTTTCCGAGCAGGAGCAGCGCCTCCTTGAAGAGATGGAACGTAGTCTCTATCACAACGATGCCGACTTCGTCGCGGCCGTATCTGCTCGCGGCGGCAAGCCGACTTACTCGGCCGTCGTGACCGGAATCCTGATTGCCATCGCCGGTGTCGCCGCCCTCATTACCGGCGTCATCATCAGCCAGCCGGTTGTCGGCGTCCTGGGATTCATCGTCATGTTCGTCGGCGTACTCATCGCACTCACGCCCCCGCGCGGCGCGCGAGTTGCGTCATCGTCGCGAACTGATTCCCACAGCGATACGCGCGGCCGCGGATCGTTCCTCCACAATCTCGAGCATCGCTGGGATAAGAGCCAGGACGAGCGCGACGAGTAGTTCACACACGCGCTTTTTGTAAGGCAAGCGCGGCGGAAATAACAGTTTTCGCAAGGGTCGACCGATAGTGGTCGGCCCTTTTTTTGTTAATCCCGCTGCCTGTGGGGCCCATCCGGCTTCAAATTCGGTCCCATTTTGCCAATATTGTGGGATTTTCCTCCACCAGCGCCACCCTTGTGTTTCCGCGAACTTTTCCGGATTCCGAACTGAAACTGGTGAGTCGCGCGGCAATTACTAGGATTTGTGGAGGGGAGTGGAGTAAAGTGGAGCTAATCTGCAATACTGGCCGGGTCGTTGAGGGGAGCGCGCCGTGTTTCTTGGCACCTATGCGCCCAAGCTCGACGACAAAGGTCGCCTCATCCTTCCGGCCAAGTTCTGGGATGAGCTTGCTTCCGGTGTCGTAATCACCCGGGGGCAGGAGCACTGCCTCTACGTCTTCAGCACGCGCGAGTTCGAGAGCGTGCACGAAAAGATCCGCCAGGCCCCGGTCACGAGCAAGCAGGCGCGCGACTATCTCCGTTTGTTCCTCTCGGGTGCGAACCAGGAGCAGCCGGACAAGCAGCGCCGCGTGACTATTCCGGTCGGCCTGCGGGAGTACGCGGGCCTCGATCGTGACCTCACGGTGATCGGCGCGGGAAGCCGTGCCGAGATCTGGGACACCGCGGCGTGGAACCAGTACTACGCCGAGACCGAAGCCGGATTCGCCAACACGTCGGAGGAGGTGATTCCCGGGCTCTTCTAGCGCCCAGTCGCTGACTCCCAGCCGTTCAGCGCCCTGGCATCACTTCCCCGGTGACAGGTCGCAGGAATGGATGGGGATCTGTGATTGGGGGCTCAACGCCCCTACCTCATGGCAGATAACTCTCTCCACACTCCCGTAATGCTCGAACGCAGTGTCGAGTTGCTTGCTCCCGCCCTGTCCGCGGACGGTGCCGTGCTCGTCGACGCGACGCTTGGACTAGGCGGTCACGCCGAGGCGTTTCTCACCCGGTTCCCGAATATCGATCTCGTCGGCCTCGACCGCGACCCGGAGGCCCTTCGGCTTACGGGGGAGCGACTGAAGCCGTTCGGCGACCGAGTTCACCTCGTGCATGCCGTCTACGACACGATCGCCGAGGTCCTCCAGTCGCTGGGAATGCCGACCGCTGCGGGCATCCTCTTCGATCTCGGTGTGTCATCGCTGCAGCTCGACCGGGTTGACCGCGGCTTCTCCTATTCGCAGGATGCTCCGCTCGACATGCGGATGGACTCGACGTCCCCGCTGACTGCAGAGCGCATCCTCGCCGAGTACAGCGAGTCGGAACTGCGTCGCATCTTCTACGAGTTCGGCGAAGAAAAGCTGGCACCTCGCTATGCGCGCAAGATCGTCGAAGCCCGGACCCTCGCGCCGTTTGAGCGCTCCGGCGAACTCGTCGATCTCATCATCAAGGCCACTCCGGCCGCCGTGAAGCGAGCGGGGCATCCAGCCAAGCGAGTGTTCCAGGCGCTGCGGATCGAGGTAAACCAGGAGCTCTCGGTGCTGTCGCGCGCGATTCCCGCCGCGGTCGACGTACTCGCCGTCGACGGACGGATGGTCGTTCTCTCCTACCAGTCGCTCGAAGACCGGATCGTCAAGCGCGCGTTTGCCGCCCGCTCTGTGTCGACCGCCCCGGCCGGGCTTCCCATCGAACTTCCCGAGCACCGTCCCGAGCTTCGCCTGCTCGTGCGGGGTGCGGAGCTTGCGAGCGATTCAGAGAAGCTCGCCAACCCAAGGGCGACACCAGTGCGTCTTCGCGCAGTACAGAGATTGAGGTCGGTCGCATGAGTTCGAATCTTGCCTATTCGCCCGTCCGGCGTCCCGTCGAGGATCTCGTCGAGGAACAGCATCCCCGTCGCGTCCAAATCGTCACGACCCGTGCGCAGAGGCGTGCTCGTCCGAAGATCGTTTACGGGATCGTCTCGATCGCGATCATTTTCGCGATCTTCCTTGCGCAGCTTCTGCTGACGATCGCGCTCTCCGGCGGTGCGTACAGGATCACGAAACTGCAGAGCGAGCAGGTCAACTACGGGCGGGTGGCGTCGTCGTTGAACGAGAAGCTCGACACCGTCGGCTCCACTCAGAATCTCGCGGCGAATGCGAAGGAGCTCGGAATGGTTGCCTCCTCGGGGCAGGCCTTCCTTCGTCTCTCCGACGACAAGGTGCTTGGGAACTCGGCGCCCGCTCAGGGCAGCACTGGCGGCAGCAAATCGGGAGCCGACAACAGCGTGCCGAACTCACTGCTTGCCGGGATTCCCCTCGTGAAGGTGCCGGCCAGCGGACACGGCAGCGCGAATCCCACGAATTCGACCAGCCACGCCTCACAATCGAAGTCGGGTGGTGCGATCTCCCAATCGCCAGCGAGCGGTTCTGGATCAACTGGATCAACTGGATCAACCGGGGCAATGGACTCGGGCGACTTGCCGTCGCCGGTGACTCACTAGGGCGAAGTACACATGAAAAAGACCAGGAGTGCGGCCCTGCGGCTCACCCTCACAATGGTCGCGATCTTTGCCATCGTCGTCGTGTTCACCGGGCGACTCGTCGATCTCCAGGTCGTGCAGTCGGCTGACCTCACAAAGAAGGCGGTCCAGTCGCGCGAGGCCAAGGTGATCACCTACGGCACACGCGGAGCGATCGTGGATACCAACGGTGATGTTCTGGCGGACAGCGTCGACCGGTTCAACATCACCGTCTCGCCAAGGAACTTCCCCGAGAAGGGCTACGACGCCAAGTTCAACGATCCGACGACTCATGTCAGCGCGGACGAGGCCCTCGGCAAAATCGGCAAGCTGACCGGGCAGACCGTCGCAGAGCTGCAGGCGATCATCCGGAAGGATCCAAAGTCCGACTTCGCCTACCTCTCGAAGAGCGTCACGCTGGCGGTGTTCACCGCTGTCGTGAAGCTGAAGATCCCGGGGATTTACTCGCAGCCGCAGCCGGCACGCAGCTACCCCAACGGCGCGGTCGCCGGGAACCTGGTCGGCTTCATGGGAACGGATGGCGCTCAGGCGGGCATCGAGCTCATGGAGAACAGTTGCCTCTCGAGCAAGAACGGAACCTCGACCTACGAGAAGGCGGAGGACGGCACCCGTATCCCCGGAAGCACCGTAAAGCAGACCGCTCCCGTGGACGGCGGCACGGTCAAGCTCACGATCGACCGCGATCTCAACTGGTACGTGCAGAATGCGATCGCTGCCCAGGCGAAGAAGATCGGTTCGCCGTGGGCGACCGGAATCGTGGAGCGGGTCTCCGACGGACACCTTCTCGCCGTGGCCGACTACCCGACGGTCGATCCGAACAACCTCAATGCGACGCCGCAGAGAGCGTTCGGGTCGCTTGCGTTCAGCACGCCGTACGAGCCCGGCTCAACCTTCAAGGCCATGAGCGCGGCTTCGCTGCTCGATGCGGGAGCGATCACCCCGACGACCCAGATCACCGTTCCGTCGGTTTACACGAACGGCCTGCCGCGCGGCAGCTACATCAAAGACTCGTTTTCGCACGGCACGCTTCACTACACGACGGCCGGGGTTCTCGAGAACTCATCCAACATCGGAATCTCGATCCTCTCGCAGTCGCTGAACAAACAGGCGCGACACGATTACATGGCGAAGTTCGGGGTCGGATCGAAGACCGCCGTGGGCTTCAACGGAGAATCGGCCGGTATTTTGCATCCCGCCAACCAGTGGGACTCCGTTACCAGCCGCACGGTCGAGTTCGGCCAGGGGGTCAGCGCGACCTCGGCCCAGGTCGCCCAGATTTTCGAGACGATCGCGAATCACGGAGTTCGCGAACCTTCCACTCTCGTCGAGGGCTGCACCCACGCGAACGGCACTGTGACTGACCAGCCGACGGCCAAGCCCGTGCGCGTCGTGAGCCAAAAATCAGCCGACGAAACGGTCAAGATGCTTGAGACGGTTGTCACCGGCGGACCGATCGGTTCACTCCTGCAAATCCCCGGGTACCGCATTGCGGCGAAGACCGGAACCGCGCAGGTCGCGTCGACAAATGGCACCGGGTACACCAACAAGTACATCCTCTCCGTCGCCGGGATCGCGCCGGCCGAGGATCCGGAATACGTCGTCCTCGTGACCTTCGGGCCTACTACGCTGGGGACGTCGGCAGGTGCCGCACCAGCATTCAAAAACGTCATGACCGAGGTACTCAAGAAGTACCGGGTCGAACCATCAACACAGCCAGCGCCCTACGTCAAGACGACGTGGTAACGGGTGCGCTGCATCAGAAAGAGGACTGCGTGACCGATCGGATCCCCCCGGTCCTTCGCCCTGAGCATCCAGCCGATCGGACCCCTCCCGTCTTACGCCCGGAGCATCCGCAGGCTCGATCCCTGGCCGGCCTCGTCGCCGAATTCGGGCTTGAGGCTCGTGGTTCGCTTGACGGTGTCGAGATCACGGGTGTCACGCTGAGCACGGCGGATCTTCACCCGGGAGATCTCTACGTCGGCATCCAGGGCGCCAACAGCCACGGAGCGAAGTACGCGGCCCAGGCTCGCGACGGCGGCGCGGTCGCCATCCTCACGGACGCAGTCGGCGCGGACCTCGCTGCGGATTCCGGCCTTCCCATCGTGTTGGTCGCATCCCCGCGCGAAGCGCTTGGCGAAATCTCCGGGTGGGTCTATCGCACCGCAGAGCGACCACCGCTGCTGTTCGGGACGACGGGCACGAACGGCAAGACGTCGGTCTCGTACCTGCTCGAAGGGATCCTGAAGCAGCTCGGCCTCGTTGCGGGGCTGAGCTCCACGTCGGAGCGCCACATCGGCGACCTCAGCATCGTTTCGCGGCTGACGACCCCCGAGGCGAGTGAGATGCACGCGTTGCTTGCGCGGATGCGCGAGAGCAACGTCCGTGCCGTTGCCGTCGAGGTCAGCGCGCAGGCTCTCACCCACAATCGCGTCGACGGACTCTTCTTCGACGTGGTCGCCTTCACCAACCTCAGCCACGACCACCTCGACGACTACGCCGACCTCGAGGAGTACTTCCAGGCCAAGCTCGAGCTGTTCGATCCGGATCGTGCGAAGCGAGGTGTCGTCTCGCTCGACACCAGCTGGGGCCAGCGCGTGGTCGAGGAATCCCGCATTCCGGTGACGACCATCTCGGCGACTGCCGGCGTGGACGCACAGTGGACCGTCAAGATCCTCGACGAGCGTGCCGCGTACACCGAGTTCTCGCTGACCGGCCCCGAGGGGAGATCGCTCACGACTCGCGTGCCCATCATCGGCTGGCACATGGCGGCCAATGCCGGACTCGCGATCGTCATGCTGGTCGAGGCCGGGTTCGAGCTCGAGGCGATCGGCCAGGCGCTCGAGGCGGACGGCGGAATTGTCGCCTACCTTCCCGGTCGCACGGAGCGCGTCTCCGGCGATCGAGGCCCTTCGGTCTATGTGGACTTCGGTCACAGCCCCGATGCTTTCCTCAACACCCTTGCCGCGGTCCGCAATCTCACCCCCGGTCGAACAATCATGCTGTTCGGTGCCGATGGGGACAGGGATGCGTCCAAGCGGCACGAGATGGGACGGGTCGCGGCGGATGGGTCGGACATCCTCGTCATCACGGATCACCACCCCCGCTTCGAGGATCCGGCATCGATTCGCAAGACTCTCCTCGAAGGCGCAGCCCTCGCGGAGCACCAGCCCGAAATTTACGAGGTGAGCCCCCCGGAGGCGGCGATCCGCAAGGCGGTCTCCCTCGCGAGGCCGGGGGATTCGATTCTCTGGGCCGGGCCTGGACACCAGGACTATCGCGACATCGAGGGCGTGAGGACGCCCTACTCGGCCAGGGAGGAAGCCCGCGCCGCGCTTCAAGAGGCGGGCTGGGAATGAGCGGGATAACGCTCTCGCAGATCGTGGACCTCACGAGCGGCCGACTCGACGAGTCGGACTTTCCATCGAACCTGGATCTGAGCCACACCGAGCTGCTTCGGTCGCCATCCGGCGCCCTGATCATCGCGGATATCGGTGATGCAATCGGTGACTCAAGCCCGGATTCGACCGCCGCAGCGCTCAAGATGCTCGTCCAGTTGAGCGGTGAATCTGGACGGTCGATTGCCCTACTCGGCGAGCTGGATGTTCCGGCTGCCGAGGCGAACGACGAGCACGACCGGATCGGTCGGCTTGTGGTTCGACTCAATGTGCAGAAGCTGATTGTGGTTGGTCATGCTGCCCGCCATATCCACAATGCCGCAGGCCTCGAAGGCTCCTGGGACGGCGAGTCCGAGTTAGTCGGGACGCCGGATGAGGCATACGATTTGCTGCGTGAAGATTTGGGTCCAGAGGATATCGTGCTCGTAAAATCTTCGGTCCTCTCGGGATTCGGCGCACTCGCTCACCGACTTACCGGTGTTGCCAAGTGATTGCCCTTCTCGTCGGTGCGGCGGTCTCGCTGGCCTTCACACTCTTTCTGACGCCGAGCTTCGCCAAGCTTTTTCGACGTCTCGGCTGGGGCCAGTTCATCCGCGATGACGGACCACAGAGCCACCACGCCAAGCGTGGGACGCCCACCATGGGCGGAATCGTCTTCATCCTCGGCTCGGGGCTCGGTTATCTTGTCGGCCATCTCGTGGCACGCGTTCCCCTCACCCTGGTTGGCCTCATGGTGTTTTTCCTGGTCGTCGGGCTCGGCGTCGTGGGATTCATCGACGACTTCCTAAAAACGCGGCGCCAGCGCAGCCTCGGCCTCACCGGATGGGCGAAGATTGCCGGCCAGGTGGTCGTGGCCTCGGGCTTCGCCGCAATCGCGCTCAATTTTCCCGACCAGGACGGACTCACTCCGGTCGGATTCGCGGCCGACTCGAAGCACGGCGTTGAGGTATTCATCTCTGCCGTGCGTGACATTCCATGGCTCAATTTCATGACGTTCGGTGTCGTGATCGGTGCGATCCTGTTTGCGCTCTGGTCGACCATCATCATCGTCAGTGCGTCGAACGGCGTCAACGTCGCGGACGGCCTCGACGGCCTCGCGACCGGTGCCACGATCTTCGCTCTCGCCGCCTACATCTTCATCGGCTTCTGGCAGTACAACCAGAACTGCTACAACAACCTCAGGCTCGATCCACACGTCCAGGACCTCTGCTACCAGGTGCGAGATCCACTCGACCTCGCGGTGACGGCAGCCTGTATCACCGGGGCACTCATCGGCTTCCTCTGGTGGAACACCTCTCCCGCACAGATCTTCATGGGCGACACCGGATCTCTCGCGCTCGGCGGCGCACTCGGCGGCCTTGCCATCCTGAGCCACACCGAGCTTCTTCTCGTCATCATCGGCGGACTGTTCCTCATCGTCACCGGGTCGGTGATCGTGCAGAGGGTGTACTTCAAGATCACGCACGGCAAGCGGATCTTCCTGATGAGTCCGTTGCATCATCACTTCGAGCTGAAGGGCTGGGCAGAGATCACCGTCGTGGTTCGGTTCTGGCTCATCTCCGCCATGTTCGTTGCCGTCGGGGTTGGGCTGTTCTACCTAGAGTGGGTTTCGCGCGCATCGTGAGCACCAGATCATGACGAGTATTGACGAACTGACAAGCTGGAACTCGGACTGGGCCTCCATCCGGGTGCTCGTGCTCGGCCTTGGCGTCACGGGATTCTCGGTTGCCGACACGCTCGTCGAGCTCGGGGCCGAGGTGCTGGTCGCGGCATCATCGGCGAGGGACGAACAGAAACAGCTGCTCGACGTCATCGGTGGCGGCTATCTCGAGCACGACCTTCAGAGTGTCCCGGATGAGGTAGTCGGCTTCGACCCAGAGCTCGTGATCGTCTCGCCCGGCTTCCATCCCGACAACCCGGTTCTCCTCTGGGCGGCAGAGCGCGGCACTCCGGTCTGGGGTGACATCGAGCTGGCCTGGCGGGTGCGCGACAAGGTCACTCCGGTCGCGGAGTGGATCCTCGTGACCGGGACCAACGGCAAGACCACGACGACCCAGTTGACGGCCCACATGATCGAGGAGGGCGGCGGGAGAGTCGCCGCTGTGGGCAATATCGGACTCTCGGTCCTCGACGCCGTCCGCTATCCCGCCGGTTTCGACGTGCTCGTGGTTGAGCTCTCGAGCTACCAGTTGCACTGGCTCGGCCAGACGGCGAACGGATCGCTCTCCCCGTGGGCGAGCGTGTGCCTGAACATCGCGGACGACCACCTCGACTGGCACGGCTCCGCTGCGGGATATCGCGCAGCCAAGGCAAAGGTCTACTCGAACACGAAGGTCGCGGCGGTATACAACCGCGGCGACGAAGCGACCCTTCGCCTCGTCGAAGAGGCCGAGGTGATCGAAGGCTGCCGGGCGATCGGTTTCGGGCTGGATGCACCGGGCCGGAGCGACTTCGGAATCGTGGACGGCATCCTGTGCGATCGCGCGTTTCTCGAGGAGCGGGCAACTACCGCTCTCGAGCTCACCACGGTTGAGGATCTCGTTTCGGCGGGTCTCGGAGCACCGCACCTGGTCGCTGATGTCCTTGCCGCGGCCGCGCTTGCACGCTCCTTCGACGTGGCACCCGCGGTGATTCGGCAGGCGCTACGCACCTTCGAGCTCGACCACCACCGCACCGAGGTCATCGCGACCGTCGACGGAATCCTCTGGATCGACGATTCGAAGGCGACAAACCCGCACGCGGCCGAGGCATCGCTGCGCGCGCATCCCTCCGTGGTCTGGATCGTCGGCGGCCTGCTGAAGGGCGTTGACATCGACGAGCTGGTCCGATCGCAGGCCGGACGGCTCTCGGCCGCCGTGATCATCGGAGTGGACCGTTCCGCGCTGCGTTCGGCATTCGAGCGACACGCGCCGCAACTGCCGGTGTTCGAGGTCGACACCGATGAAACTAAAGAGGTAATGCCAGCGGCCGTCAGACTGTCTGCGGCCGTTGCGAAGGCGGGGGACGTCGTCTTGTTGGCGCCGGCCGCGGCATCCATGGACCAGTTCGTGGATTACGGCGACCGGGGCAGGCAATTCACGGAGGCTGTGCGAGATCATCTTGGAGGGAAATCGAGTGACGACGACTCGACCTCCGCGCATCCCTAGGCCAGGCGCCGGGCCGCAGTCGGGACGATCCACGGATCCGCTCGCGAACCCGATCGAGCAAGACGGACCCGCACGACGGGGCGGCAGCGCAACGGCGATCGTGGTCGTGCAGAAGGTGTTCGGCGCGGAGACCAGCACGTTCTTCCTGCTGCTCGGAACGACACTGTTCCTCGTGCTCTTTGGGCTGGTCATGGTGCTCTCGTCGTCATCCGTCGAAGACGGCGCGTCGGCCGCGACCGGCAACGATTTCTTCAGTTCGTTTTCGCGGCAGGGCCTGTATGCGCTCATCGGTGTTCCGCTCATGCTGATCGCGTCGCGGATGCCGACCTCGTTCTGGCGCAAGTGGGCGTGGCCATCCGTGATTGTGACGGTCGGGCTGCAGCTGCTGGTATTCGTGCCGGGCCTCGGTTACACCTACCAGGGCAATCGCAACTGGATCCGCATCGGCGGGTTCACGGGGCAGCCGTCGGAGCTGGTCAAGCTCGCCCTGATCCTCTGGGTCGGCTGGGTACTCGCGGCGAAGAAGAACCTGCTGAACGACTGGAAGCATGTCGCGCTTCCGATCGCCCCCGTCGTCGTTATCGCGATTGGATTCGTGCTCGCGGGCAAGGATCTCGGGACGGCAATCATTCTCGCGGCCATCGTTCTCGGTTGCCTCTTCTACGCGGGCGTGCGCTTGCGCATCATCGGCGTCGCTCTCGGGGCAATAATCGCCGGTGCGCTCATCCTCACGCAGGTGACCTCGTCTCGAACGAGCCGCATCAGCACCTGGTTGAGCGGCTGCGCCAATGAAAACTCCCACAACGGAACCTGCTGGCAAACCGTCCACGGTTGGTGGGGAATCGCATCCGGCGGCATCTTCGGGTCGGGTCTCGGCGAGTCGAAGGTCAAGTGGGGCTGGCTGCCAGAGGCATCGAATGACTTCCTGTTCGCAATCATCGGCGAAGAGCTCGGGCTGATCGGCGCCGTGCTGGTTCTCGCGCTTTTTGTGGTTCTCGCGATCTCGTTCGTTCGTATCATCCGGACTTCGACCGACCCGTTCGCCAAGGTCGTCACGAGCGGCGTCATGATCTGGTTGATCGGCCAGGCCTTCGTGAACATCGCGGTGGTTCTGGGATTCCTGCCCGTCCTCGGCGTGCCATTACCGCTCATCTCCGCCGGTGGTTCCTCCCTCATCGCATCCCTCGTCGGGATCGGGGTCGTGCTCTCCTTCGCCCGACACGCACCGGTGCGACAGTGACGACTTACCTTCTCGCCGGCGGTGGTACGGCCGGCCACGTCAATCCGCTTCTGGCGGTCGCCGACCGCATCAGGGATCGGGAACCGGATGCGACAGTTCTCGTGCTCGGCACGAGTGAGGGACTCGAGGCGCGACTCGTTCCAGAGCGCGGCTACGAGCTGCTGACCATCGAGCGGCTGCCGTTCCCTCGGCGCCTCGGAAGAAGCGCGTTTTCGTTTCCCCGTCGTTTCCGTGCCGCTGTCGCCCAGACGCGCCGTTACATCGAGGAGCGAAAGGTGGATGTCGTGGTCGGCTTCGGCGGCTACGCCTCGGCTCCCGCCTACCGCGCCGCGCATCTCTCCGGGACACCGCTCGCCCTCCACGAGGCGAACGCGAAGCCCGGCTTCGCAAACCGGCTCGGCGCGCGATACACCCGATTCATCGGAGTGGCCTTCCGCGAAACCAAGCTGCCGCGTGCGACCTGGGTCGGGATGCCGCTTCGTCGCGAGATCGAACAGCTGGACCGGCACGCCGCGCGCACGGAGGCGTACTCCTTCTTCGGGCTCGACGCGAGCAAGCGAGTCCTGCTCGTCACCGGAGGATCGACCGGCGCGCGTTCTATCAACACGGCCGTGTACGACGGCATCGCCAACATTCTCGGCGCGGGCTGGCAGGTCCTGCACATCGCGGGGGCGGCATCCACGCTTGCCGATCTCGGCCAGGCCGACTATCACCTGCTCAGGTACTGCGATCGGATGGACCTGGCGATCGCAGTCTCGGACCTCGCGATCGCGCGATCCGGTTCGGCGACCGTCAGCGAGTTCGCGGCCGTGGGGCTGCCCGCGGTGTTCGTGCCGTATCCGGTCGGGAATGGCGAGCAGCGCTTCAACGCGAAGGACGCGGTCAATGCCGGGGGAGCGATCCTGCTGGCCGATGCCGACCTCACCCCAGCCTGGATCGCGAGCGACCTTGTTCCGCTCCTACGCAATCCCGCCGCCATCTCGCGACTCGCGGCGCGCATCGTGACCGTCGGCACCCGCGACGGCGCCGACCGCATGGTCGACCTGTTGAAGCGCGCCCTGGCCTAAAATCGATTCCGATGATCAAGCCCGACCTAACGCAGCCTCTGCCCGCCGAGCTCGGATCGCTCCACTTCGTTGGTATTGGCGGTTCCGGGATGAGCGGGATCGCTCGCCTGTTCCTCGCCGCCGGTCACCGGGTCACGGGATCGGATCGAAGCGAGAACCACAACACGGAGGCCCTGCGCGAACTCGGCGCGACCATCGCGATCGGGCACGACGCGACCAATCTCGGTGACGCCGACACGCTGGTCTACACCGGCGCGCTCTGGCCCGACAACCCCGAGTACCTGCTCGCGGTACAGCGGGGAATCCCTACTCTGCACCGATCTCAGGCTCTCGCCTGGCTGATCAACAGGCAGCGCCTTGTCGCGGTCGCCGGTGCCCATGGCAAGACGACGTCGACCGGCATGATCATCACGGCCCTGCTCGAACTCGGGCAGGATCCGAGCTTCGTCAACGGCGGGGTCATCGAGTCGCTCGGTGTCAGCTCCGCGCGCGGCGAAGGCGAGATCTTCGTCGTCGAGGCGGACGAGTCCGACGGCAGTTTCCTGCTTTACGAGACCGCCGTAGCGCTGATCACCAATGTGGATGCCGACCACCTCGACCATTACGGATCGCACGAGGCCTTCGACGCCGCGTTCGTCAGCTTCGCAAACGCGGCCGCAGAGCTCGTCGTCGTCTCGAGTGACGATGCCGGCGCGATCCGGGTGACGAAGTCGCTCGCGGGCAAGCGCATCCTGACCTTCGGCGAGGATGCCGCCGCCGACATTCGCCTGCACTCGGTTGTCACGAACGGTCCGGTGTCGTTCTCGGTGCGTTGGCAGGGAGCGGACTACGCGGCCCAGCTTCGCGTGCCAGGGCATCACAACGCCGTCAACGCTGCCGGAGCTTTCGCGGTTCTCGTGGGGATGGGTTTCGATCCGCAGGCCTCGCTCGATGCGATTGCGACGTTCGGCGGCACCGAGCGCCGGTTCGAGTTGCGCGGCGTCGTTCGCGGAGTCAGCGTGTACGACGACTACTCGCACCATCCGACCGAGGTCGCGGCCGCGCTGGCTTCCGCTCGCACGGTGGTCGGGGACGGCAGGATCATTGCCGTCCACCAGCCGCACCTTTACAGCCGCACGAAGATGATGGCCGGCGAGTTTGCCGAGACCTACGAGCGCCTCGCGGACCACACCGTGGTGCTTGATGTCTACGGTGCGCGTGAGGATCCCATCCCCGGCGTCACGGGTGCGTTGGTGTCTGAGCGATTCGCGGACCCGAGCCACGTCGAGTACCTGCCCGACTGGCAGGAGGCCGCCGACCACGCCGCGGCCTTCGCGCGCGAGGGCGACATCATCATGACGCTGAGCTGTGGCGACGTGTACCGAATCGTGCCGCAGATCCTTGCATCGCTCGAAGCCACGGCCGAGGCAACTCCGGTGGCGACGGCGTGAATCGCGAATCGCGGTGAAGCGTCCAGAGGGCTTCGACCGACCGGAGATTCCGGCGCCCCCAAAAGACCGGAAGCAGGCTAAGCCCAGGCCGGGGAAGCCCACACCGGGCAAGGCGGCACCTGGTAAAGCCACGCAGTCGGCTGCGACACAATCCGCTCCGGAAAAATCCGCGGATCCGTCTCGAGCCGCGCGAAAGGCTGGGGGCGAGGCGACCGTTGAGGCTCCGGATCCGAAAAACTCAGCGCGGGCCCTTGAGCGCGCCCAGCGCAGGATCGAGCGTGCCGAAGCCCGAAGATTCACTCGGAGCAGTCGTCGCAGGCGCCTGACCTGGCTGAGCGTCGGCGCGATCTTTGTCGTCCTTGTCACAGTGCTTGCCGTGGCGATCTTCTCGCCCATACTCGCCCTGCGCACCATCAGGGTCGAGGGTGCGACTTCGGTCAAGGTTGCCGCTGTCCAAAGCGCGCTGGATGACCAGCTCGGTACCCCGCTCGCTCTCCTCAACACCAGCCGGATCGATCGCGACCTCTCGCGCTTCACCCTCATCCGAAGCTACGTCACTGAGATCATTCCCCCGAACACACTCGTCGTGCGGATTGTCGAACGCCAGGCGATCGGCGTCGTCAAGGTGGGGAATGTCTACGACCAGGTTGATCCGGCCGGGGTCGTACTGAAGAAGTCGACGACCCCTGGGAACCTGCCGGTGATCGAGATTGGGAGCGCCAAAGTCGGGGGTGCGGCGTTCGAGGCGGCAGTGAAGGTCCTGCTGGCGATGCCGACATCCCTTTCCGGCCAGATCGACACTATTTCCGCGAGCACACTCGACAACGTCAGCCTGACGTTTTCCGGCAGTAAGCACACCGTCATCTGGGGGAGTTCAGCCCAGTCCAACGAGAAGGCGACTGTGCTCGCGGCGATGCTGAAGATCAAGCAGTGCCAGTCGATGCCGGTGCTGAACGTCACGGCGCCGCTGGTTGTCGCCTGCGGTCGCGGGGTGCCGACCCCGAAGCCGACTCCCGCGCCGACGTCGACACCGCCGGCCAGCCAGGGCTGAGCAATCATTCGTTCCGCACTGTTTCGCAACACGCGGGGGCGCTTGCCGGTCACTGTCGCTTCGGCGACCTACCTTCAACTCAGGAAATGCATACTGAGCATAACTTTAATCTTCTACCGGAGGTTGAAGGTTAGAGCCAGGATGGAAGTTATCAGCGGAGGCCGGACGTGACATCGAACCAGAACTACCTAGCCGTGATCAAGGTGGTCGGTATTGGCGGTGGCGGCGTAAATGCCGTCAACCGCATGATCGAACTCGGCCTGCGCGGGGTTGAATTCATTGCCATCAACACGGATGCCCAGGCGCTCCTGATGAGCGATGCAGACGTGAAGCTTGACGTCGGTCGCGAGATTACCCGTGGCCTCGGCGCCGGCGCGGATCCCGAGGTCGGCCGTCGTGCCGCCGAGGATCACGCTGAAGAAATCGAGGAGGCACTCGCCGGCGCGGACATGGTGTTCGTGACAGCGGGCGAGGGTGGCGGAACCGGAACCGGCGGCGCACCCGTCGTCGCACGCATTGCCAAATCGATCGGCGCGCTGACCATCGGTGTGGTCACGAAGCCGTTCGGGTTTGAAGGCAAGCGCCGCGCGTCCCAGGCCGAGACCGGAGTCGCGTCGCTGAAGAACGAGGTCGACACGCTCATCGTCGTGCCGAACGACCGTCTTCTCGAGATCAGCGATCGTGGCATCAGCATGCTGGAAGCCTTCGCGACTGCCGACCAGGTGCTTCTCGCTGGCGTCCAGGGCATCACGGACCTGATCACGACACCCGGCCTCATCAACCTCGACTTCGCCGACGTCAAGTCGGTCATGCAGGGTGCCGGTTCTGCGCTCATGGGAATCGGATCGTCGCGCGGAGCCGACCGGGCGATCAAGGCCGCCGAACTTGCTGTCGCGTCCCCGCTGCTCGAGGCGAGCATCGACGGAGCCCACGGCGTCCTCATCTCGGTCCAGGGCGGATCGAACCTCGGCATCTTCGAGATCAACGACGCCGCTCGCCTCATCCAGGAGGCCGTGCATCCCGAGGCCAACATCATCTTCGGTGCCGTCATCGACGACACTCTCGGTGACGAGGTGCGTGTGACCGTCATTGCTGCGGGATTCGATGGCGGAGAGCCCGCCGCAAAGCAAAAGGACAACAGGCGCAGTACGTTCGTCGGCGCGGGAACGGGTGTGCTGGCAGCGGCCGCAGGCACCAGCCTGGCCGACGCTATTGCCTCGCCCGATGTGAACTGGGCCGACAGCGAACGCCCGGCCACGACACCGATCGACCACGCCTTCGATGACGATGTCGACGACGAACTGGATGTTCCCGACTTCTTGAAGTAGAGCCGGTTGAACTTCCGAATGGATCTGACTCTCGAAATGGACTTGCGTCGTGCCACCTGATGAGGCGCCGCTCGCCGAGCGGCTCGAGAGGGTGCGAACGGCGGTAGCGGATGCCGCCGCCGTCGCTGGCAGGAGCCCAAGCGAGATCACGACGGTGGTGGTGACGAAGTTCCATCCCGCATCCCTCGTGCGAGAGCTGGCCGATCTCGGCGTGCGAGACATCGGCGAGAACCGACACCAGGACGCCGCACCCAAGGCCGCCGAGCTCACCGACCTCGATCTCACCTGGCATTTCATCGGCCAGCTGCAGAGCAACAAGGTGCGGGCGGTGCTCGACTACGCCAGTGTCATCCAGTCAATCGATCGCGCGTCAATTGTGGCTGCGATAGCCACGACCGGGAAGTCGGTTGACGCGTTCATCCAGCTGAATCTCACCGCTGATCCGCGTCGGGGTGGCGTTGTGGCGGCCGATCTCGACGCTCTGGTCGAGGATGTCCTGGCCGTTCCTTCGATCCGTCTACGCGGCCTCATGGCGGTCGCGCCGCTCGACGAAGAGCCCCGCCGCGCGTTCGAGATGGTGAGGAAAGCTTCCGACCGGATGCTTGCGCAGGCGCCCCTGGCGTCCGCGTTGTCGATGGGAATGTCGGGTGATTTCCGCGAAGCGATCCTCGAGGGCGCGACACACCTGCGCATTGGGACCGCAATCACGGGGAAACGCCCTGATGCCGGTTAATCTCGGCTCAGAAGAAACAGTCTCTGGAGGCACACAATGGCAAATCCGCTGCGCAAGACCATGGTTTACCTTGGGCTCGCCGATGAGGAGTTCGAATACGAGGATGAGACACCATCCGCGCCGGTCGCTCCAGTCCAACACGTTGCACCGACCGTGGGCAGATCGGCTCCGGTCACTCCGCTTCGTCGACCAACTCCCAAGCAGGCAGGTCCGACCGAGATGAACGAGATCCTCACAGTCCACCCGCGCCAGTACAAGGACGCGCAGGTGATAGCCGAGAATTTCCGCGAGGGCATCCCGGTCATCATCAACCTCTCCCAGATGTCAGAGCCGGATGCTCGTCGCCTCGTCGACTTCGCAAGCGGACTCTCCCAGGGCCTCTACGGCAAGATCGAGCGGGTGACCAACAAGGTCTTCCTGTTGTCGCCGGCTCACGTCGCGGTGAGTGGCGAGTCGGCGGAGGCCGATTCGGACGTCGAGGCGTCGTTCTTCCAGCAGTAAGCATCGGGAAATGACGCGAGCGAGTTAGCCTCGCTTGCGTTGAATTCCCCGTATTGATTTGCAATCCCCATACACGTATCGCGCGTGTACTCTGGGATCTGCAACCCATGTACCCGCGTGTGACAAATGTTGCTAGCGTTAGCAAATTGTTATGCATGAATTCGTTACGCACAGGGTTCGATTGCGACACCGTCGTGAGCGAGCAACTACAGCACTGAGAGAAAGTTTTTGAGGTGACGGCGATGGCTTTGACACCAGAAGATGTGGTCAACAAGCGCTTCCAACCGACCAAATTCCGCGAGGGATACGATCAGGATGAGGTTGATGACTTCCTTGACGAGGTCGTCGTAGAGCTGCGCCGCCTCAACCAGGAAAACGAGGAGCTGCGCCAGCGACTCGTTGCCAACGATGCGCGTGTCGCCGAGTTGCAGCGCAGCGGCACCCAGTCCGCTCCCGCTCCTTCTGGTTTCGAACAGCCACAGGCCGCGCCGGTGTCGGTTCCGGTTCCCGCTCCCGCCGCCTACGTGGCGCCGGAGGGTGAATCGAACTCGATGGATCCGAGCAACACCAACAACCTCCTGCAGCTCGCTCGTCGACTGCACGAAGAGCACGTTCGTGAAGGTGTCGAGAAGCGTGACGCTCTCATCGCCGAGGGGCAGGCAACTGCGACCCGCACGGTCGAGGAGGCGCACGCCAATGCAACTCGTGTCGCCGAGGAGGCACAGGCCAATGCAGTTCGTGTCGCCGAGGAAGCACAGGCTCAGCAGCGCGCACAGCTCGGCATACTCGACCAGGAGCGCGTTGCGTTGGAAGAGCGTATCGACGGCCTTCGCACGTTCGAGCGTGAGTACCGTCAAAAGCTCAAGGGCTACATCGAGAGCCAGCTTCGCGATCTGGATTCTACTTCCGCGGTTCTCGCTCCCGCTGGTGGCCCCTCAGCATCGTCCGTAGGATCTGCGCCGGCACCGGCCCAGACCTTTGCTTCGCCCGTGACACCTCCACCGGCGAACTACCCGGGCTTTGCCGGCAACTAATTCCGCGTCGAAGGCCAGTGCGAAGAAGCCCCGTGTTTGGGTGCTCTTCGTACTGGCCGTCGTCGCGTTAGGAATCTATCTTCTCGACCAGGGCGCGAAGTATCTGATCGTCAAAAACCTGGTCGCGGGCCAGCAGGTCAACGTTCTCGGAACATTCCTGCAGTTTCACTTCGTGCAGAATTCCGGGGCCGCATTTTCGATCGGCACCGGAATGACGTGGGTGTTCTCGATCGTCGCCGCCGCAGTGGCCGTCTTCATCATCCTGTACGCCCGCCGGATCCGTTCGTACGGCTGGGGCATCCTGTTCGGACTGCTGCTCGGGGGCACACTCGGTAACCTCAGCGACCGGCTTTTTCGCCAGCCGCGTTTCGGTGAGGGACACGTCGTCGACTTCATTCAGGTCTTCGGTTTTCCGGCGATCTTCAACATCGCGGACAGTGCGATTTGCATCAGCATGGTGCTGTTCATCATCCTGACGATTCGTGGCGTCGGTCTCGACGGTAAGCGCGTCGCGCGGAAGGTCGCTGTCTCCGAAGCCGCTGTCTCCGAAGCTGCGGCGACCGATCCCACAACAATCTCGTCGACGGATGCGACCACGGCGGGCAGCGAACCCAGGGCCGCAGACAGCGAGAAGTAGCACCATGGAGTCCCGAAGTCTTCCGGTTCCCGACGGTCTTGCAGGAGAACGGGTCGATGCCGGGCTGTCAAAACTACTCGGCTTTTCGCGCAGCTTCGCCGCCGAGGTTGCAGAGGCCGGTGGCGTCACCGTCGACGGGTCGGCGGTGGGCAAATCCGATCGGCTGCGCGCCGGATCCTGGCTCGAGGTCGAGTGGCAGCCAAAGCTGGCACCCGTCGTCGTTCCGCAATCGGTGCCGGATCTCGGGATCGTGTACGACGATGACGACCTCGTGGTTGTTGACAAGCCAGTCGGGGTGGCGGCGCATCCCTCGGTGGGCTGGGAGGGCCCAACCGTTCTCGGGGCTCTCGCGGCCGCGGGTTTCCGCGTTTCGACCTCGGGCGCGGCCGAGCGCGCCGGAGTGGTGCATCGCCTCGACGCGGGCACGAGCGGTCTGATGGTTGTGGCCAAGAGCGAGCGGGCGTACACGGAACTCAAGCGCCAGTTTCATGACCGTGAGGTCTCGAAGATCTATCACGCGATCGTGCAGGGGCATCCGGATCCGTCGACCGGGACGATCGACGCGCCCATTGGCAGGCACCCGGGGAGTTCCTGGAAATTCGCCGTCACCGCTGACGGTAAATCCTCGGTCACGCACTACGAGACGCTCGAGGCCTTCCCAAGAGCCTCACTTCTCGAGGTGCACCTTGAGACCGGGCGCACCCACCAGATCCGGGTGCACATGGCCGCCCAGCGGCACCCCTGCGTCGGCGATGCGATGTACGGCGCGGACCCGACTCTGAGCGCGCGGCTCGGGTTGACGCGGCAGTGGTTGCAGGCGATGCGGCTCGGATTCCGGCACCCGGGAACGGGGGAGTGGGTCGAGTTCTCCTCGGAGTATCCGGCCGACCTGCAACACGCTTTGGACGTTCTCCGCGAGTCTTAGCGACGTCACCGGCGTGTCGTAGTTTGGGTCGCTTAAGATAAACCAGACCCCTCAGCAGTAAGAAGAGTTCGTGGCCAATTCTCCAGATTCGTTCGTGCACCTCCACGTGCACAGTGAGTACTCGATGCTGGATGGCGCCGCGCGCGTCGCACCGCTCGTCACGGCCGCCGCGGAGCAGGGGATGCCCGCCATCGCGGTGACCGACCACGGCAACATGTTCGGCGCTTACGAGTTCTGGCAGAAGGCAACTGCCGCTGGCATCAAGCCCATCATCGGCACCGAGGCGTACATCACCCCGGGCACGGCGCGTGGCGACAAGACGCGTATTCGCTGGGGCGCGAGCACGCAGTCGTCGGATGACGTCGGTGGCTCGGGCGCATACACGCACATGACCCTCCTTGCCGAGAACAACGAGGGGATGCACAACCTCTTCAAGCTTTCGTCACTCGCTTCGATCGAGGGCTTCTATTTCAAGCCGCGGATGGACCGCGAGCTGCTCAGCCGGTACTCCAAGGGCGTCATCGCGACGACGGGATGCGTGGGTGGCGAGGTGCAGACCCGCCTCCGGCTCGGACAGTACGACGAGGCGCTGAAGGCCGCATCCGACTTCCGTGACATCTTCGGCAAAGACAATTTCTTCGCCGAGATCATGGACCACGGCATCGACATCGAGCGCAGGACCATGAACGACCTGCTGCGCCTGGCCAAGCAACTCGACCTCCCGCTGGTCGCATCCAACGACCTGCACTATACGCACGCCGACGACGCGACCGCGCACGCCGCCCTGCTCTGCGTGCAGTCGGCATCGACGCTGGACGATCCCAACCGCTTCAAGTTCGACTCCGACGAGTTTTACCTGAAGACCGCGGCGCAGATGCGGCACCTGTTCCGCGATCATCCGGACTCCTGCGATAACACCCTCCTCATCGCGGAGCGCGTCGGTGTCAGCTTCGAGAATCGCGACCTCATGCCGCGTTTCCCCGTGCCTGAGGGCGAGACAGAGGCAAGCTGGTTCGAGAAGGAAGTCGCGGTTGGCATGCAGCGCCGCTTCAACAATGCTCCGTCCGAAGCGCACCTCGCGCAGGCACAGTACGAGATCGACGTCATCAAGCAAATGGGCTTCCCCGGATACTTCCTGGTCGTCGCCGACTTCATCGCCTGGGCCAAGAGCCAGGGCATCCGGGTTGGGCCGGGCCGTGGATCCGCTGCGGGGTCGATGGCGTCGTATGCCATGGGCATCACCGAGCTCGACCCGCTGGCGCACGGGCTCATCTTCGAGCGATTCCTGAACCCCGAGCGCGTATCGATGCCCGACGTCGACGTCGACTTCGACGACCGCCGCCGCCCCGAGGTCATCCGCTACGTCACCGAGAAGTACGGCGACGACCGCGTCGCCCAGATCGTCACTTACGGAACGATCAAGGCCAAGCAGGCCCTGAAAGACAGCGCCCGCGTGCTCGGGATGCCGTTCTCGGTCGGTGAGAAACTCACCAAGGCCATGCCGCCGGCCATCATGGGCAAGGACATCGGGCTCTCCGACATCCTCAATAAGGATGCGCCGCGCTGGAAAGAGGCGGCAGACTTCCGCGCCGTGCTCGAGACCGACATGGAGGCGGCGAAGGTCTTCGACACCGCGCTCGGCATCGAGAACCTCAAGCGCCAGTGGGGGGTGCACGCGGCGGGCGTGGTGATGTCGGCCGAACCGCTGCTCGAGGTGCTCCCGATCATGAAGCGCGAGGACGACGGCGCGATCATCACGCAGTTCGACCAGCCTCCGCTTGAGTCGCTCGGCCTCATCAAGATGGACTTCCTCGGGCTTCGCAACCTGACCATCATTGAAGACGCCCTCAAGATGATCGAAAAGAACACCGGCTCGAAGCTTGTGATCGAAGACCTCGACCTCGACGCCGACCAGAAGACCTACGACCTGCTTGCCCGGGGCGACACCCTTGGTGTGTTCCAGCTGGATGGCGGACCCATGCGGTCGCTCCTTCGCCAGCTGAAACCCACCAACTTCGAAGACATCTCGGCCGTCATCGCGCTGTATCGTCCGGGCCCGATGGGCATGAACTCGCACACGAACTACGCGCTCCGGAAGAACGGACTGCAGGCCATCGAGGCCATCCATCCAGAGCTCGCGGAGCCGCTGCGGGAGAGCCTCGACATCACCTACGGCCTGATCGTCTACCAGGAGCAGGTGATGTCGGTCGCGCAGAAAGTTGCCGGCTTCACGCTCGGGCAGGCCGACGTCCTGCGCCGCGCGATGGGCAAGAAGAAGAAGTCAGAGCTCGATAAGCAGTACGCCGACTTCGAGGGCGGAATGACGAAGAACGGCTACAGCGCGCAGGCCGTCAAGGTTCTCTGGGACACCCTGATGCCGTTCGCCGACTACGCCTTCAACAAGGCCCACAGCGCGGGCTATGGCGTGCTCAGCTACTGGACGGCGTACCTCAAGGCCAACTTCCCCGCCGAGTACATGGCGGCTCTTCTGACCAGCGTCGGTGACTCGAAAGACAAGCTAGGCCTCTATCTCAACGAGTGCCGCCGGATGGGTATTAAGGTGCTCGCCCCCGACGTCAACGAGTCGTTCGTCGACTTCACAGCTGTTCCGGCGGCGGAGGGTGCGGCCGTCGGCGATATCCGTTTCGGGCTCGGGGCCGTTCGCAACGTCGGCTACAACGTCGTCGAAGGCATCAGGGCCGCGCGCGAGGAAAAGGGGCGCTTCGACGCGTTCTACGACTTTTTATCTAAGGTGCCAGTGCAAGTCGCAAACAAGCGCACGGTGGAGTCGCTCATCAAGGCCGGCGCATTCGATTCGCTCGGCAGCACGCGGCGCGCGCTGCTCGAGATCCACGAGGATGCGGTCGAGGGCGCTGTCAACGTCAAGCGCACGGAGGCCACCGGCCAGGCCGGATTCGATTTCGACAGCCTGTTCGACGAGCCGCAGGAGTCCAGTCGCGTTCCGGAACGGCCCGAGTGGTCGAAGCGGGACAAGCTCGCGTTCGAGCGCGAGATGCTGGGACTCTACGTTTCCGACCATCCTCTCGCGGGTCTGGAGACGCAGCTGGCGAAGCACGCGTCGTCGACCATCACCGAGATCCTGAGCGGTGAGGTCGCGCGTGATGGCGAGACCGTGACGATCGCCGGCCTTATGACCAGCGTGCAACATCGCACGGCCCGACAGTCCGGGAACCAGTACGGCATGGTGACGATCGAAGACTTCGGCGCCGAGATCACGGTCATGTTCATGGGCAAGACCTACCAGGAGTTCGCACCGGCCCTCACAAGCGACTCGATCGTCGTCGTGCGCGGCCGGGTCAGCGTTCGCGACGACGGCATGAACCTGCACGCCGTCAGCATGTTCTCACCGGATGTCGGGACGAGTCTCGGCGGCGGTCCGCTCGTCATCTCCGTGCCCGAGTTTCGTGCGACGACCGACATCGTGAGCCGGCTGAATGACGTGCTGATTCGTCACTCCGGCGATAACGAGGTGCGGCTCAAGCTGGTGCGCGGCGAGACCGCGCGGATGTTCGAGATCCCCTATCCGGTCACGGTCTCGGCCGACCTCTACGGCGAGCTCAAGACGCTGCTGGGGCCCAGCTGCCTGAGCTGATCGGCTCCAACTAACACCCCTGTCTGCCCCCGCCTGATGCGCCTGCCCCCGTACGTACGGGGGCACGCGCATCACACGGGGGCAGACGCTGTTGGGTGCTAGACCTGCGCGCCCGGCGTGCGATAGGTGCGCTCATGGTAGAGCAGCGCCTCGTCCTCCGGGCCGAGTGCGCCCGTTTCGATCTGGACGATGATCACCGCGCTGTTGTGCACGGGATGGACCTCGATGATTCTCCCGAGCATCCATGACGTGACGCCCTCGAGGATCGGGATGCCCCCGGGGCCGGGATGCCAGTGGTCGCCCGCGAAGCGCAGGGCGTTGTCGCCCGCGAGCTTTTCGGCCAGGTAGCGCGTGCGCGGACCGAGCGTGTGGATGGCGACATGGTTTCCGACCGTCATGGCCGACCACGCACTGGCAATCTGAGCCATGTTGAACGTGGCAAGCGGAGGGACGGCGGCGAGGGACGCCAGTGACGTCGCGGTGAATCCGACCGGCTGGCCATCCGGATCGAGCGCGGTAACCGCTGCAACCCCGGCGGCGTGACGGCGGAATACCCGCTTGAACGCGTCGAGGTCGTCGACCGCGAACACCATGGGGTCCTGATCCGAATTGGATGTATTCATACGTTGGGATTAACTCTGGTCGCACTCGGCGTATTCCGCCAACGAATAGAGTTGAGAGGCCATGATGCAGACCATCGATCTTCGTGAAGCCCAGCCGTCCAAGAGTGAACTCGCCCGTCTGATGCCTCGTGCTGTCGTGGATGTGAGCTCGGTTTCCTCCATCGCGGCTGACCTGATCGCCGACGTGCGCGCACGCGGAACAGACGCCATCCTCGACCAGGCAGAACGCTTCGACGGTGTGCGCCCGCCGGCCGTGCGAGTGCACGCCGACGAGATTGCGGCGGCGATGTCGCATCTCGATCCCGCGGTTCGGGATGCGCTCGAGGAGTCGATCGACCGGGTCACGAGGGCCACGCAGGCGCAGGTCCCCGCACCGACGGTTACGTCCCTCGCCCCGGGGGCCGAGGTCATCCAGCGCTGGCAGCCCATCGCGCGCGTTGGGTTCTATGTGCCGGGTGGCAAGGCCGTGTATCCGTCCAGCGTCGTCATGAATGTCGTTCCGGCTCACGTTGCCGGGGTCGGTTCGGTCGCGCTTGCATCCCCGCCGCAGAAGGCGTTCGACGGTTCAGTGCACCCGACGATTCTCGGCGCGGCCGGACTTCTCGGCGTCGAGGAGGTCTACGCCATGGGCGGCGCCGGCGCGATCGGTGCCCTCGCCTACGGAGTACCAGAGCTCACGCTCGATCCGGTCGAACTCATCACCGGCCCCGGCAACGTGTTCGTGACGGCGGCGAAGCGGCTCGTCCGCGGGGATGTCGGGATCGACTCGGAGGCTGCGACCACCGAGATCCTCATCATCGCCGACGACTCCGCGGATGCAACACTCGTGGCAGCCGACCTCCTCAGCCAGGCGGAGCACGACGAGGAGGCCGCTGCCATCCTCGTGACGACCTCCGAAAAGCTCGGGCTCGCGGTGGAGGCCGAGCTCGCGCGGCTTACGGCATCCACTCCGCACGCCGATCGGGCGACCAAGGCGCTCAGGGGCCAACAATCCGCCATAGTGCTCGTCAGCGATCTCGTGTCGGCGGCTGGTTTCAGCAACATGTATGCCCCCGAGCACCTCGAGATCCAGACGGAGGAACCGGGCGCCGTGCTCGACCTCATCGAGAGCGCCGGCGCAATCTTCCTCGGCGACTATTCACCCGTGAGCCTCGGCGACTACATGGCCGGCTCCAACCACGTGCTCCCAACCGGCGGAAAGGCGAAGTTCTCCTCGGGGCTCGGTGCGTACACGTTCCTGCGGCCGCAGCAGGTCGTCCGATACGACAGGGGAGCGCTGCAGGCAATCGAGCCGAAGATCGTCGCGCTGGCCAATGCCGAGGACCTTCCCGCGCACGGCGCCGCCGTGACGGCGCGCTTCACGCCGTCGAGCTGAGCACATCGTCGGGCTGAGCTCTTCAACAGCCTGAGCTCTTCAACGGCCTGAGGCGGCTGCGGCTGCTTCCGGCGAAAACATTGGCATTCCGCGTATCCTTATGCACCATGTACTGCCCCTTCTGTCGCCACCCTGACAGCCGTGTCATCGACTCGAGAACGAGCGATGATGGCCTGTCGATTCGCAGACGCCGACAGTGCCCCGAGTGCGGTAGACGTTTCAGCACCACCGAGACCGCCAGCCTCACTGTGATCAAGCGCAATGGCGTGGTCGAGTTGTTCAGCCGCGAAAAGATCGTCTCTGGTGTGCGGAAGGCCTGCCAGGGCCGACCGGTCACGGACACCGATCTTGCGAACCTTGCGCAGAAAGTCGAAGAGTCCATTCGGGCGACCGGCGCATCCCAGATCGATGCCAACGACATCGGACTGGCGATCCTCGCTCCGCTGCGCGAACTCGACGAGGTCGCCTACCTGCGTTTCGCAAGCGTGTACCAGGCGTTCGAGTCCCTCGAGGACTTCGAAACGGCGATCACGCTCCTTCGGGTTGAGCACCAGCGCGAACCTGCGGAGTAGCGAGAACTGCTGGTTGCTGGTTGCTGGTTCTGGTTGCTGGTTGCTGGTTCTGACTTCTGACTTCTGACTTCTGACTTCTGACTTCTGACTTCTGACTTCTAGATTGGCTGACTGCGTGACTGCGTGACTGCGTGACTGCGTGACTGCGTGATTACGTGGCCGCCGGGCTCCCAACCTCTGTCTCTGACCCTCCGACCTGACAGTTGTTGCCCGTTGCGGTGGGCTGGACCGACAACAACTGTCAGCTCGCGCCAATTGCGGCCCGGCCGGGTGTGGTCGCGCGGCGGCGGATTGGTCGGGTCGCCAGCCGGCCGACCGACTGGTTGATTGACCAACCGACTGGCTGACCGACCGACGGACGGACGGGCTGACTGACTGGCTGATCGACCGACGGACGGACGGACTGACTGACTGGCTGACCGACTGGCTGACCGACCGACGGACGGGCTGACTGACTGGCTGACTGACTGACTGGCTGACCGACCGGCTGACCGACGTCCTGACGGGTTGACCGGCCGACCAACCTCCGGGCTCCCGACCTTGGTCTCTGATCCTCAGACCTGACAGTTCTTGTCGGTTGCGGCGGTCTGGACTGGCAACAACGGTCAGTTCGCGCGAGACGTGGCTGCGAACGGGTGCAGGGTGCAGGGTGCAGGGTGCAGGGTGCAGGGGTTCGGGTGCCGATGCCGATGCCGATGCCGATGCCCGTGCCGGTGCCGGTGCCAGGTGTGCTGAGCGCCTGGGTGCAGGGGACCGGCGCTGACCGGGTAGCCTAAACCCCGATGTATCGCGCACTCTTCACCACGGTCCTGAAGCGAATGGATCCCGAGCGAGCTCACGGGCTCGCATTCCTGGTCATTCGCGCGCTGCCCATTCTCGGAATCGGGCGCCTGGTGCGCTTGTTCACGAAGCCGGCGAAGTCTCTCGCGGTGGATGCGCTTGGATTGCGGTTCGACTCGCCGTTCGGCGTCGCCGCCGGGTTCGACAAGGAGGGGCTCGCCGTCCAGGGGCTTGGCCAGCTTGGCTTCTCCCACGTCGAGGTCGGCACGATCACGGCGATCCCGCAGCCCGGCAACGAAAAGCCGCGACTGTTCCGGCTGATCCCGGATCGCGCGGTCATCAATCGCATGGGGTTCAACAACCACGGCGCTGCCGCCGCCGCAGAGCGAATTGCGCGCGTGCGCGACAAGCGTGGTCGCCCGGTCATCGGGATCAACATCGGCAAGAGCCGCGTTGTTTCCGTTGACGACGCCATCCCCGACTACCTGGAAAGCGCGCGCAAGCTCGGCCCCCTCGCCGACTACCTGGCCGTCAACGTGAGTTCCCCGAACACTCCGGGGCTGCGCGGACTCCAGGAACTCGACAAGCTCGAACCCCTGCTTTCCGCGGTTCGCGAGGCCGCGGCATCCACCCCGGTCCTCGTGAAAATCGCGCCGGACCTGACGGATGCGCAGATCGAGAAGATCGCGAAACTGGCCGTGTCGATTGGCTTGGCCGGCATCATCGCGACCAACACGACGCTCTCGAGGGAGAACCTGGTGACGGCCGGCGAGGTGGTCGAACGGGCCGGGGCGGGGGGCCTCTCCGGAGCCCCACTCGCGGCTCGATCGCTTGAGGTGCTGCAAATCATCCGTGCCGTCGTGCCCGCAGAATTCTGCGTGATCTCGGTCGGGGGAGTGGAGACGGGAGCGGATGTCGCCGCCAGGCTCAGCGCCGGCGCCACTCTCGTGCAGGGCTACACCGCGTTTCTCTACCGCGGCCCGTTCTGGGCGAGCACGATCAACCGTGAACTCGCACGCCTGCGCCCCGGAACTGCACGACCCTGAACTGCGCGACCCTGAACTTCTGAACGGCCGCGCGCCCGAAGGAACGGCTGCGAACCCGAACTACTTCGGGAACGCCCCGCGCTTGACCTGCGCCTTTGGCGTGCGCAGCTGGCGGAAGTAGATGCTGCGGAGCGAGCCGTACATGCGGAATCTCTCGATGTTGTCGGCTCCGAACTTGGCTTCGAGCTTCTTCTTGAGCCGGCTGGTGAACACGATGCAGTCGATGATGACGAGAACCACGTAGCCGTAGAACGCTAACGTCAGGTTCGCCTGCAGCTGCTGGTTGAGGAGGAGAGCGAGGAGCAGCACGCCGGCTAGCGGAAGCAGGATCTCGCCAAAGCTCCAGCGGGCATCCACGTAGTCGCGAACGTAGCGCTTCTGGGCGCCGCGATCCTTGGCCATGAGATAGCGCTCTTCGCCGTTGAGCATTCCGATTCGGGCGCGCTCGCGCTGCGATTGGGCAGCGGTGCGGCTCGCCTTGCGTGCCTCTGGTGTGTTCGCGCCGACGAGTGGACGCTTCCGCGCCGCTTCGCGTTCCTTGCGAGTGGGGGTGGCGCGACCCTTGGTGGGCACGCCTGCGCCGTCGAGCTGCGCGTCTGCGTCTGCGTCGGCGTCGCTCTTGGTTATTTTGGCCACGGTGAGTCCTCGGGATAGTCGATGTCGCCTTAAGATTACCCGCATGACCGATTCAGATGGTTCCGCGGCGCTGGAACGACTACGCGACGCCGTACAGGCCGGATTACCGACGGCTATCGCCGATCTCTCGAACCTCGTGCGGATCCCCTCGGTGTCCTGGGACGGATTCGATCCTCAGCAGGTGACGGCGAGTGCGGAAGCGGTGAAGGCGCTCGTCGAGGCACTCGGTGTCTTCGAAACCGTCGAGATCTCGCAGGCCCCGCTCGGCGACGTCGACTCGCTCGGCAACTCGCATCAGCTTGGCCAGCCCGCGGTCCTCGCGACGCGGGCGGCCCGGAACGGCAAGCCGACCATCCTGCTTTATGCACATCACGACGTACAGCCGCCCGGCAAGGATGAGGACTGGGAATCGGCGCCGTTCGAGCCGACGCTCCGCGGCGACCGTCTCTACGGCAGGGGAGCGGCCGATGACAAGGCGGGCGTCATGGCGCACGTCGCCAGCATCCGCGCATTCACGTCGGCGTTCGGCACCGATTTCGACCTCGGCCTCGCTCTCTTCATTGAAGGGGAAGAGGAGTTCGGCTCCCGCTCGTTCAAGAACTTCCTCGTCAAGCACCACGAGCAATTGAAGGCCGATGCGATTGTCGTCGCCGACTCCGACAACTGGAACACCGACACCCCGGCGCTCACGGTGGCCCTTCGCGGCAACGTGACGTTTGCGTTGAAGGTCTCGACCCTCGATCACGCGTCGCATTCCGGGATGTTCGGCGGAGCGGTTCCCGACGGAATGCTCGCAACGATCAAGTTGCTTTCGACCCTGTGGGATGACGATGGATCGGTTGCCGTCGAAGGCCTGACGTCGCACGACATGGAGACGCCGGCCTACGACGAAGAGTTGCTGCGTGAGGAGGCCGCACTGCTCGACGGCGTGACTCCGATCGGAACGGGCAGCATCCTGAGCAGGCTCTGGGCCTCGCCTTCGATCACGATTACCGGCATCGATGCGCCATCCATGGTGAACGCGTCGAACACGCTCGTTCCCTCCGTCACTGTCCGGATCAGCGCACGAATCGCGCCCGGTCAGCAGGCCGAGGAGGCCTACGCCGCGCTGGAGAAGCACCTTCGCGCTAACGCACCCTTCGGCGCCCGGATCGAAATCAGCGACCCAGACCTCGGCAATCCGTTCCTCGTCGACACCAGCGGACAGTCGGTCGCCGATGCCCGCGCCGCAATGAGCGAGGCGTGGGGCGTGGAACCGGTCGATACCGGCATCGGCGGCTCGATTCCGTTCATCTCGGATCTCGTCGCCGTGTTCCCGGATGCCGAAATCCTCGTGACCGGTGTCGAGGATCCAGATTCCCGGGCCCACAGCCCGAACGAGTCCCTTCACCTTGGCGTGTTTCGCCGCGCGATCCTCACCGAGGCGCTCCTGCTCGCAAAGCTCGAGGCCCGAGCGTAGAATCGTACGGACTTGATTTCTCGCACTCGCGGGAATTCTGCACTTGTAAGGAGCAGCTATGACTGACACGATCACCGCACCAGCCACCGGAACTTCGGCTCACGGCGTTGGCCTCACCGACACCGCCGCCGACAAGGTGCGCAGCCTCCTCGCGCAGGAGGGCCGCGACGACCTTCGCCTGCGCGTGGCAGTCCAGCCCGGCGGTTGCTCCGGTCTCATCTACCAGCTGTACTTCGATGAGCGAACCCTCGATGGTGACGCAATGGTCGAATTCGGCGATGGGGTCGAGGTCGTCGTCGACAAGATGAGCGTGCCGTACCTGGATGGTGCATCGATCGATTTCGAGGACACGATCCAGAAGCAGGGCTTCACGATCGACAACCCGAACGCTGCGAGCAGCTGCGCTTGTGGAGACAGCTTCCACTAGTTAGCCAGCAAGCTTCCAGACACTTCAAAGGTCGAGTCAAATAGGCTCGATCTTTTGGTGTTTAACGGCCCTGCTGGGCGAGGCGACTAGGAAGCGGGGTTATAGACTGAATCCGCAATCCAGTTAGTCATCTCGAGAGGTTTCACGTGCGCCGTAATCGCCGTCTTCGTTGGGCTCTCGCTCCCGTCGCAGTCGTAGTCATGCTCGCTCTTGCGGGGTGTACCCAGCAGCAACTGCAGGGATTCCTGCCGGGCAACGGGGCGAATACCACCAACCACACCAGCGAGGTGATCGGCCTTTGGGATACCTCCTGGATCGTCCTCATCGGCGTCGGTGTGCTCACCTGGGGGCTGATCATCTGGGCTGCGGTTGTGTACCGTCGCCGCAAGGGCCAGACCGGACTACCCGTTCAGCTGCGCTATAACCTCCCGATCGAGATTTTCTACACGGTCGTGCCGCTCATTCTCGTCCTCGGATTCTTCGCTTTCACTGCGAAGACCCAGAACAGCATCGAGCAGCCTCAGGCGCACCCGCAGGTAACGATCCAGGTTTACGGCAAGCGCTGGGCCTGGGACTTCAACTACGTCAACGCGAACGTCTATAGCCCCGGCATCCAGGCACAGCCCGCGACGCCAGGCAAGACCGTCGACGACGCTCTGAACACTCTGTATCTCCCGGTCGGCAAGCGGGTCGAGATTCAGCTCTACTCGCGGGACGTTGCCCACTCGTTCTGGATCGTGAACTTTCTGTACAAGAAAGACCTGATCCCGGGCAAGACGAACTACATGTACTTCATCCCCGAGAAAATCGGGACTTACCAGGGCAAATGCGCAGAGCTGTGTGGGCAATACCATTCGCTCATGCTCTTCCAGGTGAAGGTGGTGTCGCAGGCCGACTACAACGCCTACATCACTGCCCAGCGCAAGCTTTACCCGGGCCAGCTTGGTGCTGACTTCAATGCGAACACGAACCTGCCGGGCACCACGGCCGCGAACGGATAGACACGATGACTGCAACTCTCGAGCGCCAGCACACCTATGGCAGGCCGGCCGGCCCATCCCGTAAGGGAAACGTGGTCGTCAACTGGGTCACGTCGACCGACCACAAGACGATCGGGTACCTCTACCTGATTACCTCTTTCATTTACTTCTGCCTCGGTGGCGTGATGGCACTGGTTATCCGCGCCCAGCTGTTCGAGCCGGGTGAAGCTCTTGTGGGCACGCCCGAGCAGTACGACCAGCTGTTCACGATGCACGGCACGATCATGCTGCTGATGTTCGCGACGCCGCTCTTCGCCGGCTTCGGAAACGTCATCATGCCGCTGCAGATTGGCGCGCCCGACGTCGCGTTCCCTCGACTGAACGCGTTCGCCTACTGGCTCTACAGCTTCGGATCGTTGATTGCGGTCGCCGGGTTCCTTACGCCGCAGGGTGCGGCATCCTTCGGTTGGACGGCGTACGCACCGCTCACCTCGACGACGTTCACGCCGGGCCTCGGAGGCAATCTCTGGATCTTCGGCCTGGCGCTGAGTGGGTTCGGTACGATTCTCGGTGCCGTCAACTTCATCACCACGATTATCACGATGCGCGCTCCGGGCATGACCATGTTCCGGATGCCGATCTTCACCTGGAACACCCTTGTGACCTCGATCCTCGTGATCATGGCCTTCCCCGTGCTGGCGGCTGCGTTGCTCGCACTCGGTGCCGACCGAACCCTCGGTGCCCACGTATTTGATGCCGCGAACGGTGGGGCGCTGCTGTGGCAGCACCTCTTCTGGTTCTTCGGGCACCCCGAGGTGTACATCATCGCGTTGCCATTTTTCGGCATCGTCAGTGAGGTGTTCCCGGTGTTCAGTCGGAAGCCGATCTTCGGTTACAAGACGCTGATCTACGCGACGATTGCGATCGCGGCCCTCTCGGTGACGGTGTGGGCGCACCACATGTACGTCACCGGCTCCGTGCTGCTGCCGTTCTTTTCGCTCCTGACGATGCTGATCGCGGTTCCGACCGGGGTGAAGATCTTCAACTGGATCGGCACGATGTGGCGTGGTTCGGTGACGTTCGAGACTCCGATGATGTGGGCGATCGGCTTTCTGATCACGTTCACGTTCGGTGGTCTCACGGGTGTGATTCTCGCCTCCCCGCCGCTGGACTTCCACGTCTCGGACACCTACTTCGTTGTCGCTCACTTCCACTACGTGGTCTTCGGCACGGTCGTCTTCGCGATGTTCAGCGGGTTCTATTTCTGGTGGCCGAAGTGGACGGGCAAGATGCTCAACGAGCGCCTTGGCAAGGTGCACTTCTGGTTGCTGTTCATCGGGTTCCACACGACATTTCTCATCCAGCATTGGATCGGGGTCGAGGGGATGCCGCGTCGATACTGGAGCTACCTGCCCACCGATGGCGTGACCTGGATGAACCAGGTCTCCACGGTCGGCGCGATGCTTCTCGGTGTATCGATCCTGCCGTTCCTCTACAACGTCTACATCACCGCTCGGCGTGCTCCGAAGGTCACCACGAATGACCCCTGGGGTTATGGGCGGTCGTTGGAGTGGGCGACGTCCTGCCCGCCGCCCCGGCACAACTTCACGTCGATTCCGCGCATCCGTTCGGAGTCCCCGGCCTTCGACCTGGCTCACCCCGAGGCAGAGATGTCGACCGGTGTCGGCCCGTTCAAGGATGCGCCGGACGTGGCGACGTACGATCTGGCAACTGGAAGGGTGAGGTAGCTCATGGGTGCTGCGTGGAAACTGTTTACGATCCTTGCGCTCTTCTGCTTTGTCGCGTGTGCCGGATACATCATCTGGGGAATCGTCGATCCGACCTTCGGCAACGCGTCGGAGAATGGCCGGTGGGAGCCCGTTGGTGGGCTCGGGCTCGGCCTGGTCGGCGTGCTCAGCGCGCTGATCGCGTTCTACGTCTGGCGTCTGCACCGTGCTCAGGGCGGCATTGAGCTTCCCGAGGACCGCGCCGACGCCGACATCGACGACGGCGAAGCGGAGCAGGGATTCTTCAGCCCGTGGAGCTGGTGGCCGATCTCGCTCGGACTGTCCGCTGCCCTGATGTTCACCGGGCTCGCGGTGGGGAACTGGATCTGCTTTATCGCCGTTCCACTGGCTGCGATCAGCTTGGTTGGCCTCATCTTCGAGTACCAGCGCGGATATTTCGGCCACTGACGCCAATTGATATCTGAGGTGCCCGGCAGGTAATCCTGCCGGGCATTTTTGCGTTCCCGGGATAGCGTCGCTGCGGGTACTGGACTTGCCCTGCAGCAGGTGTGAAAGGCTGGGCGCATGATCCTTGAGCATGCGATTCTCCCGGTGCGTTCCGGTTCCGAGCCGGAGTTCGAGGCGGCATTCACGCAAGCGCGTCCCCTAATCAGCGGGCAGCCAGGATTTCGGTCGCTCTCCTTGTCGCGATCGATTGAATCGCCGAATCTCTACCTGCTCCTCGTGGAGTGGGACTCCGTGGAAGCTCATACGGATGGATTCCGGACGTCGTCCGGGTACGAGTCCTGGAAGGCGCTGCTGCATCACTTCTACGACCCGTTCCCCGTGGTCGAGCACTTCGCCGAAGCGATGTAATTGCCCAGCCGCTGATCCTGTCTGCCCCCGGGTGATGCGTCTGCCCCCGTACGTGCGGGGGCACACGCATCACCCGGGGGCAGACGCGGGGAGGGGGCACGAAAAAGGCCACCCCGCGGTGAGCGGGATGGCCTCTGACGTTGGAAACTGTGGCTAGTGGCCGGTACCGATCTCGTGACCGTCAGCGGATCCGGTCTCAACCGCTCCGTGGCCGGCACCGTGTGCCTGCTCCAGCTCGGTATTGGTGACTGGCGAGATGCGATCCTCGAAGAACCAGCTCGACATGGCCCCGCGTGCGCGCTCGAGCGTTGAGATCCTGCCCTGCGCATTCGGACGAATCATGAGCGGCTTGTAGTCCTGGAAGCTCACCAGGCGCCAGCGCTCGTAGTCGCTGAGCTGCTCGTGGACCTCGATGTACTCACCACCGGGAAGGCGAACGATCCGGCCGCTCTCAAAGCCGTGAAGGGCGATCTCGCGATCCTTCTTCATCAGTGCGAGGCAGACCCGCTTCGTGATCTGGTACGCGACGATCGGTCCAAGGATGAGCGTGATCTGCAACGTACGAATGACGCCCTCGATGCTCAGCAGGAAGTGGGTCGCGATGAGGTCAGAGCTTGCTGCTGCCCACAGGACCGCGTAGAACGTTACGCCGGCGGCGCCGATCGCGGTACGGGTCGGTGCGTTACGGGGGCGATCAGCGATGTGGTGCTCGCGCTTGTCGCCAGTGATCCAGCCCTCGATGAAGGGATAGGCGGCGACTGCGACGATGAAGAGTCCGAGGACGAGGACGGGCGCGACGATGTTCAGCGAGAACGTGTAGTCGCCGATCATGAATCCCCAGTCCGAGGGGACAAGACGAAGCGCGCCATCGGCAAAACCGATGTACCAGTCTGGCTGGGTACCCGCCGAAATCGGAGACGGATCGTAGGGCCCGTAGGTCCAGATCGGGTTGATGGTGAAGAGCGACGCCATCAGCATGATCACGCCGAAGACGATGAAGAAGAATCCACCGGCCTTGGCAGCGAACACGGGCATGATCGGCACGCCAACGACGTTGTCGTTGGTCTTCCCCGGCCCGGCGAACTGCGTGTGCTTGTTGATCACGAGCAGAACCAGGTGGACACCTAGAGCGGCAACAAGGATCGCGGGCAGCAGGAGAATGTGCAGCGTGTAGAGGCGCCCCACGATCTCCGTGCCGGGGAACTCGCCGCCGAACAGCAGGTACGAGATCCAGGTCCCGACGATCGGCAGGCCCTTGATCAGTCCGTCGATGATCCGCAGTCCGTTGCCCGAGAGAAGGTCATCGGGAAGCGAGTAGCCGGTGAAGCCCTCCGCCATCGCGAGGATGAAGAGAATGAACCCGATCATCCAGTTCAGCTCACGCGGCTTGCGGAAGGCTCCCGTGAAGAAGATGCGGAGCATGTGCAGGCCGATGGATGCAACGAACAGGAGTGCCGCCCAGTGGTGCACCTGCCGCATGAGCAGGCCGCCTCGGATATCGAAGCTGATGTGCAGCGTCGAGTTCATCGCGGCGGACATATTGATGCCCTTGAGGGGCAGATACGTGCCGTCGTAGACCACCGGCGTCTGCGACGCCTGGAAGAAGAACGTCAGGAACGTGCCGGTGAGCAGGATGACGATGAAGCTATACAGCGCAACTTCGCCGAGCATGAACGACCAGTGGTCCGGGAAGATCTTGCGGCCGAGTTCCTTGACGAGCCCCGAGATGCTGGTGCGCTCGTCGATGTAATTTGCGGCGGAAGCGGTAACCGACGGACGCTTGGCCAAAGCCGTGCTCCGTGGTGCCTCCGGGGCGCCTACGCCCGCGGAGGTATCCGTGGTCGTGGTCATGTTTCACGCTCCCAAAAATCTGGTCCAACTGGCTCGTGGAAGTCGCTCTGGGCAACAAGATAGCCCTCGGAGTCGACAGTGATAGGAAGTTGCGGAAGCGGACGTCGCGCCGGCCCGAAAATAACCTTGGCCTCGTGGGTGATGTCGAACTGCGACTGGTGGCAAGGGCAGAGCAGGTGGTGGGTGTCCTGCTCGTACAGTGCTACGGGACATCCGACGTGCGTGCAGATCTTCGAGTAAGCGATGATCCCGTTGTAGTTCCAGGTCTCGCGTCCCTTGGTGACGTGCAGGTCCTGCGGCAGGAGACGCATGAGCAGAACCGCGGCCTTGGCCTTCTGCTCGAGCATGTCTGTGCGCTGAAGCAGTCCCTCGGGAATGACGTGGAACGCGGAGCCGAGGGTGACGTCCGAAGCCTTGATCGGAATACCCGTTGGGTCGTGGGTCAGGCGAGTGCCCTTTTTCCACATCGTGTGCTGGAGAAGCTTGACCGGATCCGCCATCGGCGCGAGGTCGCGAAACAGCGCGATCGCGGGCACAGGTGTCAGCACGAGCGCGCCGATCATGCTGTTCCGGATGAGTGTGCGTCGCCCGAATCCGGACTCCGCATTGCCGAGCTCGAAGACCTCGACGGCCTTCTCGCGAGTCTCCGGGGTGCCGCGCGTACCGTGACGAAGCTCGACGCTCTCGTCTTCGCGCATGAGCTGCTTGGCCCAGTGCACGGCGCCGAGGCCGATGCCGAGCAGGCCGAGGGTGATTCCGAGCCCGAGCAACAGGTTGTTCGTCCGGATCGAGCCGAAGTCTCCCGGAATGATCGGATAGGCGATATAGGCCGCGAGGGCGAAGATGCTACCGATGATCGAAAGGAAGAACAGGATCGCAACCTGGCGTTCCGCCCGCTTCTCTTTATTCGGATCGAGATCCGTCATGCGCGGATTGTGCGGCGGGAATCCGGGGTTCTGCGGAATGTCGGACTGGACGACGCCGGTGCCGGGGGATTCCGGAGCGCGCGAGACCTTAACCGCCGTGCCCGACGCAGTGTTGCTGTCGCCGTGCTGTGCCATTAGTTCGCCTTCGCAGTCAGCCAGATCGTGACGCCGACGATCGTTCCGAGCCCAAAGATCCAGAGGAAGAGTCCCTCAGACACCGGTCCGAGGTTGCCAAGGTCGAGGCCACCGGGCGACGGGTTGTTGTCCAGGTACTTGAGGTAGGTGATGACATCGGCCTTTTGCATCGGCGTCAGGTTCTTGTCATTGAAGACAGGCATGTTCTGCGGGCCGGTTTCCATGGCCTCGTAGATGGTCTTCGCCTTCACGCCCGTTAGTGCCGGCGCGAACTTGCCCTCGGTCAGGGCGCCGCCAGCACCGGCGACGTTATGGCACATCGCGCAGTTGGTGCGGAACAAAAGTGCGCCCTGGGCCGCGTTGTCGTTACCGCCGAGATATTCCTTCGACGGGATTCCGGGGCCGGGGGCCTTTGACGCGACAAACGTGTAAAGAGCCTGGGTCTGCTGGGCGGTGAACTGGGAAGGCTTCTGCTCTTCCTGCGGGCCGCTTGCCGCAGCGGGCATCCGTCCGGTCGAAACCTGGAAGTCAACGGATGCGGCGCCAACGCCGATGAGCGACGGCGCAACCTTCGTGCCCTCGAGATTCATACCGTGGCAAGTTGCGCAGTTGGCCTGAAAAAGCTTTGAACCTTCTGTGGTCAGCGCGCTACTTGCCGCTGTCGTCGAGGCGTTTGCCGAGGTCGTGAACAGTGCGTACACGCCGCCTGTTGCAACCAAACCAATCAGGATTAGCGCAATGGATGCGAGCGGGGAACGTCGTCCCTGCTTGCGTACTCGCCCCTTTGTGAGGGGGTCTTGACTAGCGGACTTCGCCATTCTTCTTCCTGTTCGCACGTTTATTTGAGGACGTAAATGACAAAGAACAGTGCGATCCAGACGACATCTACGAAGTGCCAGTAGTACGAGACAACGATCGCGCTGGTTGCCTCTTTGTGTCCGAAGTTCTTCGCGGAGTACGCGCGACCGATCACCAGCAGGAACGCGATGAGACCGCAGGTCACATGGAGCCCGTGGAAGCCTGTGGTCAGGAAGAACGCCGAACCATAGGCGTCTGAGCTCATGCTCACACCAGCCGAAACCAGGTTTGCGTACTCATAGAGCTGGCCGATGACGAAGAGCGCGCCCATCACATAAGTGACGAAGAACCACTCCACCATTCCCCACTCGGTGATCTTCCAGCTCTTCCGCTTCGGCTGTAGTCGCTCGGCCGCAAAGACGCCCATCTGGCAGGTGAACGATGACGCCACCAGGATGCTCGTGTTGATGCCGGAGAACCACACCGTGAGGTGGGAACTTTCAGCGGCCCAGAGAACGGGGGAAGTCGACCGCAGGGTGAAGTAGATCGCGAACAAACCCGCGAAGAACATCACCTCACTGCCGAGCCACACGATCGTTCCGACCGCGACAATGCTCGGCCGGTTCACAGAGGATATACCGGCCGGGCGAGTAATAGAGGTGCTCGTCACTGTTCCATTATGTCCGATAACGAGAGGCCGTTCTTCCATTCCTGCCGCCAGTCGCGCCCTAATCGTTAGGATTTCGAACATGACGTCCGAGCACACCTGGCCCACCGTTCTCAGCCATCTTGTAGAGGGCTCGGATCTGTCGATCAGCGAGTCAACATGGGCTATGCAGGCAGTGATGGCCGGGGAGGCGACTCCCGCCCAATTGGGCGGTCTCCTGGTCGCGCTTCGCATTAAGGGGGAGACGGTCGACGAGATCGTCGGGTTCCGGGATGCGGTGCTCGCGAACGCGCTTCCGTTGGATGTGGATCCGATGGCACTGGACATCGTTGGTACAGGCGGAGACCCGTACGGTGCGGTTCTCAACATCTCGTCGATCGCCTCCGTTATCGCCGCTGCGGCCGGTGTTCCGGTCGTCAAACACGGCAATGCCGGCGCGAGTTCGGCATCTGGAGCATCGGATGTGTTGTCGGCGCTTGGCCTGAACCTCGAGATCCCGCCCGAGCGCGTTGCCGCGGTGTTCAGGGAAACCGGCATCACATTCGCGTTCGCGAAGATGTTCCACCCCGGATTCCGGCACGCGGGACCGACCCGCAAAGAGCTCGGCATTTCGACGCTGTTCAACATCCTCGGCCCGCTCTCCAATCCCGCGCGCCCCGAGGCCTCCGCAATCGGGGTGGCGAGCCTCGAGCGGGTGCCACTCATCGTCGGCGTATTCCAGACCAGGGGCACAAACGCTCTCGTCTACCGTGGCGACGACGGAATCGACAAGCTGACGACAACGGGTCACAGCCACATCTGGGAGGTTTCGCGCGGTTTCGTCACCGAGCACGATCTGAACCCGGCGGACCTCGGTATTCCGACCGCGAAGATCCAGTCGCTGCTAGGGAAGGATGCCGTGCACAATGCCGCCGTGGCGCGTGCCGTGCTCGCGGGCGAGAAGGGGCCTGTGCGGGATGTCGTGCTTCTGAACGCGGCCGCCGGGCTCACCGCGTTCGACCTCGCGAACGATCCAGAACAGATGCGGCTGCCGATGACCGGACGCCTCGCGAAGAATTTCGCCGTCGCTGCCGAGGCGATCGATTCGGGAGCGGCCAGCGCGAAGCTCGACGAGTGGGTTGCCGCGACCAACGCCTGAGCTGGGTTGACGCTGGGCTGGGCTGACGCTGAGCGGGGCTGAGCTGATGCAGCTGAGCGGTCAGCGGTCGGCGCGGCGGATGCTGCCCTGGCCGAGTTCGGTGATCGCGCGATGTCCGCTGAGGCCGAGCGCAAGGTCGAAGTCGGCGACGAGATTTCGGAGCACGGCCTCGGCGCCTGCCGCGCCTGCGAGCGCGAGTCCGTAGACCCACGGTCGGCCGACGAGCACCGCTCTCGCACCGAGGGCAAGGGCTATCGCGATGTCGCTGCCCTCGCGGATGCCGCTGTCGAACAGGACGGGCAGGCGACCGGCGACCCGATCGACGATCGTGGGCAGCGCATCCAGCGATCCGATCGCGCGATCGAGCTGTCGTCCGCCGTGGTTGCTGACGATGATGCCGTCCATGCCGTGTTTGACTGCCAGCTCGGCGTCATCCGGATGCTGGATTCCCTTCAGCAGGATGGGTAGTTTTGTGAGCTTCCGCACGAAATCAAGGTTGTCCCAGGTGAGCGATGACCTCGAAAACACTTCGAGGAAGGTGTCGACCGCGGCTCTTGGCTCGGGCGAGCGCAGATTCGGCCAGAACTTCCCCGGGTAGTGCCTGGTCATGTCGAGGAGGGTTCGAATGACCGCGGGAGTGATTTTCGGGCGCGGCGCGGCGGGAGAAACGGCGGCGCGCCGGACGACAAGCTTCCGGAACACCGGATCGCTCGTGTACTGGGCGATGCCGAGCCCGTGCGCAAACGGCAGGTAGGCGAGGTCGAGGTCGCGAGGGCGCCATCCGAGCATGTGGGTGTCGAGGGTGATCACGATCGCCCCGGCACCGGCCCGTTCGGCACGGGTAACGAGGCTCGTCACCAGCTCATCGGAGCTGCTCCAGTAGAGCTGGAACCAGTGCGGCGCGCGCGGTGTCGCCGCGAACGCCTCCTCCATCGCGATCGAGGCCTGGTTCGATGCGACGTACGGAATCCCGAGCGCGGATGCCGCCCGCGCGATCCCCAGGTCGGCCTCCGGATGCGCGAGCTCAAGCACGCCGATTGGCGCGGCAATCACCGGAAACGGGTACCTCGTCCCGAAGAGCTCGATCGTCAGGTCGCGCACGCTGGCATCCCGAAGCATCCGCGGTACCAGCTCCCACCGACCGAAGGCGGAGGAGTTGGCGGCGGTGGTCTTCTCGAGGCCGGACGAACCGGCCACGTAGGCCCACGCATCCTCAGACATGACTCTGCTCGCGGCAGCTTCGAGGGCGGACCAGCCCGCGGGCACGAGGGGAGCGCGACCGAGCGCGCCATTTCGGAAGATCCCCGACTGCGTCTCGCGTCCGATGCTCGCCGCCATGAAGCTCCCTCGCTCGCTGCTGGCCGCACTGCCCAGCCAGCTCAGGCTAACCCGCGGAGCGCGCCGCCTTCAGTGCCGCCGACCACCAGTGCAGGTCGGCGAAGAGGATGTCGAGTCGGGGCTCGAGACGAGCGAAGGCCTCGCGGCGGGCTTCTGGATTCGCACGAATCTCCATCATCTGCATGCCAAAGACGTGCACGGTCGGGCGCACGGACACCATGTCGAGTTCGGCGACCACCTGGCGCAGCTGCTCGATTGCGCGGCTTCCACCGACATTGCCGTAGCCGAGGAACGAGACGGGCTTGTGGTTGAACTCGGCAAAGAAGTGATCGAGTACGTTCTTGAGCCCAGCCGGGTAGCCATGGTTGTGCTCGCTGGTGATGATGAGAAATCCGTCCGCTCGATCGAAAATTGTGCCGAGCTCACGCTCCTCGTCCGAGCCGTACTGGCGAGGAGAGAGCGCCGGCGCGGTCGGAAGATCATAGAAGGGCAGCGGGTGATCGCGAAGATCGAGAACCTCGAACATGAAATCGGTGCGCAGTGCCGAGCGTTCGAGGATCCAGGCCAGCGGATAGTCGGCGAACCGAACCGTTCGCGTGCTCGCGACGACGATGAGGATGTGGGGAACGGTGGGCATGGCAGAACGTTAGTCGCCGAGAGCCGTTTCCCAGACCACGCGTCGCAGTCCGGCGTCGCCGTGCGGTTCCATGTCGACGAGGGTGAGCTGCGTGAGGCGCAGTCGATCCCCGTCGCTTGCGCTCGCGTGTCGCGTCGCGGTCACGTGGGGGCGGTAGCCGGCGTCGATGAAGTTCGGGTTGTCGAATACGACATCGAGACTGCGTAGACGGGCAACGAGCGCGCGGTGCAGCGTCGCGAGCGGCTCGGAGTGCCGCACCAGCGAGACAGGAACGTTTTCGCGTGGACCGAACATCGCCTCGCCGCCGACCTCGACATCCATCGCAGTGGCGTTCGTCGATAGCTCAGCGCCGATCCGTTCAACCGTCGCGTCCGTCGTGAAGTTCGACACGATGGTCACGTGGAGCGGCCAGGCTGTCGCGCTGAATCCATCGCCGACGGCGAGCGGAGCAAGCGGAAGGACGGCGACAAAGCGGGTCATGTACAAGAGCGTAGGGAACCTGGCGTTGTTCCACGCCGCCTCGCCGACCCGTACTCGCGTTTATGTCGTTTGTCCTCTGCCGACCCCTGTCTGCCCCCGGGTGATGCGTCTGCCCCCGTACGTACGGGGGCAGACGCAT